>CAKZMG010000075.1 GCA_937128235.1 uncultured Verrucomicrobiales bacterium
TTCTAACTGGGAGAGTGTGACACCGAGTAGTTGATCAAAAATATGGTAAACTTTATCTCGGTGCTTCGCTTTTAATACTGAATTTTCTATTAGTAGAAGAGCTTCAGCTAACCCTGTAAATCTAATGAATGACTGATCCCAAGTATCAGAAAGAAGCATCTCTAAACTAGTAGCATGGATTGAATATATTCTAGAGAGTAGCGTTTGGATTTTAGGGACATTAGGAGCTATTTCTGGGTCTGAAAGATCCTGTTCCAGAAACTCTTCTAACACATCAGATCCTAGTTCTTGAGGTTGGATACGTGAAGCATTGATTCTTTTGAGAGTGTCACTGTTTACTGCAGGAGAGACACTGTCGGCAGGGGTGCAGTGGCGGTAGTGATGTCGTCCACTCCAGAAGAATCTGTCTGAGATAATAGATGAGTGATTTTGTGTAGCTGGATGAGTCAATGGCCAATTGATAGAGATGCAGCGGAGACCATGCTCAGAGAGAGTGTTCCAGAGCGGTGTCCAATCTGAGCTATTTGATTCTCTGAGAGTATCGTTAGAAGCTTGTAGAGAACTGAATATTTTGTGATCACAGGGGGGAAGTCCAGACGCCAAACTAACTGCATTAGCTATTTTTGATAGCGGATGAACAATAGTGAGCCGTCCTGCGGAGCCTTTGTTGCAGAAGGCTTGAAAATTTGGCAACTTGCCTGTCTTAAGGATGCGTTCAAGGTCAACCCAGTTTGCAGTTTCCCATAAGAGGAGTAGTTGCTTGGTAGCCATACTAAGAAAAAGCCACCTTAGCGTTCTCAGAACTTCTAGGTGGCTTTGTTTTTTTAGTAGATTAGTAAAGGTTATTAACTAGCTTGTCTGCGTCGGTAAGATGTGACACCTAGAAGCCCAAGTGCGAGAAGCGACATTGAACTAGGTTCTGGGACATTGGTGACTTGGACGTTTCCTCCTGGGGTAGTCTGTGTGCCAGCCGATTGAAGAATGAGGCTACCGTCTTCTACATTGATAAATCCGAATTGATAATCAGATGATGGATCGTCATAGTGAACTAGACCGATGGCTACATCAGGAGCTGAGAAATCGTAGCCTGGACCTGCTACAACTGTTCCTTGTGTAGCTACGATCGATGTGCCTAACATATAGGCTTCTGGAGAATCTATTCCGATAACTTCACCTAGGCTGTATGCTCTAGCTAGCTGTTGGCGATTTGGAGGACCACCTACTGTATGTTCTCCACCGGCAAACTGTGTTTCAAATTCACCTCCAAGAACAAAGTAGCTGGCATCTAGCGAGGTAATATAAAATGCATTTGAGTCCGTTTGAGAGGCTGTGATTCTGTAGTCCGATCCAGCTGTTTGGCTGGCTGAAAAGGTAGCTGTCTCAAAGTCATAGAAGATATTCAGCGTGTCATCAGGCGAGGGACTCAGAGTGATGTCTGAAAAGTCATTAAAAATAAGAGCTGCCTGGGAGGAAGACACAGCTAAACCAGAGGAACATAGTGTAATGATTGATTTTTTGTGCTTCATAATAAAACACCGTATGAATAGCGACTATCCTTGTCAAGTTCTATTCTATATTGATAATGATATTATGTTGAATGATAGTAAGTCTATATTGTGCATGTTCTCAGGAGGATTAGACTCTCTCGGAGTTCTCTACAGGTTATTGACCGCTACGGAGTATAGTGATTATGATATACATGTCCATCATATGCATTTAATGAATAGAGAAGATAGAACGGAAGCTGAGGCGCATGCCGTGGAGAGTGTTTTGCCTGTGATTCAGAAACTTACCTGTAGGAATATCCGATACACAGAAAATTTAGTAGAGTATCGGTTTTTGAAAAGTAAGTTTGTATGGGATATGGATCTAGCTGCTTTTATGGCAGCTAATATAGTGAGAGAGTATCAAGATATAGCGAAGGTAGCAATGGGTCGAACTCGGACAGATATTGAAGATGGTTCAATTCAATTTTTTGATAGGATGGAGCGGGCTCAGAATTTATATGAAATGACATTATCATTAGAGAAAGATTTTATAATGCCTGAGCGGATATTCCCGGTGGCTGATTTAACTAAAGCTGAGATTTATAAGATGTTACCTGAAGAGGTTAGAGCTTGTGCGTGGTCTTGCCGCGAGCCCGTGTATTTTGATCATGCCCCACCTCAGAAGTGTGGTAAGTGCCATACATGTCAGGATTTAAAACGTATGGAGGATGAGTTAGTGTAATGGACTATAAGGAGATTTTTAATCATCGAGGGAGAGCGTATCATGAGGCGATGTTGCTTTGTCCGGATGCAAGGCGGCAGGAATTTATGATTCCTCTGGAGCTGTTAGATCTGAATCATGATGCGATAGTGTATGATTTCCCATCTGGGGGGTGTTATGTGAGGCATTTTTTGCCTGATGAATTTGCTTTTGTTGATGTGCGCGCACTAGAGGTTAGTGATGAGTTTGCTGCAGAAGATGAGTCAATCGACATTGGTAGCTGGACAGATTTGCCGGTGCGAGATGATTCAGCTGATGGATTTCTGTCATTGGCGGCATTGCATCATGCTAGTCAGCGAGAAGAGTTTTACAGCGAGGTGTATCGCGTCTTGAGAGCAGGAGGCAGATTTGTTATTGGAGATGTTGAAAAAGACTCTATCCAAGGTGAATTTCTCAACGGCTTTGTAAATACATATAACTCCATGGGGCATAAAGGTGATTTTTTAGATCACTCGGTTGAAGAGAATAGATTACTAGAGGCTGGGTTTGATGTGGTTGAGAATAGAAATGATAAGTATCTGTGGGAGTTTGAAAGTAAGGATAAAATGGTAACCTTTTGTCGCGGTCTTTTTGGTTTAGATCGCGCAACAGATTCTCAAATTCTCGATGGGCTAAAACCGATCCTAGCTTCTAACCAATCTATGCATTGGGCGTTACGGTTCATTAAGGCTTTGAAATAGTTAGGCGAGATGGAGCCTAATAGGTAGCCAGTTGACAATCTAGGAGTTTAAATGGGTTCAACTTTTCTTACGGTTTCTTGTCAGGTTGCTTTGTTTTTTTAGGATCTTTTTTTTCTTCATTTTTGGGTTCTTCCTTTTTTTCTGGGACGAACTTTAGGACGATTCCGTTGATGCAGTAGCGCTGATCAGTAGGGGTGTTGAAGCCTTCGCCTTTGAAGAGGTGACCTAGGTGGGCGTCGCATTTTGCGCAGTTGACCTCGGTGCGGACAGCTCCGAGGGAGCGATCTACTTTTGTGGTTACGTTCTCTGCTTTAGCTGGATCATAAAATGCTGGCCAGCCGCAGCGCGCATCGAACTTTTCTTTAGAGGTGAAGAGCTTAGCCCCGCATCCAGCGCAGTGATAGGCACCTGCACCTTGCTTTTTGAATTGCTTATAGACATCGCCATTCGGAGCTTCTGTTCCGGATTTTCTAGCCACACGGAACTGCTCAGGGGTAAGTATTTTTTTCCATTCAGCTTCTGTCTTGACCACTTTCTCTGTGGGTTCTTTAGGTGTTTCGTTTGATGTTTCCATAGGTTTATTGGCGCCTTCCTTCGCTTGACATGCAGTGAGGGTGATTACGGTGAGTAGTATGGTGATGAGCTTCATGATAGAGATAGGAGTCTTGTTTGAAATAGTTTATTCCATAATTTTAAAGATGCAACTCATCAAATGCTTGATGCTCATTCTGGATCAGTCTAAAGTTCGTTGTAATGATGAATTTAAGGATAGGTAACGTTGATATACTTGCAGCAGGTGGTGCTGTTCCGCCTATTTTTGTATTGCTGACGCTGGTGCTAAGTTCTGTAGTGATTGTTTCTTTACTCTGCTCTCAGCTGAAACAATCACTTTTGATTGGGTATTTTGTCTGTGGGTTGGTTTTGTCTAACAGCGGCATTCTGGATCTGGCTGGAGTGGGTGATAGTGACTTGATTCATAACCTTTCTGAGATTGGGATTGTGCTGCTGCTGTTTACGCTTGGGATAGAATTTTCAGTGAAGGAGCTGAAGGCACTGAGGAGACCAGCTCTGCTCGGTGGAGGATTGCAGGTAGGGCTGTGTATCGCTCTCGCGATGGGAGTCGGAATGATGTTTGAGCTGGAGTGGAGAGCGTCACTTCTGTTAGGTTTTATGGTGTGTTTATCATCGACTGCTGTGAGTTTAAAAACGTTCCAAGACTTAGGTCTGCCAGAGAGTCCGCAGGCGAGGGTGACTCTGGGGATGGCATTGTTTCAGGACTTAATGACGATTTTATTTATGGTGCTATTACCGGCTCTTGTGAGTCAGTCTAGTGACTCAGGTGGGGGATTGATTTATGCGTTGCTGAAGGGGATAGGGTTCACGGTTTTTCTGGTGGTGATTAGCAGATTCGGGCTTCCGCAGATGCTAGATGCTGTGGCTAAATCTCGGAGTAGAGAGCTTTTCACCGTGACTGTGATAGGGCTCTGTGCGGCGGTGGCTCTGCTAAGTGGTGTGCTAGGCCTAAGCCCCGCGCTGGGTGCATTTGCAGCTGGTGTGGTGGTGAGTGAGTCTATTTATTCGCACCGAGTTTTATCAGATATTTTACCGTTCAAGGATCTTTTCCTGACTATTTTCTTTGTGTCGGTTGGTTTGTTGATTGACCTAGAAGTGGTGATGAATAAGTGGGTGACGGTGTTGATTGTTACGGTGGTTTTGGTGATAGTGAAAGGTGGTGTTGTTTATCTGGCAGCGAGATTATCTAGGCTACAACACAGTAGAAGCCTAGTGGTGGCTGGTGCATTGTGCGGGATGGGTGAGTTTTCTATCGTGGTGCTAAATAGATCGATGGATCTAAAGGTGTTTGATGAGGGCATAGAGCAGCTGATTTTAGCGAGCACGGCATTGAGTATGGCACTGGTGCCTACGTTGATGAAGCTAGGGGTAAATTATTGCCTGAAATGCAGTGATAGAAATGTGGGTAATAGTGAGGAGAATAAATGGGAACATGAAATAGGGATGGATGGACAAATTGAGGATCTACATGACCATGTGATCATCTGTGGTTATGGTCCTGTGGGGCAAAATTTACATAAGAATCTAGAGTCATTACATATCCCCGTGGTGATTCTTGAGATGAATCCTGAGACGGTCAAACGCCTCGTAGGTGATGGTCACTTCGCTTTATTTGTGGATGCTCGGGATAGGGAGGCGCTCAAGGCTGCTAAGATAGAGCAAGCGCGTGGGCTTGCGGTGACATTTCCAGATAAGCCGATTTCTCTCACGATTGTGCATACAGCCAGAGAGATGAAGGAGGACTTGTTGCTCTATGTGAGGTGTAAATTTAAGGCAGATCTTGCGGACTTCGAGGAGGCGAGGATCGACCACGTTTTGTTAGATGAAGAGCAGAGTGGACGCGCGATGATCAAGCGTGTGATGTTGAGTTATTCTGAGGAATTTGATGAAAGCTGGATGTGATTTTGTGCTATGTTTTTCGGAGTTTTTCAGCTAGATTTCAGTCGATGACTTCGCGTATTTTTTCTTTCTTGATCGCCTTCAGTTTAACGCTTCAGGCATGTAAGGTTCCAGTCTTTCGGTATGCTTTAGAGCGATGGCAAAATGAGTCATACACGCTGCGGGTGAATTATGAAGTGAAGTTAGATTCCGCGGTGGAGGCGGAGCTGATTAGACTTTCTGATTTGCTGAATAAGAAATCAAAACCATTGAACCTCATTCTGGAGCCTACGGATGTGAGCAGTCTTCCAGATAGCCTGAAAGAAAAGATAGATAGATCTCAGGATAAATCGTTTCCATCACTGGCTCTCTATCCACCTAGTGATAAGACTGGTCTGGGTGCTAGGCCTATTCATGTATCGAATTTAACTCTAGAAAGTCTTCAAGCGGTTATTGATTCACCTGCTAGACGGGGCATCGTGAGATCTCTTTTAGCTGGAGAGTCTGCTGTCTGGGTGATGATAAAATCTGGTGATCCAGAAAGTGATGCAGCAGCGAGAAAAGCATTGTTTGAGGGGATAGAGGAGGCTCAGCAGATACTGAAAATTTCTGATGAAGTGGTTCCAAAAAGTGAGCTGGATACTGAGCAAAAGAAACGGGAGGTTGATCTGGATGATGTTTTGTATTCTGCTATTCCGCTTAAGATATCATTTGCGGTATTGGAGCTAGATGTGGATGATGCCGAAGAAAAGGTATTCATCGATATGCTAACTAAGGGTCTCAGCCGTAATAAGTTTGTTGGAAAATGTTTGGCGGCACCGATTTTTGGAAGGGGACGTTGCTTGGGAGTGACTGTAGGAGATAGCATCACCGCTGAGTCTATTTTCAAATCTTGCGAGCAGATATGCGGCGAGTGCTCGTGCACCGTGAAAAGTCAGAGTCCTGGATACGATATTGTTCTCAATGCAGACTGGCAAAGTCATGTAGATACTAGCCCTATCATGGTCGATAAAGTCATCCCAGATCTAACAGGTGCGGGCGATTTTATAGACCAATCAAACGAGACTTATACTTTAGAATTCGACCCAAGTGATATCACTTCATCTGCAAGTGAAGTTCCGGAATCCAGTGCACCCAGTACCTTTGATTTATTGAAGTGGGTAGGGATTCTGTTAGGGTTAGTTATAGCGCTTGCTGCAGCATCGATGATTATCCTTAATAGGCGGGATGAGAGGTAATTTATTATTGGAAACAATAGATTTTTCCTACGCTAGTTGATGCGAAGAGTTTACCATTTGAGAATGCGAGAGCGTGAACATTTCCCGTTACGGTGAAGCGTTTTTGCTCAGTTCCGTTTGCAGCATCATAAGCTACTACGACGTTCTTTCCTCCGACAAAGATAGAGTTGCCTACCTTAATCAGGCAGTCTGGATCTGGTAGGGTTTTCACCCAGCTTACTCCGCCAGTGGCTGAGACGGCATCATCGATGATGTAGTATCTGTTAGAGCCATTTACTAGCAGACGATGAGCGCGTGAGTGGCGGGTCACTGCTGTTCCGCTGACGTTGTTTTCTGCTAAATGGTGAGTTCTTTCTTTTGCCCAAGTATTGTTTCCGTGACCTGGTCCGTGGATGATTTTATCATCGGGAGTGATGAGTGCGAATGTGCCTCCGCCGCCTTGGACACGACCTAGTTTGTTGGCATTGCTGGTATCGAAATAAGCAGGTGAAACTCGTCCCTGAAGGACAAATAATCTGTTGCCGCTGAGGAGCATGGGTCCCTCGAATGAATACCATTGATCTGCATTAACGTTGTTGTGTAGAGTGACAGAGCTTAAGTTGAGATCGAGTGCCTTGAGGTGGTTATCCTGCCAAGGAAGCAGGCCGAATCCACACCAAGCCTTGCCATTTTCTATGAGAACTCCTGTGCGGCATGGGTAGCGTGAGATGAATCCGTGATCTTTAGGAATCATTGTTTTATCCGGCGCACCACGGTGTTTCCCGATGATGGCTCCAGTGTTGGCATTGACGCAGTAAACGAGTCCATCATCAGATCCGAAGTAAACTTTGCTGTTGTTAAATGTGGGTGCGATCCGGACTGGACCTCCTACTTTCGCTCGCCAGGTTTCGGTTCCATTTGCGGCATCGAGAGCGACGCAGGCACTGGTGGATGATGAGGCGAAGAAGACTTTGTTGTCAGCTGCGATGAGGTTAAATGCTTTATCAAAGGCACGAGCTGGCTTGGCTTTGGAAATGTTGTTCCACGCATCACGCTGCATGGTCCCGTGCCAAGCTGGGCTAGGTGGGGTTTTCTCTGTGAAGACCCAAGCTTCCGTTAGGAGATTTGGGACTACGTTTTCTGTGCTGATGCCTGAGCGTTTGTTGTCATTTCGCCAGGTAGGCCAGTCATCTGCCTGGACGAGTGATGAGGAGATGAGCGAGATAATGATGAGATTTTTTGAAAGTGATTTCATTTTTAAATGGGCGTGAAAATTTTATTTTTTAGGAGCTAATCCGAATGAGGTTTCCATCCATGATCCGCATGAGCAGCCAGCACCTTGTTCTTGGACGAGGAGCATGCCATGAGCTGGCACGTAGGAGAGCCAGCAGCCTGGGCGGACTCTGGTGACAGCCGAAGTCTGGTTAGATGATGGGTGCCAGAGGGCAATGTTTCCTGCATATTGACCTGACATACCGAGTCCACGGAAGAAGAGTAAGTTTTTAGCTCCGCGGAAGCTTGAGCAGCCATTTCTTGTGGGCATGACGTTAGAAATACGCGTTCCTGTGACTAGGTCATATTTGTGAGGTTCTAAATGAAGGTGTCCTTGTGAAATGACTGGGATCTGGTGATTTCCTCCATGGTGAGATGATCTCCAACCATGCGATGCTGACCAGCCAGATGCTCCATTTGAAGCATCATAGGTCTGGATGTAGAAGGTGTCATTGCCCTGGTTACTGCCTGTTAGAAAGAGTTTTCCGTTGTCGTGCTGGAGCCAGATGCATGGCTCGCCACCGCTTGGAGAAATTGATTTATCCCAGAGTTTAGTCCCCGTGTTTATGTTTAGACAAACGAGATAGACTGATGATTTCCAAGTGCCTACTGATAGGTTTGAGGTAGCGGTATTTCTCGCGCCACTGCTTCTGCTTTCTAGGAAGAAGAGTTTACCATCAGCTTTAGTGATGCTGACGTTGAGAATAGTTCCCACATCGTAGGTCCAGTTCGTAGCTCCAGTGGAGCTATTCAAGGAGAAAATATTATCTGAACAGACTTGATAAGTTTGGTTCCCGCTCTGTGCATCAAACCAGTATTCCTGTCCCCAGTAGTCTTTGTAAAATGAGCCTTTCTTGGTGGCTGAGCCGATGACACTATTACCTTCGCTAGATATGTAGCCCCACTCATATTCGTAAGCTGGGCTGGCGGTATCATTGAGATTACTCGGAACTACATTGTAGACGGTTCGTGCTCCGGTGTCTTTATCTAACAGCCAGCATTGACTGCGGACTGCCATGTAGATGCCTTCGTCCGCTGCGCAGAAATTTGAAGCATCTCGGATCATGTTAAGTCTGTGAACATCTCTGATGTCGCGCGTCCAGATGACACTTCCATTTTGTGAGTCTAGTGCGAGTAATCGACCTAGTCCTTGGCAGTAGAATCTACCGTTGGCTGCGAGTGGTGATGGCGCGCGCACCATTCTATCGATGACGATTTCTGGTCCTGGGCGGCCGATCCATTTGAGTTCAAATCCTGAAATGTTTTGCTTATTGCCAAGCTCGTCATTGTTGGCGTTTTTGTTTGCTCCGTTACCGTTCTGGTGAGTCCATTCATCGGTTCCTGTGGCTGCTGCCTTGATGTCGCCCTGCATGGATGATCCGCTGATGCCAGCTACCATTCCATGTTTAGGAACAGCGTATTTTTCTGTAGCACTCTTAAGTGCGCTGTAGGATGTGGTGTTAGTGATTTGTTTCTGTGAAACGATCAAATTAAATGTGTCTTCTAAGACTGGCAGGTCAGAGAGGTCTGTTGCTAAAATGACTTGGACACGAGAGCCATAGACTCCACGTTCTGTTAGAAAATCTCTTGCAGTATCTACCTCAGCTTGGGTCTCTTCTACGCAGAAAATGACTAGCTTGCTCTGCCGCGCTAGCTCAAAGGCGAGCTTCCCATCGCCACAGCCATAGTCTAGGCAATAGCCTGCGGTTGGAGCGTTGTTCAGTGCTAGAATCTCGCTCGCTTTAGCCGCCCATCCACCTGGGGTTGTGTAGCCAGATTGACTAGGGATAGAAGCTGGGCTATAGTCCCATATACGGGATGACTCCATGGTGTTAGAGACAGTTTCTTGCCCATTATCCAGCTGGACGACTCGGTAGATCACCACCTGACCATTTTGGAGATTAGTGATTTCGACCTCGTGATCAGTCTTGAGGGTGTAGTCTTCATAGCGGGTATCTAGCACTCCGTCTTTACCGTATTCCAGGATAGTAGCTGATGGTGTATCAGTTTTCCAACGGATGAATACGGAGCCAGTTTTCATTTCTAATGTAGGCTCAAGATTCCCCTGAATAGCCTGCTGATAAGTAGGGGTGACTCTGAGTCGGAAGAATTGTTTGCTGTTATTTATAGGGACATTGTAGCGGAAGAAATATTTGCGCATTCCATTCCCTAAGTCAGTAGCTTCTGAGTGCTGAGTGAAGAACGTATTGCCACTGTTCCACTGTGTCATGTTGGTAGTGACTTCTAGCTTATATGCCGCATTGCTCACTAGCGCTGGGCGCGTGTAGCTGATGAGCGGGTAGGTATTTCCACCTACTTCTACTTCTGAGATCTCAATGCTAGTGGGGTCTTCTTTTTCTGGATCAGTTCCCTGTGCGTATTCAAGATAGTTAGAGCGCCCATCACCATCATGATCTTGTTCTGCGGTGTAGGCAGTGGTGCCAAACTGCTCCATCTCCCAGTCATCATCCATGCCATCACCATCCACATCCACGATGGTGTCACCTGAAACGGAAATTCCTTTCTGGGTGTTTTCATAAAGGCTTTTTATTTCTGCGGTGGTGAGCACGCGTCTCCAGATGGCTGCTTCATCTAAATTGCCTCTGTAGTGATAATTCTTATTACTATCTGCAGCGATCACTGTAGGAAGCCCCGTATTGATGGATGTGATCGAGCTGATGCTAGTTTGACCTTTGTATTTTCCATCGATATAAAATCTAGCGTTTCCATTCCTATCATTGCTGACAGCTACGTGATGCCAACGTCCATCAGCGATTCCATTTGCTCCAAATCCATTGATGATGCTTGTTTTCTTTTTCCTAGAGCCGTCTGAGATATTGAAGCCTAGACCTCCGTCTGAGAGACCGTAAATGTACCAGCCCACATTGCTACTGCTAGTCCAGTTACCACTGCCGATCAGAATGGGGTCAGTAGATCCTCCTCCGAGGTTGGTGTTGTTGTGCATTTTACCTAGATGCTTAAACCAGATAGATACAGTGAAGTCTGTGGATGCTCCGAACTGAAAATCAGTGCCATTTCCTAGACTGATCGCCTGTTTTGGATCGAGCTGATCGCGAAGTTTAATACTGTGCCCATTGATTCCGACTTGGAATTCTGGCGCATTGTCAGTAGTGCCATGGTTCACATTGCCAGAGTTTGACGTATCTTTGAAATTTTTCTCAAACCGATAATACCCTACAAGATCTTGTGTAAGATCCTGAGCGGTAGCACTACTATAGAGAAGTGAGGTGATGAAGCAGATGTTGCAGATTTTTTTAAACATAACAAAGATGGTGACGGAGAGTAATAGACGAAACATTGGTGAACAAAATTACTCACGCAGAAGTGTCACAATAGATTGAATTGTGAGTGGGTTGCAATAAAAACCATCAGGCAAAAAACACTTTCGATATAACAAAATACGCAGAAAGCTTACGGTTATTAGAATATGCCTTTTCCTTAGTCGGACCTGACAGAGTAAATGTCTAGTTTGCTATATTTGATCTAGAATATCAGCTCATATTCACTAGAGGTAAGTTTTACAGCTCAAACCTACAAAAAAAGTGAAATGAGTTATTGCAAATGATTCTCAATAGTGTTTATTTGCGTCGTAAAGCAAATTATGGCTAACGAACTACAGACTCTCACATCAGCAGCACCGGGTAATACATGGCGTATTAGCGCGTTTGATGCGGCTGATCTCACGGGCTGTAAACAGCTTCGTGAAATGGGATTTTGTGAAAAACTGAAAGTGACTAAGCTCTCAAATGGACGCAACATTATCTGTGTCACCTGCGGCACTAAGCTTGTTTTGAATCGCAAGTTAGCTGATCAAGTGATGGTCTGTCCTGTTTAAATTATTTTTTTCTAACTACCAGGCACTACATTTATGATTACCGATGCGTCAGAATCAAATACGGTTGCCCTAGTGGGAAATCCGAATGCTGGAAAAACCACTATTTTTAATGCGCTCACTGGGCAGAACCAAAAAGTAGGGAACTATTCTGGGGTGACGGTGAGCAAAAAAAGCGGCACATTTCGCACGCCCGATGGCAGAAAGATGGAGCTGATCGATCTGCCGGGATGTCTTTCCCTGAACTCATCATCAGAAGACGAAAAGATTACGGCAAGTGTTTTAAAAGGAGATCAAGAAGGAGAGTCCATTCCAGACGTAGTGGTCTGCGTGGTGGATGCTTCATCGCTAGAACGCCAGCTGCGGCTGGTCTTAGAAGTCATAGAACTTGGGCTGCCGACAGTGTTGGCACTGAACATGGTGGACATGGCGGAGAGCGGTGGTGTGCGTCTCGATCCCACACTTTTAACTGAGGAGCTAGGCATCCCTGTGGTGCCGATGCAGGCTAATAAAGGGAAGGGAATCATCGAGCTGAAACAGGCGTTGAGAATGCCGCTGCCCGCGCTTTCTGAGCATCATTGGGAAGCGACTGATGAGGGGCGGATGGATAAAATAGAGTCCACCGTGCAGTCATCTGCCAGACGCTCAGATGATGATAACTACTCCCATACTTTAAGCGATAAACTCGACAGCTGGTTTCTGCATCCGTTCACAGGTTGGCTGAGTTTTATTGCTATCATGTTGGCAGTATTTTGGTCAATTTTCGCCCTTTCCGAAGCTCCAATGGGAATGGTGGAAGATGGTTTTGGTGCGCTTGGAAACTGGGTGAACGGCATGATGTCTGAAGGTGATCTGCGTAGCTTGATCGTGGATGGAGTGATCGCGGGTCTCGGTGGGACGGTGATCTTTTTACCACAAATTATTATCTTATTTTTCTTCATAGGTCTCATGGAAACCACTGGCTACATGAGCCGCGCTGCCTATCTGATGGATGGCGTGATGTCTAAAGTAGGGCTTAGCGGTAGAGCATTTCTTCCGCTTCTCAGTGCGCATGCTTGTGCTATCCCTGGAATCATGGCGACACGCACCATCCCAAGCGCAAGAGAGAGATTCATCACTATTTTAATCGCTCCGTGGATGAGCTGCTCGGCGAGAATCCCAGTTTACACCACCTTGATTTTATTGCTCATACCAGAGGTAAGTTTTTTCAATAAAGCACTGATGATGTTAGGGATTTATTCTGTGGGGATCATCACCGCCTTTATAGCTGCTAAAATTTTAAGAACAAAGATACCAGCCGATAAAGAGGCGAGCCATTTTCTGTTAGAATTGCCGAGTTACAGAGCTCCACAGTTTGGTTATTTGATCCGTCAGATAGCATCCCGAGCATGGGCGTTTCTCAAGCGTGCAGGAACTGTGATTCTAGGTCTCACTATTCTGCTATGGGCACTGCAAACATACCCTAAACCAGCTGAGGGTAGTCTGGCGGCAGAGGATAGTGCGCTGGCGCTGGAGCAGTCCTACATGGGGCAGGCTGGAAAGGTAGTAGAGCCTGTGATGAAGCCGCTTGGGTATGATTGGCGGATGAGCACAGCTGTCATCGCATCGTTCGCAGCACGCGAGGTGTTTGTGAGTAATCTGATGATCACTTATTCCATTGAGGAGAGTGATGATGAAGATGCAATGGGCCAGAGTCTGCGTGATAAATTAGCTGCATCAACATGGCCAGACACGGGCGAGAAAATTTACACGCCTTTGACTATTCTAAGCCTGTTAGTATTCTTCATCTACGCGCTCCAATGTTTACCCACAACGGTGGTGGTGATGCGTGAGTTGAACTCTAAGAAATGGGCGATTTACCAACTGATCGGCATGAGTGCATTCGCCTATGTGGCAGCACTGAGTGTGTTCCAGATTGGGAAATTGTTAGGCTTCCAATAATGATAAAATGAATGATCCGCAAACCATCGCAGCCCTGAGCATCGTGGCTCTGACAGTTTTGATTTTTAGTTATAAAATACTGAAGCGGAAATCTGGTACATGTGGAGGCGGGTGTTCTTGTTCTGTAAAACCGAAGGATAGTATCAACAAGTTATAAGTTGGCATAGATAGCTGAAATGTTGATCTGATGTGCACAGGATTAAGTCATGCTGTATCGCTAGTGCAGCTATCCAGATATCGTTTGATGGAATTTTCTGATTCGATTTCCGGAGTTGAGCGTAAATCTGGGCGTAGTGGTGGGTGGTTTGTTCGTTTGGGGAGAGGATGGTGACGCGAGGGCTATTGAGAAATTGTTGTAGAATCGCTGCATTTTTTAGCTCTTGATTACCCGCGGCAAAACCTGCACGGAGCTCTGCTAAGACGATGAGAGGTAGAAAAATGGTCTGAGCTGTTTGTATGAGTTCTATTCTGGTGGTGTCTCCTCTTACGAAGTCACTGTATGCATTTGTATCGAGGAGTAAGTTCATTTCCACATTTCCTCATCAATTGTTTGATGATCTGCTTGAGCTTTGTCAAACTCAGGATCTTCTTGCCATGAGTTGATTAAAAAATCAAGATCGTGGTGGCGGATAGGTTTAGAATCTAGTTCTAAGTTCTGCATTAGTGACTCGATAACAACAGTGTTTAGACTCTTGTTTTCTTTTTTAGCTCGTTGTCTTAGAGCATCATCGAGGGTGCTAGGGATGGATCTGATGGTATATTGACTACTCATGATGCCTACATTGTAGGCGCTTTGTGCAGGCGTGTCAAGTTTGCTAGTGAGTGGCCGCAGATTCCATCGTAGGAATCGCTTCAAGTAGCTTTTTAGTGTAGTCGTGCTCGGGATGGTTAAATAGCTGCTCGGACTCGCCGTATTCTACTATTTTTCCCTTATACATAACGGCGATGTTATCGGCAATATAGCGCACTACCGAAAGGTCGTGCGAGATGAAGATCATCGTGAGGTCTAACTCGTCACGGAGCTTGAGTAGTAAGTTTAGGATCTGTGATTGAATCGACACATCGAGAGCGGAAACAGGCTCGTCCGCGATGATGAGCTTTGGCTCGGGTGCGAGCGCTCTGGCGATGGCAATACGCTGCCGCTGACCACCAGAAAATTCATGCGGGTATTTCTTCATGAACGATGGGTTGAGACCCACGCGCTCCATGAGGGCGACAACGGCATCCATCATGCCAGATTTATTCCGTCCTAGTCCAGGATGCCGCTGGAGCAGTGCTTCTGAAAGAGTGGAGTAAATGGTCATCCTAGGATTCAGCGATGCGTAGGGATCCTGGAAGATCATCTGGAAGTCTAGTCTCTTTTGGCGGACTTCATTAGAGGTAAGTTTTGTTAGGTTTTCGCCCTCTAAAATGATGTCCCCGCTGGTAGCAGGAATGAGCTGCATGATGGTGCGCGAGAGAGTGGATTTCCCGCAGCCAGATTCCCCAACAAGCCCGAGAATCTCTCCTTTCTTGATGGATAGAGAAACACCATCGACCGCCTTCACGGAGTCAACTTCCTTCTGAATGAGAATCCCTTTTTTGACTGGGAAATGAGTTTTAACTTCTTGTAGATCTAGGAACATTGTGTTGGCTAATTGCTGAGTTATTGTAAATGAGTTTTAGCGGTTACGCTTCCACTGGTTTGGTTTCCTGCTGGTATGAAAAACAGAGGTGACGATAATGATGCCTTCCTCGCTTCGGTATAAAATTACAAAAGGAAATCTGCGCATGTGGTATCTTCTGAAGTAGTCATCGACCTTACTCCAAGCTTCATTCATTTCACAGATAAGTGACATTGCGAGATCAAATTCAGTTAAAAATTCTCCACCAAGACCAGTGGAGCTATTTTCATAAAACTCTACTGAGTCAGTAAGCTCATCAGCAGCATCTTGAAGTATGCGATATTCTCTCACTAACCTAATTTAGTTCTGAGATCTGCAATGAGTTCTTGTCCATCTACCGCTAGGATTTCGCCGCGTCTATATGCTTCAAAGCGAGATTTAGATTCTTCAAGATGCTCATCGAGGTATGTCACACGCTTGTTAGATAGACTTTCTTGTAAATGATCTACAAGTATAGCTCGTTGCGCTTCTGGTAATTTCAGAGCTTCAGATTCTATTGTTATGGCGTCCATGGTGATATATTCGCATGTGATGATCCATTGATCAAGAGATAATCTCTGAGTGAATACATGTCATGCTGGAAAATTTCTAATAACTACGTCCCCAGATGGCTCTGGCTTTGGTTGGCTTTCCGGTGATGAGGCAGGGTGCTTCTTCTCCGTCTTGTTTGTCGAGTGGGAAGCAGCGGATGGAGATTTTATGCTTCTTGCTGAGCGTTTCTTCTTCCTCGTTACTACCTGCCCATGGGGTTATTAGCCAGCCTGGCTGATCGTTCTTTGGATCTGAGAAGTGCTTTTCAAATTCTGTTAGATCGGAGCATTCGGAAATGTTAGAGTCGCGGAGCTCGGTGGCGCGTCTTAGGATTTCGTTCTGGATTTCCTGGAGTGTGTCTTCGCAGTCGCGGATGAACTCTTCTTTATCCATGAAGTGTTTTTCAAATGTATCTTCATCTCTGCGCTGCATGCAGACCTTTCTGCTTTCAAGGTCACGCGGACCTATTTCTATGCGGATCGGTGCGCCTTTCTTGACCCATTCCCATTTCTTGGCTCCGCCTGCGAGGTCGCGTTTATCTACTTGGACTCGGAGTGGTTCACCGTGGAAATCTTTGTGACGTAGAGTCGTAGCGAGTGCTTCACAGGCATCGATAATCGCATCACGCGAGTCTTCCTTCGGTGTGACAGGAATAATGATGACTTGCTGTGAGGCGATGCGTGGCGGGCAGATGAGTCCATCGTCATCTGAGTGCGCCATGATGAGTGTGCCGATGAGACGCGTGGAGACTCCCCATGAGGTGGTCCAGGCGTGTTGTTGAGTGTTGTCTCTTCCGGTGAATGAGATGTCCTGCGCTTTGGAGAAATTTTGCCCAAGGAAGTGCGATGTTCCTGCTTGGATCGCCTTTTTATCCTGCACCATGGCTTCTACGGTGAGGGTCATTTCCGCACCGGGGAATCTCTCCACCTCGGACTTTTCACCAGCTACTACTGGGATGGCGAGGTGATTGGTGATGAAGTCTGTGTAGATGCCATGCATGAGGCGGGTTTCCTCGATGGCTTCTTCCTCGGTCTCGTGCGCGGTGTGTCCTTCTTGCCAGAGAAATTCTGCGGTGCGGAGGAATAAGCGGGTACGCATTTCCCAGCGCATCACGTTTGCCCATTGGTTGATGAGTAATGGCAGATCACGATACGAATTAGTCCAGCGTGAGAATGCTGCACCGATGATGGTTTCTGAAGTGGGGCGGATGATGTATGGCTCAGTGAGTTTTCCGGATGGGATCATCTTGGTGCTACCGTCTTCTTGTTTTTCAGCTTCTAGTCTGTGGTGAGTCACGACTGCGCACTCGGTAGCGAATCCCTCAGCATGCTCGGCTTCCTTCTCAAGATAGGCGAGGGGAATGAGTAGTGGGAAATAGGCGTTTTGGTGTCCAGTGCGCTTGAAATATTTATCGAGTTGCTGCTGGATGTTCTCCCACAGCGCGTAGCCCCAGGGCTTGATCACCATGCATCCACGGGTTTCAGAGTTCTCAGCCATATCAGCTGCCTTGATGACCTGCTGGTACCATTCTGGGAAATCTTCTGTGCGTGTTGGAGAGATCGCGTTCTTAGGTTGTTTTGCCATGCGCTGAGTGAAGAGAAAAATGCACAGACTGGAAAGAGTAAAGTGCGTCTATTCTGGTAGAATCAGAAAATTATTTTACAGAAATGAATTAATTTCTTCAGTTTGATCAGTGAATTGTTAGGAAAATGTTAGAGTGAAATCAGACGTTCAGAGGTGCTAATGTGCCTTGTTTTCAGTGGTCTATGATGATGATGAATGGAAAAATGAGGATGCCTACGTAAAGTTTCAGTATTTTTATCACGTTTATTCTCGCCAAACCTTCGATGCGTTCGTTAGTTTACTCCTAATCTATATAAATTATGAACATCCACAGACTCAAATCCCTATTGTCCGCGTTACTATTCTTAATGTTACCCGCTTCATTCGCGTCGGCTCAATATAAAGTTGCTATCGATAAACCAGAAATAGTGGAGATAAAATCTCCAGACCTAGGTGGTAATTCAGCAAAGAAAAGCTTCAAGCCGAAAGACTGGATGGAGATAGAAGTTAAATTCAAGATAGAAGCGAAAGACAAGAAGAAGCAGTTTGCGGACAAGGTAACAGTAAAGTGGTATGTTGCTGCTAAGAATCCAGATCCTAAAGGTAAGGGATTTGTTCTGCTTGAGAAAGAGGTGACTCACGTGAACGTCCCTATTGGTGAAGATGTTTTTGTATCTATTTATCTTTCACCTAATTCAATTAAAAGACTCACTGGAAACGATAGAGTGTCCAAAAGCGATATCAATGACGCTGGTGGAGAAATCTTAGTGGATGGTCAGCAGCCAGTAGATAAGAAGAAAGGGTATTTCTCAATGGATAAAAAAGTAGGATGGTGGACTAGCGGTAGCCTCTCTCGCTACGACAAGATCCCACTTCTTAATAAGAACGAAACTCCTTTCAAGATTCTCTGGTATGGTCGCTACGCTGAAATCGAAGAGAAGCGTTAATGAGCCAATCACCAACTATAACTCTACACCCTCTACCATCCTCTGAAAACAGTCGCTCATTTTTCATTATGCGCGACACATCTACAATCATCAATCAAACACACACATAAAAAAATATGGCTGATTCACGGTCGATAGTCGCACTAAACATAGGGTCACAGCGCGTGACAATGGCATTACTGGCACCATCCAGTAATGGTGGTCTCATCCTTAAAAAATATGAGTCGTCAACGATACTAGCAGATCCTGCTGCGGAGATGACTCGTCTCCCACAGATCCGGATAGCGGTTGCTGAGCTTGTGAGTAAGCTTGGGCTGGCTAAGGAAAAGGTGAGTTATGCTATTTCTGGTCAGTCAGTCTTTACCAGATTTGTGAAGCTCCCATCACTAGATAGTGATGACATCGAGCAGCTAGTTGCTTTCGAGGCACAGCAGCACGTGCCGTTCCCTATCAATGAAGTCGTTTGGGATTGGCAGTTGTTAAATTCTGAAGCAGGGCAACAAGAAGTAGTCCTAGTAGCAATAAAGGCAGACGCGCTCGATGATCTAAATGATTGTGTCAAAGATGCAGATCTTTCTACTGGGCTCGTAGATGCCTCACCAATGGCATTAGCGAACGCCTTCCTCTATAACTACGGTGACCTACAAGAGCCGGCATTGATGATCGATATCGGTGCCAGAACCAGTAACCTAGTTTACCTGGACGGTAACAAAGTTTTCACTAGAACCATTGCCATCGGTGGTGCCACATTGACCTCAGCCATTGCTAAGGAATACAATGTGCCATTTATCGAGGCTGAGTCGCAAAAGTGCACGAATGGTCTAGTGGCACTAGACACAAGGCACACATCTCAGCTAGATGACCTCACCGCAGCTCTTGGTAGCTGTATCAGAACGGCACTCAACAGAATGCCAGCTGAGATAGCGAGAACGACCAATTTCTTCCGTAGTCAGCATGATGGGGCAGCGCCTAAGAGAATCTTCTTAGCGGGTGGCGGTTCTAATCTGCCGATGATTTCTGATTTCTTCCAAGAAAAACTTCGCCTTCCAGTAGAGTTTTTCAATCCACTCAAGAGAGTGTCTGTTGGGCAAGGAGTCGATGTAGATAAAGTTTCTGTAGAAGCTCACCAGCTCGGTGAACTCATTGGACTCGGATTACGTCAGCTAGATGCGGCGAGGCTCAATATCGACCTCGTTCCAGAAACTGTAGAGAATGAGCGTAAAGATGCGCAGAAGCGTCCTAAGCTTATCATCGCATCAGGTGTCATCATGGCAGCCTGTGCCGCATTCTGTGTCAGTGGTATTCTAGGAAAAAGTAAAGCGGTCAAAGATGCACGCAAGCAAGAGAAAGTGGCGACTGATCTAACCAATATCGCAAATCCAATCACGGCTGAGCTCAAAGACGCAGACAAGATTGCTGGCATCGTGAACCAATACCAAGATGTAGTGGACTCCAGAGTCATGTGGCTGAAAGGTCTAGGTGATATCAAGAAGCACTTCTCACACGAAGAGCTATGGGTCATCGATATGGAGCCAGTCATAAATTTTGATCCAAAAGTGGATGAAGAAGGAGCGCCAAAATACAAGTCTCTCGTCGCTGAGGATGTAAAGAAAGCCGCTTACGGGACAACCGCACTTACCATGCCAAAATCTGAGCCCAAGCTAACCAGCAAGGGACGACCTAATCCAGACTACGTTGCATCGTCCGTGAATGCGGTCAAGGTAACAGGCTTCTGGCGTGGTAGCTCCAATAGTCTGGTGCGCACTCAGCTCAAGAAGCTAGTGGATAACTCAGATATATTCGGCAAAGAAATTTCTAGAAAATCTGGTAATAAGACAACTACCGTCAAACTATCAGATCCTGAAATAGTCATCGAGAATGCGACAACTGCTGCTGACGACAAGCTCGGCGCACCATTCACAGTAATCATCCCTTTAAATAATCCTATTCTACTTAAATAATCATGAGTTGGTACCAAGAAAATAAATTTGCAGGCACATTGCTCGGAGTCACAGCTGTGATCTCTGGCGCACTTATCTATCTCGGCATGAGCGCTAATTCAGACGCCTCAGCTGCTAAGCAAAAAGAACAAGCAGCGGTCAATAAAATCAATGCCTTGCAGACAAACAAGCCATATCCTAGTAAGGAAAATGAAAAGTTACTTCTAGAGAGCTTAGCTACTTTTGCTGCGGATACTAAAAAGTTCCAGGACACATTACTGAAATTCCGTCCTGAGGATATGCCTAAGCTTTCAGCCAATCAGTTCAGTGATGAAGTTTCAAAGTATGTCAATAAACTGGACACACAATTCAAAGCCAAAAAGATAGCATACACAGCAAAAGAAAAACCATATTTCGGCATGGAAGCATACGCTGGATCAATGGCACCAGAAAACGCTACGCAATATCTGAACTACAATCGCCTCGGACTAGAGTGGTTATTCACCACTCTGGCTGACTCAGGCATCACTTCACTGAACAATGTGCACCGCCCACTAGTGGCAGAGGCTCTCAGTAAGCCAAAAGAAGAAGCGAATCCAAGAGGTAGAAGAGGAAGAGGCAATAATAAGAAGCAAAAGCCAACAGGTAGCACATCCGTGTATGATGGATTGCCAATCGAGATCACTTTCACAGGCACAGAAGCTAGTATGCAAAAATTCATCACTGACGTAGCAGCGGGTGAAGATTACTTCTTTGCAATTAAGCTCATCAAAATCCGCAATGAGGAGCAAGAACCAGTCACTATCTCAAAAGCAACATTTGCTCCAGCCGCAGAAGCTGCCCCAGCTCCTGAACTAGAAGCTGCGGGAGAAGGTGATGATCCAGCAGAAGCAGATGCTGGCGGCGAAGACCTAGGTCTCGGTGGCGGCTTTGATATTGGCGGCGAGGAAGAGTTCGAAGCGGAAGAGGATCCAAAAATCATCAAACAAGTGATTGGTGATGAGCAGATCACCGTCTTCATGCAGCTTGAGCTCGTCTTGCTTAAAGACGCAGCCTCTGTCCCTATCCCGAGATTGAAGAAAGAAGCTCCAGTCAAGAAGTCTCCGAAGAAAGCACCTAAAACAACTCCAACCAAATAACGAGAAAGAAAAATTATGTCTTGGTTATCAGAAAATTATGATAAAGCCGCGCTCGGTGTAGCCGCAGTAGCAGCCATCGCAGTAGGTTACTCCATCTTCTCCGGAGGAAAAGAGGTGCCTAAGCCGAATCCAGCAGTGCCTAACAACACCGTTGAAATAGAGCAGAGAAAAGCACTCGCCATCCTGCAAGAAAAATTTGCAGAGGTAAATGCCTTTGAAGAAAAGAAGAGTAGCGGAAATGAAGTGCAGAGCTTCGTTGCATTCCCACTCTACAGCATTAAAGGGCAGTCAGGTGTCAAATCACTCACAGACGACTTCGAAATCCATCCTGGAATGCCACTCAAATGGTGGAAGAAGTACGACCTCAAGGACTACGAACTCAAAAACGGTCCCGAGCTAGATGGTGACAAAGATGGCTTCACGAACCGCGAGGAATTCGATGGCGAAACAGATCCGACTGACAAAGCAAGTCACCCAGACTTCATTGCTAAGTTGAAGTGTGAAGGTGTCGAAGATCAGAAATTTGAAGTGAAATGGAGTAAAGTAAGTCCTGAGAGAGGTAATTTTAAATTTAAAATTGGAAGGAAATCAACACTAGATACCTTAGGTGTCGGTGGTAAGTTTCCATCAAAATGGAAGGACGAATCCTTCATTAATCGTTTTGAGATACTAGAAAAGGGTCAAGATCCTAATATTCCTGGAGAGCAAGGAGAGTATTATCTTTTACAGGATAATGGAGAGCGACAGGAGAAACGGAAATTTAAATTATTTTATAACAAGAATGAAGTATTTAAGGATCACACAGCTACCTTGCTACTAGACGTTGATGGAGCTAGAAAGTCATTCAAAGTCCCTGAAGGCGGCATGTTCTCATTGCCTCACGATGATGACAAAAAGCCGAAGTCCTATAAGTTTAAGTCCAAGAAAGACGGTAAAGTTGAAATTGAATATGACTTAAAGGGCGAGAAGTCTAGTATCGACCTAGAAATTCAACCTAAGAAATAATTGGCTAAGGAGCTCTAAAGCCCGCTGTGGCATAGAATTCCTAGGAGTCAATAACTAAATGAACCAGAAATCATAAAAAAATTTACAAAAAGTAAAAAAAACGCTTCACAAACCACCCTAAAATACACGAACCTATATCTAATCATGGAAAACACACCTACGCATCGATCCAGTAGAACAGCCGCCGTCTTAATGGCTGCTGCAATAGCCATGCCAATTGTAGTGACTAGCACAGCATCCGCACACGAGAGCAGTCTCGTGCAGCAGGAGATCGCTAGACGCGAGCTACAAATAGCAGAGGCAGACAAAGCAATCCTCGATGGGCGAAAAGCCTACGCGGACAGAAACTATGAAGAAGCAGTGAACCAGTACCGTAAAGCAGTCACCATGCTGCCACAGGGTCCTATCGCAGCTGATAGACGTCGCGAGTACATCGGTCATCTCCTAGATGGCTCTATTGCTCTCTCGCAGACGTATCGTAGAACAGGCAGATACACAGAAGCCAGAGAGCTTCTCGATAATGTCTTAGAAAAAGATCCAGGAAACGTGGTAGCTAAAAAGCACCTCGAATACCTAGATGATCCTATCCGCACCAGCCCTACACTCACATACGCACACGTAAAGAATGTAGAGAAAGTGCGTAAGCTACTTTACAGAGCACACAGCTACTATGATCAAGCACAGTTTGATCACGCTACGCTCGAGTTCAAAGAGGTGCTCAGAATTGACCCATACAACAAAGCTGCAAGACGTGGCATGGAGAAAGTAAATGCTGCTAAGCGTGACTACTACCGTGCAGCGTATGATCAGACCAGAGCAGCGATGCTCATGCAGGTTGATCAAGCTTGGGAAATTGCTGTACCACCACAGATGCAAGAGAATAATTCAACATTAGTTGGTGATCTTAATCCATCAATGAATCCTGCTCTTTATCAAAGACAGAAGCTTCAGAGCATCATGCTTCCACTTGTGGAGTTTGATGAAGATGCTACTGTCAGAGACGCGATCAACTTCCTACGTCAGCGAGCCAGAGAGCTAGATGACAAGGAGCTAGACCCTAACAAAAAAGGTCTTAACTTCGTATTCCGTAACTCTACTGTGGTAGATGCAGGCGGAATGGGAGAAGGCGATGAAGTGGCAGAAGAAGGCGAGAAGATCGAGAACATCAAGCTCGGTGGTCTCAAAATCCGCAACGTCCCTATGGAAGAAGCTCTCAGACAGATTTGTCAGATGACAGGGCTTCGATACAAAGTAGAGAACTACTCAGTCGTTATTCTTAAAGCTACCAACGTTTCTGATAATGAAATGTATGCTCGCACATTCCGTGTTCCACCAGATTTCATCAACTTGATCAGTGATGGTCCAGGCGGTGGCGGTGGTGGCGCTGATGATGATCCATTCGGTGGTGATGATGACGGCGGTGCTGGCGGCAAGACTAAGAAAACAGTCACTGAGCTTCTAGAACTCCAAGGAATCAAATTCCCAGAGGGTTCAACAGCAGGCTTCAGTAAGGCGAGATCTACTCTCACCATCAGAAACACTGCAAACGCACTCGATGCGGTTGAAGAACTCGTTGATGATCTTCTCAGAAGAAAGCCAAGACAGATCAAGATGCTCACTAAGTTTGTTGAGATCTCACAAGAGAACACAGACGAACTCGGCTTTGACTGGATTATCTCACCATTCGGAATTACATCCAATAGTTCATTCCTAAGTGGAGGAACACTTGGAAATGCTGGTGGCAGAACAGCTGCTGACTTCGTTAGCCCTGTTGCAGGTGTTAGTGTTGATGGTATTCCTAATGGAGGTAACCAAAGCGTTAACAACATCGTAACTGGTGGAAACCGTTCAGGTGACTTCGCTATCAGCAGAGATAGTATTGATTCATTCCTGAATAACCCGAACCGTACTGCTCAGAATAGCAACGTTGCTCCTGGTATCCTCTCACTCACTGGTCTCTTCACAGACGGTCAGGTGCAGATGATCATGCGCGGACTTGCTCAGAAGAAAGGTGCTGATGTAATGACTGCTCCTAGTATTGTATCTCGCTCAGGTGAGAGAGCTACTATCGAGATCATTCGTGAGTTTATCTATCCTACAGAATACGAACCACCAGAACTTCCTAACCAGGTCGGTATCGGTGGTGGACTTGACGGTGGTCAAGGTGGTGCAGGAGGAGGATCTATCTTCCCTGTTACTCCAGCTACTCCGACAGCGTTCGAGACCCGTAACACTGGTGTGACTCTAGAAGTAGAGCCTATCCTTGGAGAAGATGGTTACACCATCGACCTTACCTTCAAGCCAGAGATTGTTGAGTTCGAAGGATTCATCAACTACGGATCACCTATTCAGTCACCTGCTACAGATGCACTGGGTAACCCGATCACTATCACGATCACTGAGAACCGTATCGAAATGCCGGTATTCTCCACACGTCGTGTGAACACCTCACTCACTATCTATGACGGTCACACAGTGGCAGTTGGTGGACTCATGAGAGAGAACGTTCAGAACGTAGAGGATAAAGTACCTATACTTGGTGACATCCCAGTAGTGGGACGTTTGTTCCAGTCTAAGTCAGAGAACCACATCAAGAGCAACCTTATCATCTTTGTTACAGCACGTATCATCGATGCTACAGGCCAGCCAGTGTCACAGACAGTGGTAGGAGCTAGCGGTGGACCAGCCGCTCAAGGCGGTGGTGACGGAGGTCAGCTTCTTCCTGCAATAGCAGAGTAAGCTCACTTTAATATCTGATTAATTTACAAAGCGGAACCGTTCATTCGGTTCCGCTTTTTTTCTGCATTTTAGTAAAGCCTCAAGCACTATTGTTTCATCGACGGTAGGTTGGGATTGCCAATCGCACCGAGTGCGAGAGTCCTACTATTGCGCTATCCTCTATCTTCCTTTTAGCCCTAGTGGTCAAGTTCTGCAGTCAGGCTGTTGCTAGAAAATTGTGAAATCCTCCCAAGTCTGAGAGAATCAGCCTTGAGCCTATTGAGTGCTGTGAAAATCACAGCTTTTAATTTTTTAACGGGTGGGTTGGAATATGGTTCAGCTCTAGGGTGGATTAAAAGCGGCGATATTCGCCGCACTCAAAGGACTTAATTGCTCACCACTAGGTTTTTCTATGGGGTTCGGGCTATTGCTGGCATCAAATGTCACCTTCGAAGCTTTTTCAGGATCTCCGTCAATCCACGTTTACGGAGAGCCTGAAAATTTACGTGTGTTTTGCTGCTCTGGCTGTTAGATAAAAGCAATGAAATCATTTGGTCTAACTGGGGGAATCGCTACTGGGAAATCTACTGCTGCGAAAATGATGCAGGCGGCTGATCCGGGTTTGGTTCTCTTTGATGCAGATGCCTGCGTGCATAAACTCTATCAAGATTCAGCTGTTCTGTTAGAGATTAAAAAACTGTTTGGTGCAGACTCTCTAACCCAGGATGGCAAGCTCAATAAAACTTACCTCCGCGATGTGGTGTTCTCTGATGAGGAGCTGAAGAAAAAGCTCCAAGATTTCATTCACCCACTAGTGAGAAAAGAATGTCTTGCGTTACAGGCTGAAGCACTGCATAGTGAGTGCGCATCGCTGTTTGTTGCCGACGTTCCACTTTTATTTGAAGGTGGATTTGACTTTGGTCAGGAGGCAAATCTGGTGGTTGCTGTATCGCGTGAGACGCAGGTGCAGCGGCTGAAAATGAGGAGCGGATTCAGTGATGCCACGGTTTATGCCATTCTTGCGGCCCAACTCCCCATTTCCCATAAGGAGAAATGTGCCGATGTTGTGCTATGGAATGAAGGACCAAAATCTGTGTTGGAAGCACAGGTAAATAGATTTATTAAACAACAAAAGATCATGAGCGAAGAAACGCAAGAAGAACTAAACCTAGATGCTGATACTGAAGTAGATGCAGGCAAGGAGACCAATCCTAAAGTAAAAGCCACAAGCGAGGAGAAGCCAAAAAAAGAAGCTGAGGCTATTGCTGAAAAAGAACTTAGAGAAGAATCTAAAGAAGAAGTGAAAGAAGAGGTGAAAGAAGAAATTCCTCCTGAGCCAGAACCACCAAAGTATGATGTTCCAGAGAAATTAGTCGTCAATGAGTTCCGTGAAAAGCCACTCGCTGAGCTTCACGCACTGGCTGATGCCTTACCGATCAAGGTGCATCCAATGGCGATCAAGAGTCAGCTAGTTTTCGATATTTTATCCTTCTACGGCAAGCATGGCACTGAGCTCACTGGGCACGGATTCATGGAGCAGGCTAAGGATAACTACGCGATGCTCCGCTGCCCTAAGAAGTCATTCAAGACATCACCAGATGATCTCTACATCGGTGGTGATCTTATTAAGAAACATGGACTCAGCGTGGGGCAGAAAATCACCGTGAAGATGCGCGCACCACGAGGCAGGGATAAATATCTCTCCGCTCTGGATGTGCTATCAGTAGAGGACTTAGAAATTTCAGACTACGAGAAGCCAGAGCATTTTGATAAGCTCACCGCGCTTATTCCAAATGAGAGAATCATCCTGGAAAATGGAGCAGAAGGTGGACTAGGCGTGAGGCTAGTAGATCTGGTGGCTCCACTTGGTAAAGGTCAGCGCGGACTCATCGTGGCTCCGCCCCGTGGTGGTAAGACTATTCTTCTGAAGAATATCGCGAAGTCGATCAAGGCGAACCATAAAGAGATCGAGCTGATTGTTCTTCTGTTAGATGAGCGCCCGGAGGAGGTCACAGACTTTGAGGAGACGGTGGATGCAGAAATTTTCAGCTCCACCTTCGATGAGCCATCTCGCAGACATGCGCAGGTATCTGACCTAGTCCTGGAGAGGGCGAAGAGGCTAGTGGAGTTAGGTAAGGATGTGGTGATTCTGTTAGACTCACTCACGCGTCTTGCGCGTGGGCATAATAATTCTCAGAAAGGTGGAGTCATCGGCTCAGGTGGATTAAACCCGCAAGCCTTGCAGAAGAGCCGGAAATTCTTTGGTGCGGCTAGAAATGTGGAAGGCGGTGGCAGCCTTACTATTTTAGCGACAGCGCTAGTGGAAACCGAGAGCCGCATGGATGAGGTGATCTTTGAGGAATTCAAAGGCACAGGTAATATGGAGATCAGACTAGATCAGGATCTGGCTGAGCGCAGGATTTATCCAGCTATCCATATCCCGCAGAGTGGCACGCGTAATGATGACCGCCTCTACCATCCGGATGAGATGCAGAAAGTGTTAGAGATACGCCGTGTCGTAGCAGCCTTGCCCGTGGGGGATGCTGTGCAGACGCTGCTTAAGGCGCTGAGCGCTACACAGAATAACACGGAGCTACTACTGAAAGGAATCTAACAGATGATAGAAACTACACAGCAACTCAGTGATTATTTAAGTTCTCTCAGTGGGGACTTCCGTGCCATGGATCTGGAGGGAGACAGTCTCTATCATTATGATGAGAAAATTTCCTTAGTGCAATTTACCGATGGTGAGAAGCATCAATTGATAGATCCGCTGGCAGTGGAGGATATGCAGCCGCTTCAGGACTTCCTGAAGGATGCTAAGCTCTGGATGCATGGTGCAGATTACGACATCGTGATGATGCGTAAGGATCTAGACGTGGTGCCTCCTGTCATCTGGGACACTCAGATAGGTGCACGTCTTCTCGGTGTCAGAAAGTTTGGCTACGGGAATCTGGTGGAGCATTACCAGGGAGTAGAAATTTCTAAAAGCTCGCAAAAAGCAGACTGGTCTAAACGTCCGCTCACAGAAAAAATGAGGGAGTATGCCATTAATGATGTGCTATTTCTCAAGCCAATAGTCGATCAAATCCTCGCAGGGCTCCATGAGAAAGGTCGCTACGAGTGGTTCGTGGAGAGCTGCGAGTGGGCTAGAGAGAAAGTGTTAGAGCGTCCTATGGAGAAGGAAGACCCCTGGAGGATATCTGGCTGTGGCAAGATGCAGCCGCGCGCGCTGGCTTACCTGCGCTCGCTCTGGTACTGGAGAGATAATCAAGCGATGGAGTGGGACAGACCTACCTTCATGGTGTGCGGTAACAAGCAGCTCATTGGCTGGGTGCTGGATTTAGTGGCAGGTAAATCTGTGACGCTTCCTAAGCACTATCGGACGAACAGAAGAAAGGCATTTTTCGCGGCAGTAGATGAGGCTAAGAATCTCTCAGATGACGTATTACCTGGTCGAATAAAAGGCAAAGGTAAGCGCGTGAAGGATGATGCATTTGACTCTCGTGTGGATGCAATGATCAAGCAGCGAGATGCAGCTGCTGAAGCGCTCGATATCGACTCAAGTTTAATCATTTCTAGAGCCTTAATAGAAGCTCTCGCCGCTGAGGAAGTAGAACCTTCATCAGTGCTGATGAAGTGGCAAATGAAGTTGATGAATGTGTAGGTGTATATCATTGTTAATAAGTGATATACGTGTCCGCATTTAATTCTAAAAAGATTGATGATTTTTTAGAAAAAAGAGCCAAAAAAAAGTGCTGATTTGGGGTGTTTTTTCTGGTCATAAAGGGGTGATACTATAGCCTCTACGGATACATGTCAGATAATCCAATTGAACCAGAAAACGAGCCAGATGTAGTAGAAACTACAGTCTCAGGGGAGCAGGAATACGGTGCTTCGCAAATCGATAAACTTGAAGGTCTAGAGGCGGTCCGTAAGCGTCCTGGAATGTACATTGGTGACCCAGATGTTAGAGGTCTCCATCACTGTGTGTTCGAGGTGATCGATAACTCTATTGATGAGCATTTAGCTGGTTATTGTGACACCATTGATGTGGCGCTGAATGTCGATGGATCGATCACGATCAGTGATGATGGTCGCGGTATCCCAGTGGATGTTCACCCTAAATTCGGAATCCCAGCGGTGGAGCTAGTGCTCACGAGCTTGCACGCTGGTGGTAAATTTGGACAAGGTGCATACAAGTATTCTGGTGGTCTCCACGGTGTGGGTGCTAAGTGTGTGAATGCGCTTTCAGACTGGTTCATCGCGGAGGTGACGCGTGAGGGCAAGGTGCATCAGATCAAGTTTGAGCGCGGAACTACGGTGGAGCAGCTCAAGGTGATCTCGGATGCTCCGGCTGATGCCTCAGGCACGAAAGTGACGTTTTTCCCAGATGCTACTATTTTCACAGACACGATCTTGTTTGAATTTGACCGCCTATCCACAAGGATGCGCGAGCTCACATTCCTCAACCCAGGCTTGACGATCAATCTTGAAGATAAGCGTCCTGAGTCAGCGAAGAAAGGTTCGTTCTACTATGCGCGTGGAATCGTGGAGTTTGTTGAGCAGCTCGGAGAGAATAAGACTCTGATCCATGCTGACCCTGTGGAGCTTCATGGGAAGCGTAGTATCGAAATTGATTATGATGGTAAGGTGATGGAGGATGATGTCTTTGCGGATATAGTATTCCAGTACAATGATAGTTATAAAGATAACATTCTTTGTTTCGCTAACTCGATACCAAACGCTGAAGGTGGAGCGCATCTGACAGGATTCCGTGGTGCTCTAACAAGAGCGATTAATCAGTATGCGAAAGCGAATAAAATTCTTAAAGATAAAGACCCATCTCTCTCTGGTGATGATGTGCGTGAAGGGATCGTCTGTGTGATTTCGGTGAAGATGCCTAACCCTAGATTTGATTCACAGACTAAGAGTAAACTAGTGAACTCAGAGATTGAAGGCGTGGTGAGTTCCATTGTTTTTGAAGGGCTAAAAGAATACTTCGATGAACATCCGAATCTTGCTAAAATGATCATTGACCGCGCGGTGAATGCAGCGCGTGCACGTGAAGCAGCACGTAAGGCACGTGAGACGGTTAGAAAATCTGTGATGTCTGGCGGCGGTCTGCCAGGAAAATTAGCCGACTGCTCCGAGCGAGATCCAGCTAAATCTGAGATCTACATTGTGGAGGGTGACTCCGCTGGTGGTTCTGCTAAGTCTGGCAGAAATAGAATCAATCAAGCCATCTTGCCCCTGCGTGGTAAGGTGATCAACGTTGAAAAAGCACGTCTGCACAGAGCGCTGCAGAATAAAGAGATCCAAGCCATGATCACTGCGATAGGTGCAGGAATAGGTGAGGGTGATCAGGAGGGAGCATTTGATATTGAAAAAGTCCGCTATCATAAAGTCATCATCATGACGGATGCGGATATTGATGGTGAGCACATTAAAACGTTGTTGCTCACATTCTTCTGTCGCCACATGCCTGCGCTGGTGAGAGCTGGGTATCTTTACATCGCACAGCCGCCACTCTATAAAGTAACGCGTAAAAAACGTGAGGAATACATCGCGGATGATGATGCTCTGAATGAAATTCTCATCCAGCTCGGATCAGAAGATGTGAGGCTACGCAAATATGGCACTAGTGACGAGGTAGATTCTGATCTGCTACGATCGGTGTTAGACACGCTGGCGCAGCTTACTAAGTTTACCTCTGCGCTCGAAGGGCATGGTGGGAGTTTCCGCGATGTTTTGAGTCTGAAAAAAGACGGTCAGCTTCCCGAGTTCATGGTGAGAATAAGACTCGGAAATGATGAGTCTGTCCACTACCTCCACGATGAGGCTGAGTTCGATAGTTTTGCTGCAGAGAATAAAGATCTTCGCCTCAAGCATGAAGAACTCACTGAGGAAGAAATTGCCGAGTTTAAAGAGAAGTATGATGGACAGCAGCGACGCGCAGTGAAGCGTGACCTGGTAGAGTCCTCAGCGATCAGCAAAATCTTGGCTCGCCTTAATGAGTTTGGTCTTAAGACAGATCCTTTCTTCTCTGATGATGAGCCAGTCTATGAACTCATCGAAGGTGATGGTGGAGACGATGGTCCAGTGCCGGTGTTTAACCTCTTCGAGATACTTGATAGAGTGTTAGAGATAGGCAGAAAAGGAATGCGTATCCAGCGATTTAAGGGACTAGGTGAGATGAATGCTAAGGAACTTTTCGCAACAACGATGGACCCAGAAAAGCGTCAATTCCTCCAAGTAAGACTGGATGAAGATAATGAGATAGAAGCGGACAGAATGTTCGACATCCTCATGGGCGATGTAGTCGAACCTCGCAAGAGATTCATCGAAGACAACGCGCTTAATGTAAGGAATCTAGACGTTTAGATATGAGCTATAATATCCTATCTGCTTTGGCTCATTTTGTAGAGAATCCAACAAATGTATTAGATAAACCTTTGGAGGCTAGCTCGAACCGAGCTAGCTCAATGGGGGATATGTTAGAATCATTTGTTAAAAGGTTCTTATGTGATGGATTTGATATAAAGCATAAAATTGAGCTATTAGATCGATATTCTGAAAGCTTTTCTTATACTGGTGGTGTCAACAATCCCCCAGATATAATGTATCGTGGAGGTGATGCTTTTGAAGTTAAAAAAATAGAAAGCCTGAAGGGGCAAGTGCCTTTGAATAGTTCCTTTCCGAAAAACAAACTATATGTTACTGATAGCAAAATATCACAGGAATGTGTTACTTGTGAAGAATGGACAGAGAAAGATATATTTTATGCTATAGGTTATGTCAAAGGCTGTGAGATTAGACACTTGTGGTTTGTTCACGGTGAGTGTTACGCGGCGAATAAAAATTGCTACGAACGAATACTAAATGCAATGACGGAGGGGGTCTCTAACTTAGATGGTGTAGAATTGTCTCCAACCAATGAAATAGCCAGAGTAAATACTGTAGATCCATTAAAGATCACATATTTAAGAGTAAGAGGCATGTGGGGAATTGTAAACCCAACTAAGCTTTATGATTATGTTTATACCCCGTCAGAAGGTGCTAATTTTACACTAGCCGTCTTAATGACATCTGAAAAATATAATAAATTAAAGTGTAGTATGGGTTCTGAATTTCCAGCTGAAATTGAACAGTCAAACGTAAAAATCCAAAACCCTAATAATCCAGTAGATAGAATTTCTGCTGAACTTCTTGTTTATAATTCAAAATGAAAATAGTATCATTATTTGCTGGGGCAGGAGGTCTCGATCTTGGTTTTGAAGCTGCAGGCTTCAATACAGTCTGGGCTAATGAATATGATAAGGATATTTGGGAAACTTTCGAAAAGAATTTTCCTAAGACTATTCTTGATCGTCGTAGTATTGTAGATGTGCCAGAATCTGATATCCCTGATTGTGATGGCATTGTGGGTGGGCCACCATGTCAGAGTTGGAGTGAAGCTGGATCATTGAGAGGAATAGAAGACAAAAGAGGTCAGTTATTTTATGACTACATAAGAATTTTAAAGGACAAGCAACCTAAGTTTTTCTTGGCTGAGAATGTGTCTGGGATGCTCGCCGCTAGACATAAAGATGCATTTGAGAATATTAAGGTAATGTTTGCTGAGTGTGGTTATGACTTACATGTTAAGCTATTAAATGCTAAAGATTATGCAGTGCCTCAAGATAGAAAGAGAGTGTTCTTTATTGGGTTTAGAAAAGATTTAAAAATAGCTTATCAATTTCCAATGCCATTTACCAAAAAGAGAGACTTGAGCATGGCTATCTCAGATTTGCAGGAAAACGTAATGCCGGCTAAGGAAAAACAACGCTCTAATTTTGATCGTTGTGCGGTGGATAATCATGAATACATGATTGGCGGATTTTCTTCGATATTCATGTCACGAAATAGAGTCCGATCCTGGGATGAACCATCATTCACTATTCAGGCAGGAGGCCGCCACGCTCCGATTCATCCACAAGCTCCCAAAATGCAATTTGTGGAGCAAAATAAGAGGATTTTTGTTCCAGGAAAAGAAGATTTATACAGAAGGCTCTCGGTGAGGGAATGTGCGCGTATACAAACCTTTCCAGATTATCATAAATTTTATTATACGAATGTAGCAGCTGGTTACAAAATGGTTGGTAACGCAGTTCCATGTAATCTAGCCTATTGTATAGCTAAATCAATCAGATTGGCCATAGCATCTGCGGAACTCTCAACTAACTTATGTGAGGATGAGGTGGCTTACGATGCACAACCTGAAAGAGATTTGATATTTGGAGTGAAGGAGTTGTATGCAACTGAAGGGATGAAAATTTAAAATAAGATAAAAAATGAACGATAATATAAAAGTAGTAAACGTAGCTGACGAGATGTCTAAGTCCTTTTTGGACTACTCGATGTCAGTGATTATTTCTCGTGCTTTGCCGGATGCGCGTGATGGTCTCAAGCCATCTCAGCGACGCGTCTTGTATGCGATGCACAATGACCTTTCACTTTCACCTACAAAGGCTCACTTGAAGTCTGCGCGTATTGTGGGTGACACGATGGGTAAGTATCACCCGCATGGTGATAGCTCTATCTATACGACCTTGGTGAATATGGCTCAGCCATGGACGATGCGTGAGATTCTCATCGATGGTCAGGGTAACTTCGGTTCTGTAGAAGGTGATGCCGCGGCAGCAATGCGATACACGGAGGCGAGGCTCACTCACATGGGCTCAGCGATGATGATTGATCTAGAGAAAGAAACGGTCGATACCACACCTACCTATGATGAAACACGCGAAGAGCCAGTGGTTCTACCAGCAGCGATTCCTAACCTGCTAGTCAATGGAGGAACCGGTATCGCAGTGGGTATGGCTACCAATATCCCGTCACACAATATGGGTGAGGTGATCGATGGTGTCTGTGCGCGGATCGATAACCCACAGCTTACATTTGAAGAAGTGAAGCAGTATATCAAGGGACCTGATTTTGCGGGTGCTTGTGAGATCCGCGGGTTCAAAGGCATCGATAGCTACTTCCGCACTGGGCGAGGTAGTGTGAAAATGCGCGGCACGATGGAGATCACCGAGAAGGCTTCTGGAGTTTCTGTTATTACGATCACTCAGGTGCCACATGGTGTGAACCGTGCTACGCTTCAGCTGAGGATTGCCGAGCTTGTTAGAGAAAAAATTCTGTTAGATATTTCTGGAATGCGTGATCTCTCAGATGATGAGACTCGCATTGAGATCACACTTAAGCGTGACGCGCGTCCGCAGGTGGTGGTGAATCAGATCTATAAGTTGACTGCGATGGAGACATCATTTGGCGTCAACATGCTCGCTATCCATGAGCGCAGACCGAAGCAGATGTCGATCCTCGATTGCTTGGATGCATTCATTGAGCATCGCCGTGAAATCATTATCCGCAGAACGCGTTTCTTGCTTAAGAAGGCAGAGCTGCGCGCAGAGAACCTAGAGGCATTCCTGCTTGCTCTTGGTCACTTAGATGATTTCATTAAAATTATCCGTGACTCTAAAAACCGAGATGAAGCGCGTGAGAGACTGAAGGAATATGACTTCCCAGTAACTACAGCTGAGTCACTAGGGATTCTCATTCGCTCACAGGCATCGGTGCAAGGTGATCTCTACGTCTTCACGGACCGTCAAGTAAACGCTATTCTTGAACTACGCCTCTATCAGCTCACTGGTATGGAGCGTGATAAGGTGAAGGGTGAATACGACAATCTACTTATCGATATCAAAGACTTCCTCGACATCCTTGCTAAGGAAGCTCGTGTTCTTGCGATTATCAAAGATGAGCTGTTAGAGATCAAAGAAAAGCACGCGACTCCGCGTCACTGCCCGATCCTTCCTGATGATGGTGAGATCGCTATCGAGGATCTTATTTCTAACGATGGCATGATCGTCACCATTTCTAACAAAGGTAACATCAAGCGTACCCCATCCGCAGACTACCGCGTGCAAGCTCGTGGTGGTAAGGGAGTGAAGGGAATGGATACGAAGAAGGCGAACCAGTCTGAGGACGATGAGCAAGACTTTGTAGAGCATCTCTTCTCCGCGCAAGCGCATGATTACCTGATGTTCTTCACTAGCACGGGTCGTGTCTATGTGGAGCGTGTGTATGGTCTGCCGGAAGGCTCAAGAGCATCGAAAGGGCGTAGCATTAAGAACGTTCTTAATCTGCAACCAGACGAAAGCATCGCAGCTACTCAGAGACTTGAGAGGCAGCTGGATGAAGACGGAAATGACATCACGCTTCAGGTGGAAGATAAATTTGTGCTCTTCGCAACGCGTAGTGGTAAGATCAAGAAGACCGCGCTTGCGGCATTCAAGAATTACCGCAAGGACGGAATCATCGCGATCAAGCTGGATGAAGGAAACACGCTCATTGATGTCCGCGTGACCAATGGAAATGACGAAGTGATCCTGGTGACACGCAAAGGTAAATCGATCAGATTTGATGAAGCTCAAGCCAAATCACAAGGCAGAGCAACAGCTGGTGTCAAAGGCATCAGCCCGGCAGATGATGATTACGTAGTGAGCATGGCGATCGTTAATGAAGAGGGGACATTCCTTGTAGCCTCAGAAAATGGAATCGGAAAACGCTCACCATTCTCTGACTACCGAGTTCAGTCACGCGGCGGTAAGGGAATCATCACCATGAAGGTCACCGAGAAAACTGGCGAGGTAGTATCTGCCTCGACAGTATTCCCAGAAGACGAACTCATGCTGATGACCTCAGATGGTCAGTCCATCAGAATCCGCTGTGCCGACGTCCGCGAATGTGGGCGAAACACACAGGGGGTGAAACTCGTCACCATGAAAGACGGAGTGAAGCTTCAGGATACAGCAAGAGTGGTTCCAGATGATGAGGAAGAAGGATCCGAAGGGGTAGAAGGTGAGGAGTCTGCAAATGAAAACACAGACACTCCCGACGCTTCAACTGATAAAGAAGACTCTTCTGAAGAAGAATAATCATCTCATTGAGTAAAAATCTCAAAGCTCTCTGTGTTTATCCACAGAGGGCTTTTTTATTTTTTGATGGTTACAAAAGAGTTGAAAATTGACTGGCGTTTGATCACTTCGATTAATTCTCGGATAAGGCGATCATTACTAGTAGGTCTGATCACTAAGTTCATGGTTAGTGGTGATTTAGGAAAAGTTCGGCTTTTATCCAATTTTTCAAATGCGTATAGTATAGCACGTGGAGTCATTGGTTTGCCATTAACGACAAGCTCATCTTTAGAAGCATCGACCACAATATCTGCTGAAGTAAGCTCACTGGATGTTGATAATTTAAATTTCATTGGATAAGAGTCAAAAGGAGGAGGTTTGCTTTTCACAAAGCACTCTTGCTTGTCTTCTAGCGCTTTCTTAAATTGTCTATACATGGGAATTTTTGAAAAACCAAAAACCTCAGCTAAACGAATTTTAAGCTCACGGTTGATATCGGTAACAGTAGTTTTCCAGCCATCGTTAGGCTCATAGCTGATCTCTATTTTTTGTCGGTGATTCCCCCTATGAACCTCTCCTAGAAAGGTAAATGTTTCTGTTTGTTTGAGTTTAAAACCGTAACCCAGAGGGACACCTAATTCTCCAATATGAAACTCTTTTTGTTCGTCCTCAGGTAATTCATGAGGATTGATTTCTTTAAGCACGATGTTGTCTCTCTCAGTGATGGCATACATGTAGACGATTTTTTTTTCAGTCTCGAAGTTAAAGTAGGGTGTATAGGGTACTATAGGTCTCACAGCACCTTCCTCAACATAAAATCTAACCTGCTCTGTCTCTTCATTGTAATAAAAGAGTAAAGAATGATAGCTATTTACTATTGCCGCTTTGAGTTGGTAATCGGGCAGATTTTGATCAAAGAAACGAGGGAGGCCAACCTCACATACATGTTGAAAAGCGTCTTCATCCCAACCGGAAGTAGTTTGATT
>CAKZMG010000076.1 GCA_937128235.1 uncultured Verrucomicrobiales bacterium
GCACGTGGTCCAAGAGCAAATGAACTGGGGGCAAGTCCGCATCCTATAGGTGCGGAGGGAGTGGTGTGGTATTCTACTTGGGATACAGCGCTCGCTGAGGCTAAGCGAAGTGGGAGACCTATCTTCTTCATGGCGGCAGCTCACCAGTGCGGTGATGTCTCAGGCACTTTCTGACCCGGTTACATGGGCACTGAGATCAGTTTGTTCTCTAAGAAATCATTTATTGAAGCTAGTAAGAAATTTGTCTGTGTGAGATTAGGAACGTATGAAAGCAAGGAACACCAAGACATGGTTCGCAAGCTTCTAGGAGGTTCGTTTCAGAATACCGCGTTTGTAGTTTATTCTCCTGATGGGGAGACCGCGCTCACAAGATCTCATCGTAGCCCGAAGCATGTATTTGGAAATGATGTGGAAGCAGGGATGAAGAAAATTGCTGATCAATATCCTGCTAAAAAGCCTGTTAGCGATTCTATCGTTACAGATTTCCATAGTTTTAAGCAATCGCTTAATGTTGCCGCTGCTGACCAGAGGCTGTTAGTGTTTAGTGTGAAAGCTAAGGAGATGCCAAAAGACGCAGGAGCCAAGATGAAAGCTGTGTTTAATGATGACGAAGTGAAGGGGAGATACTTCTTCGACATCATGGGGAAAGACGACAAAAATTGGGGCAAAGCCATCGAGGGTGATACGAGTGGAGTAGGAATTTATATTATCCGATCAGGAAAATTTGGCACTGACGGAAAAGTCATGAAGCATCTTTCCTGGGAGGCTAGTGCGGATGAGATAAAAGCCGCCCTCAAGTCTGCAAATGCTGAATTTTCAAAAACGGAAAAGCGGAAAGTGTATAGTGAGCATGTCTCTGAAGGCAGAAAAAAGGGCGTGAATTACAAAAACACGATGCCTCCAGGTGAAGATAGAGATGGAGATGGAAAGATAGATGAGAGACCTAAAAGAGGAGAGCGTAGAGGTCCTCCTTCTGGTGAAAAACCTCCATTTTAGAAATTTATGCTTTTCAAACTATTTAATCAATATATACTAAATATCTATGTTGGTTAAATACAAGTTCATTCTGATTGCTGGTCTATTCCAAGCAATAAGTTCATGCAATGCCCTCCACGGCTTAGGTGGAGATATGCAGGGACTTGGAAATGCTTTAAATAAGACGAGTAATTATCGTGTCGGGTCACCTGCGAATTATTATCAAGCTCCCCAGCCTGCTTATGCTCCAGTTTACCGACAACCAGTCCGGCCTGCAGTAGCGATGAAAAGTAGTGTTAGACCAGTTGCCCCTGTTTACACAGCAGCAAAGATAGCTCCGGCACCTATTCCTGTTTCTACATACGCACCCAAGCCAATAACAGCACAGGTGGCGAGACCTAGTGTTCCTTTAAATTCAACGTCATCAGAGCTGACCAAGCTTACTGGAAATATGAAGCGTCTTAAGACTAGCCCATATACGGTTAGAGGGATTCGCTACACACCACTCAGCCCTCAGGCTGCTCTGGCATATAAGGAAGCAGGTGTTTGCTCATTCTATGGTACCCATGTTGGGAAGAACGCGATCGGTGATACTGGGAGCTACGGAGGTCTCACGGGTGCTCATAAAACGCTGCCATTACCCAGCATAGTGCGCGTCACTAATGTGGCAAATGGCAAGTCAGTGGTTGTTAGAATCAATGACCGCGGGCCATTTGTGAATGGTAGAATACTTGATCTTTCAAATAAAACCAAAGCGATTTTAGGAGAAAACGGCAAAGGGCTCATCGATGTCCGCATGGATGTTCTCGCAGTGGGAGATGTGAACCAGATCCGCAACTAACGCGCTTTATTGTTAGAATAGACCTATTATTCCATAGTGTTTGCTTAATTTCTTGCTACTAGAGAGTGAGTTTGTTTCTCTTTGGTGCAATATTTCTCTAAGAAATAGAGTATGGGTATTCATATTCTGAACATTTTATTTTAACTAATCATGGCAATTCCACAATCCACCATCGCTCTCGTCTATGACTATGACCAGACGCTCAGCCCCCGCTACATGCAGGATGATGTCTTATTCCCAGAGTTCGGGATCAATCCTGAATCATTCTGGGAGAAGTGTAATGTTCTAGTGAAAGAGAAAAAATGGGATGGCGAGCTCGCCTACCTGAAGTGCCTATTAGATTACCTGGCAATGGATGGTGTCTCAAATGATCGCCTCCAAGAACTGGGTGCCAATCTTAGTTTCTTCCCCGGGCTGCCTGAGATGTTTGAAGAAATAGAAGATCTCTGCCTCACAGATCTCCACAAAGCCGCTGGGATAAAGGTGGAGCACTACATCGTTTCCTCCGGTCTGAAGGCACTGGTCGATGGTAGCCGACTCGCTAAGCATTTTAAGAAAATCTACGGCTGTGAATTTGGCGAAGACGAAAACGGAGTAATCAGTTTTCCTAAGCGCGCTATCTCACACACCACCAAGACGCAGTTCCTTTTCCGTATCAATAAAGGTCTGTTAGAGTATGGAGAAGATGTCAATGACCACATGCCAGAGGGTGTCCGACCCGTGCCATTTCAGAACATGGTTTACGTAGGTGATGGCCCTACTGATGTGCCTTGCTTCACTGTGATGCAGAAAAATGGAGGTCATGCCATCGCGGTCTATAACCCAGAGGATGACACCAACCGCAGCTTCGATAAATGCTTCCAGATGTGCGCTCATGCGAATCGGGTGAAGCACATTGCACCCGCTGACTACAGGCGAGGAAGCCATCTTCGCTTAATTCTTGAAAAAATGGTTAGGGAAATGGCAGATAATATTCTATCAAAGCGTCAAGACGAGGTGGATAGCGGTAAGGTTTCTGCTCCCCAGTTTTAGAGTTTAAGAAAAATGACCAAGTAGATGAGTAATAAGAATAATTTCCATTTCGTAGGAGTATGCGGCACCGCCATGGGATCTGTGGCAGCTGCCATGAAGGCAAAAGGCTATCAGGTCACAGGATCTGACAGAAATGTTTATCCTCCCATGTCCACCTTTTTAGAGGAGCAAGGAGTGATCATTTCTTCTGGATATAAGGCTGAGCATATCCCAGCTGATACTGATGTCATCGTCATCGGTAATGCCATTTCACGCGGAAACCCAGAGGCTGAGGAGGCGCTTAACCGCAAACTTCTCTACACCTCACTTCCAGAAGTCCTCAAAGATATTTTCCTTAGAGGAAAGCGGAATCTAGTAGTATCAGGAACCCACGGCAAGACCACTACCACCTCGATGCTGGCGTGGATACTTGAGTCGGCAGGGAAGAATCCTAGCCACATGATAGGTGGGATTCCCAGTAATCTAGGGAAAGGCGCGCGCTTCACAGATAGTGAGTTCACCGTGCTGGAAGGGGATGAATACGACACAGCGTTTTTCGATAAGCGATCAAAATTTCTCCACTACCTTCCAGAAGTAGTCATCATGAATAACATCGAGTTTGATCATGCAGACATTTATGACAATATCGATGAGATAAAACTGACCTTCGAGCGGCTGCTAAAAGTAGTGCCGCAGAATGGGATAGCCTTTATCAATGGCGATGACCCAAACTGCCGTGACGTGGCAGAGGACTCACCCGCACCCGTGAAGCGCGTGGGTCTAGGTGAGATGAATGACGTTATCATAGAGGACATCAGCTACGAGGGTGACATGAGTAGTTTTACTCTCACAGGTGAACGCTACACCGTCCCTATGTCTGGAGAATTTAATGTCAGAAATGCCGCCATGGCAGTGAGTGCGGCACTCTTTTCCGGTCTATCAGCAGATGAAATACGTGAGGGGCTGTTAGGTTTCTCAGGTATTGCTAGAAGGCAGGAATTAAAAGGTGAAGCTGGGGGAGTAAAAGTGATCGATGACTTCGCGCACCACCCCACAGCCATCGACCTAGCCATCGATGCTCTCAGGCAACGCTACCCGAGCGAGAACCTCTGGGTTGTGTTCGAGCCGAGGTCTAATACGACGCGGAGAAAAGTGTTCCAAGTCCCGCTCGCAAACGCGCTCTCCAGAGCGGACAAAGCAATCGTGGCAGGTGTCCCAGATCCGGAGAAAGTAGATGAGAGTGATCGACTAGATCCAAGCCAGCTCGTCTCTGATATCATGGCACACGGCACAGATGCCTGGTTCATCGACCAAGTAGAAGACATCGTGAGTCACGTCGCGGCTGAAGCTAAGCCGGGTGACGTAGTAGCAGTGCT
>CAKZMG010000077.1 GCA_937128235.1 uncultured Verrucomicrobiales bacterium
GCATTAGAGATGTTAAAATCTGCCAAGTCTTATCACATAGGAACAGATTCTTACAAGATTGCTGAGAGAGGTCGTAAGGGTGTGATTCAGGCACTATCTGGATTATGTTCAGAGCTTCAGAATGATGATTTAGAACGTTGGAAAGGAGAAGCTGAGATAGCTTCAGCGCAAGCAGTGAATGTCCATAAAGTATGCTTTCTGTTAGGACATCCACGCAGCGGAACCACGCTTATTGAGCAGGTGCTAGATGCTCATCCTGAAATAATTAGTGCTGACGAGACTCCCATGTTTCATAATACAGCTTGGATGCCCACTGTATTGCAACAAACTCAGAAGGAATCTACCTATGGGGATTGCCTCAATACACTTTCAAAGAATACGATTAGGAAAATCCGTAGAGACTATCAACTCCATTGGCAGCGCTCGCAGCTTAGTGGTGATGACTCTGATATTTCTCTTCTTTTAGATAAAAATCCAGGTTTAACCACACGGTTAGCAGTAATCGCTAGAGTTTTCCCAGACGCTCAGCTTATCTTTGCTTTACGAGATCCTAGGGATGTAGTGATTAGCTCCTATATGCAGCCAGTGGGTGTCAATGACTGGAGTATCAACTGGTTAACAATAGAGGAAACTGTGGATTATTATTGTTTCGCTATGCAGATGTGGCTGGACATACGTGATAAATTAGTAAATCCATGGATTGAAATTAGATATGAAGACTGTATACTAGATCTTGAAGGTGAAGCGCGTAAAGTTACAGATAAGATTGATTTAGAATGGCATGAGAATCAAGAAAATGTGCGTAGCCATGTAAGTAATAAAGTAGTTTACTCACCGACATATGCTGATGTCAGTAAATCTGTTTATAAGAGTTCAGTAGGTCGATGGAGAAACTATAGTGATCTTCTAGATCCATACAGCGAGAAGCTAGCGCCTTATATTAAGGCATTTGGCTACGATGAGAATAAATAAAAACACCTCAGCCAAGCAATGACTGAGGTGTAAGGTAATTTCTTTAAAGCGGGCGATTACTTACGTCTTCGTAAGATGAGAGCTAAGCCGCCAAGACCTAATAAGGCTGTTGAGCTTGGCTCAGGAACGGTAACATTTCTTAATTGGTAAGCGTTTAATTCTGAACTCACATTTGTGCCATGTGAAGAATGAAAATCTTGTGTAGCTGCATCAGCAGTAAATGTGCCTATGATCCATGATCCGCTAGTAGAAACAGCACCAGATGTAGTCGCAACTGTGGTACCATCACCAACATTCATCACACGAGTGCTAAGAGCTCCACCACGGTTATCTCCATGAAATGCCTGAATTTCATATTGATCACCTATATTAAGTCCTGTTAGAGTAATTGTCCCTCCGCTGTATCCTGCGTTTGTATAAAGAGCATCGGTAGCGGCATCAGCAGTGGTGACGCCAGAGCTAAATCCATAGCTATTACCAAATAGATTGGTTCTAGTGAAGGTGACTCCATTTACGACAGTAGTTCCAGTAGCCAAGCCATTAGTAGATACTAGATCTATAGCCATGGGTATCCAAAGTAACAGCAAAATAAAGCCTCATAAAAACACATAGAGATGCTACAATTCGCTGTTATGAGATCCATTTCTTGATGGTCGACCAACTTCAAAATCCTCATAAAATCAAAGAAACACACGCTTTTTGTGCAAATAAAGCTTGATTACTCCACCTGAGCCACAAAAATTTTTATGGCTATTGAGAATCATAAAAATCATCTAACAGAAATGTTCTTTAACCCTATCGTTGAGATTTATCCTCTCTCTGACTATCAGCGACATTGCCCCGAAATTAGTGATATCGAATATCTGCAAATGGGGGTCGAACGTTGCATCAGCAGTGCCCAATCAGGAAATGAATTCCTTCAAGATTATCGTAAAGAAAATGGCCATAAAGTCAGAGTAAGCAACTTCTTTGAAGCTCTCAAAAGCGAGAGAAGGCTCAATCAACAAAATAGCACCAATCAACTTATGAGATCTTACCTCAAGGATCATATCAACGATGAACTCAGCCAGATCGAGGAGTTCAAAAAATGGCACTTCGTAGCTGGTGATGGTCACTATCACAAAGCCGCCATTTTTGATCCTAAAACCAAAGCTGACACATCTCGTAAAAAACCCTCAAAAACTCCCACTGGTCACTTTTTCAGCCTAGATTTACGCACTCATCATCTTGGCTATCTAGACCTCGCACAGCCGGAGGACGGCAAAAAGAGCGAGCACGACATGAAGATGCTTAAACGCCAAGAACTTCAAAATCTCAGAGACAACGCCCCCAAAGGCAGCAAAGTGCTTTGGCTCTGGGATCGCGCATCGATAGACTATCATTTTTGGCTCACAGCGAAGAGCCAAAAAGGCATCTACTTTGCCACCTTAGAAAAAAGCAATAGTGTCACCAAATTCATAAGAGACCTCCATATTATTGACTACGAAGACAAACGAAATGAAGGAATCATCTCAGACAAAATGGTAGCCACTTCCGAAGGCTTTGAAATACGTCAAGTCCTCTACATCAATCCTCAAGACGGAGTAGAATATCGCTATCTCACCAATGAGTTCACCCTACCCGCATGGGCAATTGTTCTGCTCTACAAACATAGATGGGACATAGAAAAAGTCTTTGATGAGCTAAAAAGCAAATGCGTAGAACAACGTTCTTGGGCAAGCTCAAAAACAGCGAAGAAGGCACATGCACTTTTCCTCTGTCTCACCCATAACCTCATGCTTTTGTTAGAGGATAGTATTCGAGTCAACGAAAACATGCAAGACACCGTAGAACCCAAAAAGAAAATAATCCGAGCGAAAACAAAACTCAAAGGATGGCGAAAAAGTTCCCCCCCATCCTTCATCAATAGCTTCTTTAAAAGAGCCACACAACGCACCTGTCGATTTATCCGTTGGCTGAGAGCTAGTCTCTACAAACGCCTCACCTATAAGCAATCTCTGGTCGAATTAGCCCACGTCTGGCAGTGTGAATTGAACTAATTTTGGATACCAATGGCGGTGTGCCATATCTTTAGACAATTTAGTTAAAGCAAGGACGCAAGACAAGATAATTGTTCATTTTTTTTATTAAG
>CAKZMG010000078.1 GCA_937128235.1 uncultured Verrucomicrobiales bacterium
AGCAAAGGCATTTCTGAAAAAATACTACAAAACGTAAAAACCTCCTGGCTCGCCAAACAAGCCCTAGCCAACCAGAGCAACGGCACCATGGCTCAGCTCTGCGCCATCGACACCACACTCGGACTCGCCCCCCTCCACCACCGTCAAACAGCCGAGCACATCAAGTCCGTAACCCCTTCCGAGATCAAAGCCGCAGCCGAACACTATTTCGGAAACCAAAAACCCACGATTGTCACTGTAAAACCTCCACACTAAAATAGCTAATATGAATACATAGAAATATATATCATGACCACTATAGTCGCAACAGAAGCGAAAAACAAAGATGCCTTCAACTACTTTCACAATGACTTTGAAGACGCCTTGCAAATAGCCTCTGCTGTAGAAGGTGAAGCTGATTGCATTATCAACAATAATAAATCAGGATTTCCCAAAAGCCCTCTTCCTGTGATCTCGCCTGAAGAATGTCTAAGACAGTTATCAAACTGAGCCTTCTAACCTAGCTATATTTCTTTTTCAGGCTTATTCGACTCCATCACCCCTCCATCAGCTCACCGTAGGCGTAGGCTTCTATGAGGGCATCTAGAGCATCGATTTGTTGTTGGATTTTTCTGCCGGCACCAGTGTCTTTGACTAGTCTTGGTTTCTTGTGGTGGCGGATGTTGCGCATGGTGGGGATGATGTCTTCTCCGGTTCTGACTACAGATACTGGGTCTTTGAAACCATGATGCTCCGCGAGCTGCACGCCATCTGGGCTGAGGATGAGGGTGAAGCCTCTGTCTCCGTACGCCTCAGAAAATGCGCCATCTATGGTCACTGCATTCCCGCCACGCTTGAGGGGATCTTCTCCACTTTCGACCTTGACCGGCACATGCCCGTTCACGATTAATCCTTGCTCTGGGACACCCATTTCCTGGCACACTCTGTTGCAGAACTCTTTATCATGGATCTTCTCAAACCATGGATTACGGATTTCTTTGTGGGTTGATTTATCTTCCACAAAGTAGGTCTCAAAGGTTGCCATCCTGTCTTTTCCGAAGAGTGGTGAAACTGGTCCCGCCCAGAGATAATAGAACCAGTCTTTATCCATCAGATCTGCGCTTGAGCCTTTACGGAAGGCTCTCTTGATGACTTTATTAAATGCCCCAAACTGCTCCACACCTCGGCACTCTTTGCCATCTATCTCTAGAGGTAAGTATTCCCCATCATCGTCCACTGCTAAGCAAGCGTGGAAGATCACAGCTCGGTCTTTGACCATCGCCATTTTACCTCGCTCTGCCACCCAGGTCATGTGCTCCCATAGTCTGGATGAGCTCACAAATGAATCCACTAGCCTATCCATACAGTGCTGTTCTTCTACCGACAGTTTATTTGGGTCTGCGGGATCTACGGTGGGGAAGTGTTTATCTCTGAGAGAATAATCAGTTCCGTTTATCTGGATCACGCCACGCTCGAAATCAATTTTTCGCAGCACATTGCGATCATCCATTTCCCACTCTGGGTGACGCTCCACCATCTGACCTTCCAGCTTAAACTGGATCACACTGATCGCTTTCTGCATCCGCGAAATAAGTAACTCGCTGCGCTCACCCCCACGCTTAGGCCTGAAGCGCTCAGCGGGATCATCACCATAGATATTTTCTGCTAGCAATTCCAAGGGTTTAGTTAGCACTCCGTAGCCTTCTTCGAGCTGAAACATCCGCCTGTAGCGTAGTGAGACCCGCAGCACGATGGCGATGAGAGCCTCATGACCGAGACATGCACCCATCCAGCTGACATCGTGATTTCCCCAGACTAGGGAGACGTTTTGCTGCTTAATGAGGTAGTCTATCACCCAGTCGATGCGCGCTCCACGGTCGCCGAGGTCACCTGCTACTACGAGCTCGTCTACGGTTAAATTTCTAACAAATCTGGATGCAGCCCGGACTGCGAGAAAGTCCATCCTGCGGTTTACCAGCTCACGCACTTGAGCGGTGAGAAAGGCCTCGTGATGCCCTCCTGCTGGGAAATTTAATAGCACCTCGAACAGCTCACGGAATTCCTTGGGGGCATAATGTCTTATTTCTTTTCGCCTCTTGGTGCGGAGCTCGTAGCGGATAAGCTCAAACTGCCACTGCATGGCTTTAAGCACCCATTGATAGCGGAGTTCATCGCAGTCGTTAAATTCTTCTAGCTTCTTTTGTAATAGCTCGGTGGGATAGTAGAGAAGGTGGAGGAATTCTTGGAACTCCGTTTCATCCATTTTCCCAGTGAACAATTCCTGCACAACTGGGCGGAGTCTGCCCGAGGCATTGTTGATGACATGCCGGAGTTTCCGAGCCTCACCATGTATATCTGAGATCACATGGACGACACCTTTTGGCATTTCGAGTCGAGCCTTGAGCGCAGCTATCTCGAAGACAGCAGACTCCGTGGTGGGAAAGGTTTTCGCGAGTATCTGATGAAGTAATTCTGCCATTATTCGATAGCAACAGTTTTCTGCACATGGGACAACTGCAAAGTGCAGAGAAGCTAACTCGTTATTATTATTTGATTTGAATCACCTCTATTGTGAATTTCTGAGGAAATCAGTAGAAGGTTAGCTAATTATCATGAGAAAATCCTGCTGTTCATCGAGCGGGTTTATGTTAATTTTTTCGCACATGAGAATTCCTTGGTACATCTACGCCCCACTTGGTCTGCTTGTCACATGCGTGACGCTTTTTATTTATATCAATGACAAGGATTTCCACAAGAATTCTACCCCAGAGAAAACTACTGAGTCACTGAGAGAATGGAGGAAGGATAATCTTAGTTTAAAAGATACTCAATTGATCAACACTCCTGCTAATCTTATAGAAGTAGATACTAGACTTATACCTAAATCTAGGTCTGTAAAACCTCAACATCAACCAATTAAACTCAAGTCATCCCCAGTGTTGCAAATCCCTGACATATCTCCTGCATTGAACTCATTGGCTCGGGAGAATCTTTGTACTTTACTACTTAACTCTGATGCTGAGCAGATGCTAAAAAACAACTTCATTGAGCTGGCAGGCAGACATAATTATTCGCTAAATCTCCTTCAAGCAAGGTGCGCGGACATGGCAGAACCACTCTTCTTCCGCACCCGTGAGGAACAAGTATATACCAAGCAGGCACGCGGCAACCCAATAGCCACTCTCGTCACCATTAGACCGTAACAAAAACATCTTACGTAAAATATTCACATGACCGAAAAATCTTTAAAAGAACTCTTAAAACGTCGCAAAAAAGCGACTCGAATGATTGAACAAGGACACCATCAACAAGCCGTTGTTTTTCTCAAGGAAAGCTATAGGAAATTCAAAGATAACCCAGTTTTTCTTACTGACCTCATATCTACTTATGTAAAGTTATTTGATTATGAAAAAGTAAAAGAACAGACTGAATTATTACTAAAAAAATTTGGAACCGATGCACAAGTGATTTTGTTCGCGGCAGACACATATGCGCATATTAGGCAACCTGAGCTTGCAAAAAACACTTACAAGAAATTATCTAGCCCGAGTGGAAACTTAAAAATCGCAGGCATTAATGAGCGTCAAGGCAAACTAGACGAATCAGAAGAATTAATTGATACACTTTTAAAGAAATCCCCCAATTCGGAAGATGTCCAATTTCTAAATGCCACATTACTTACTAGGCGAAACAAATTAGATAATGCTGAAGAAGCTCTCTTTAATATGCTCTCTAAGGGCATCGAAAATCGAGAAATTCAATGGAAAACAGGGCATCTCCTCGCAAACGTTTTAGATAAACAAGGTAATTATTCCGATGCCATCCAAGTGTTAACAGCAACTAAACAGGGCATGCAGAATGATTATCATAAGGAGATAAGCGAAGCCCGAAAAGCATTCGCTCTTAAATGTGAGGCCATAAACAACTTAAATAACACTCTAAGTACAAAAGACATCCTGCAGTGGAGAAATGAAATACAAGAACGTGATTTTCCTGTAGCTCTACTTGGTGGCCACCCGAGAAGTGGAACCACACTTCTAGAAAGGATTCTAGATCAACATAATAATATAGTAAGTGTAGAAGAAACCAGCTGCTTGGAAGACCAAACTTTTCGCGCTGTCTATGGCATACCGATGGCCAAACCTGAACTTTTTAATCTCGGTTTTCTCAATAACAGAACACCTAGAGAAATACTTAAAGCTCAGAGAATCTACCTAGACGCACTAAAGCAATCTTCGATCTCTAAAACCGCTGACAAACTCTTGATCGACAAAAACCCCATGTTAACTCACGTCATAGGACTTATTCAGCGTTTTTATCCTGCAATGAAATCCATCATCGCCATCCGCGACCCACGCGCTGTGTGCTTGAGCTGCTTTCAGCAGTCAGTTGGCGTTAACACCTCAAACGTATCTTGGCTAACTTTCGAGGATACCGTCAAAGCTTATAATGCTATTATGAGCGCATGGATTCATTTAAGAGAAATCCTACCAGATGGATGGATTGAGATACGCTATGAAGACTTAGTTCAAGAAACAGAATCTTCTGCTAAGAAAGTTATAGAATTTTTAGAACTAGAATGGACAAATGATCTTATAGATAACAACAAATCTTCACGTATTACTTATTCCCCTACATATGCTCAAGTATCTAAGCCTATCTATCGATCAGCTCTTTCAAATTGGGAAAACTATGATGAACTCTTAGCTCCCCATCTAAAATCTCTAGCACCAGTAATGCATAGCTTAGGTTATTAGATTCGAAATAGCGATGCTTGCTGAAAAATTACTTTAATAGACACCATTTAAAAGAGATCGGCACATCTCCGGCTTGGCCGATGTCACTAATCATTACCTGCATATAAAAAAGGCTCTTACTTAGAAAGCAAGAGCCTGAAATATATTTTCTTATTAAAAAAGAAATTACTTACGTCGACGTAGGATCAGAGCAAGTCCTCCAAGTCCCAGAAGAGCAGTAGATGACGGCTCAGGAACAATTGTCACATTGAGAGTTGGTGTACCACTATTAGCTGTAGTAAAATTATAACCTGTGAAAGAGCCAACTCCACCTGAAACATCTATATCAGCTTCGACTCTGATGAAAACAAACTCACCAGCAGTCTGTGTATTTAACCAAGCTGCGAAATCATCAGAAACCTGAGACCCAGCAGTTGATGCAGTAGTTACATAATCATCATGCAAGAGAGTACCTCCAGAGTAATCCGATCCTAAAACAGCGTTTGAGCTATTACTTCTAATACCTACTAGATCACCATTGAAAGTTGGAGTGCCAGAAATACCCGTGAGATTAAGATCTAAGCTAGCAGCACTGAAAGATTCACCTGCTACCAAAGTAGGAAGCTGAAACGCAAAGACTGCTGCGACACCTGGTCCAGCACCATAATAAGAACCCGCTAAAATAGTATTATTATTTATTGCTCCTACTCCACCAGTTGCTGTAGCCTCAGCATCAGAAGTATCTCCACCTATCGCAACAGTCATAGCTGATGCTGACGATGCGGTAACACCTGCTGCAAGCAAGGTAACGAATTTTTTGTTTAATTTCATTTTCATTTTATTATTTGTGTTATAAGTTAGTTTTTTAATCTGAGTAACTGTATTATTAAAAATATTTGCTACTGGATTCATACTAAAGCCTTTTTTATTAAATTGAACAACAATATCCTGAAAGTCTCTTTTGGGTACGTTCTGCTTGTAAGTTCATTAAAATAAGTATATCTGTAGTAAACTATGAGACATCCTCTAAAAAAGCCACTTGGAGAAATCATTGCCCAGAAATTGTGCAATGACATAAACGCGGGTAAGTGGACGAAATATATGCCTAGCGAAATACAGCTAAGCAGTGAGCTAGAGGTATCTCGTAAGACCCTACGCTTGGCGCTCTCCATCCTTACTAGTGATGGTCTCCTATCAGAACCTTGCAGAGGCAAGCCTCGCAAAATATTATTACTACCACCTAAAGAAGATGATCTAAATCGTTCTAAACCTTCCACAATCATTGTTTTTACTGCCTTACCAAGAAATGATCTGAAATCATCAATGCAGGCATACTTAAGAGTCTTGACTAAGAGTCTCCATAAAAAAGGAATGAGCACTGAATTCATATCACTACCCTTTGATGCTGTAAGCGTCCGCTAGGATACCATTAAACGTAAGGTTGAAATGTATCGAGCAGATGCCTATTTAATATTGGAAGGGAATAATCAAATACTGAGCCATCTCCTGGATTTAGAAAAGCCAGTCTTCGTCATTGGAGGAATTAGCCCTTATCATAAGCATTGTTACAACATTTCTTACGAAATCATTTCTACGTTCTCTCACGCTTTTCACCTCCTTAAGAGAAGAGGTCACCAATCATTCAACTTCTTACACAGAGCAAGACAGAAAGACTGGGAACCGATGAAAGCTAAGATTATAAACAGGCTTGAATCCAGAGGCATATCGAGTGAAGACACAACAACCTGCCTTTGCCTCCATGAACCAGACAACGAAGATTTATTTAGCAAGCTAGATGCATTATTCCGGAAACCTGATCGCCCCACTGCACTCCTTACCACTAATGAGAATGTTGTAGCTACCATCACGTGGTTAGCAGCAAAGGGCTTCAGTGTCCCTCAGCAAGTTTCTATTCTTAACATTGGAGATGACCCCATATTAAAAGATATTTACCCAAAACTTGATATGTATGCCACTCCTAGTACGCCATTAGCTCTTAAAACAAGCAAACAGATTGAGCGAGTGCTCAACGGGACGGTATCCGAACCGGACTCGATTATATTGGAATGTGAGTATGAACATGGAGACAGCGTTATATCCATTAATCAGTAAAGGAAACTTCTAAAAAAATACTCAATTTCCTCGAAAATGGTTGACCTAGAGGTATTCTTGACTTAACACCGCCCTCCGCTCTGGCAACTTCTGTCAGAAACGCACAATACCTGCAGGAGAGTCGCACTCCATTTATGGCCATTTACGACTCGCTGACTGCTACAAACAACTAAATAACAACATGGCAACCAACAGAAAGCGCAGTAAGCGCTACGCAAAGGC
>CAKZMG010000079.1 GCA_937128235.1 uncultured Verrucomicrobiales bacterium
GGAACCATCGCATCAATCGCCATGATACCAGTCTGCACTGGAACAGATACTGACTTACGCTTAATGATACCAGGAGCCATCTTCTCTACTGGGTAGTTAGCAGATGCTGCGATCTCGCCTTTACCATCAATAGGCTCTCCGAGAGTATCTATCACACGTCCGAGAAGTGCTTCACCTACAGGAACAGAAAGTAGCTTACCAGTAGTCTGGCACTCGTCTCCCGCTTTGAGGTGGTTGTATTCACCGAGTAGAACTGCTCCGACTTCGCCTTCCTCAAGGTTCATCGCAAGACCAGTCACGCCACCAGGGAATGAGATCATCTCGTTTAGCTGACAGTCGCTTAGACCTTCCACTTTAGCGACACCGTCACCGACTTCGCGGATGGTGCCTACGTTTGTTTTACCTACGGAAGTCGTTACGTTTGCGATTTCCTGTTCTAGTTCTTGAAGAATGCTGCTCATGACTATTTTGTGTTAGAGTTTGTTAGATTGTGTAAATTTTTACTGCGATTAAAATGCGATTAAAATGCATTAGTGAGTTTGTCGAGTTTGGCTTTAATTGAGCCGTCCCAGACATCGTCCCCTTTGCGGATGCGAATCCCACCAAGTAGAGCGGGGTTAATTTTGTATTCGAATGTGAGTCCGTCTCCATGCTGAGAGATCATCTTACTTGCGATGCTCTGGCCAGTAGCTTCATCGAGCTGCTTGGCACTCTCTACAATCACGTGGCGCTGAGCCAGATCCAGACGCACTTGGCGGTGGAGTGTGGCTAGGATACCCTGATAGTTTCTAGGCTTTCTCTCTACGAGTGCCTTGATAACGGTGCGTAGCTTGTCTTCATTCAGTCTGCCGCCAGTGGCGCATAGTCTGAATAAACGTTTTCCTGCTGCGGCTGCGTCTTTAGTTACTTTCATGTGATTGTTTTGGTGATCGGACGTTGAGAAATTGTATTTCGAGAATTTGCTGAGTGCTTTTTAGCTTAGCCTTCGATAGATGCGACTGCCTCATCGTTGATGCGCTTGTTGTCATCATCGTTGAGAACTTTACCAGTCACGCTAGCGGTAGTAGCTGCTACTAGACGACCGAAGTCCTGCTTGAGTTCTGCCACCATCTGTGTGCGCTCTGCCTTAGCTGCCTCCTCTGCCTTAGAGAGAATCCCCTGTGCAGAAGCAATAGCTTCCTGAGTCTTCTGCTCTGAGAGTGACGCTGCACTTTCCTTAGCTTCATCGATAAGACGCTTAGCGGTGCTATTTGCTTCTTCGATTGCGGCTGCGGTGCGCTCCTCTGACTCAGCTAGCTGTGTCTCGATGCGCTTCAGCTTCTCTTCACCTTCAGAAATTCTATTTTTACGCTGCTCTAGCATCGCTTGAATAGGACCAAAGGCGAATTTCTTCAACACGAACAGCACGATGATGAAATTGACTACCTGAGCAATGAATAGAGGCCAGCTAATACCAAATTTCTCGGTAAGCTGAGTGATTACGTTTCCTTCTGCTGCTAAAATTGTGAACATTTTTCTGTGTGTGTGTATTTCGAGTTGAATATTGTGCTCCGCCACAGTGACGGAGCACAAAATAGTTTTTACTTAAAACCGTAATTATTAAACAGCGAATGCTGAAAGAATGAAGATACCCTCGATGAGAGCAGCAAGAATAATTGCGATTGTAAGAATAGGGCCAGATGCTCCTGGGTTACGTCCAGTTGCTTCAGCTGCTTTTGATCCGAGGAGACCGATTCCGAGTCCACCACCGAGTGCTGCTGCACCTACGAGGATTGCTTTTGCTAGTGTCATAATATTTGTTTATTAATTGTTGTTTGTTGTTTTTTCCAGAAGCCCCCACTTTCTTGCTATGGTCAGACTCCTAAAAGTGTGTAAATTTTTTAGTGTGCGTGCTCTTCGTCACCGTGGTCATCATGCTCGCAGATGAGCTTGAGGAATACTGCACTGAGTAGCGTGAATACGAGTGCCTGAATGAATCCTACGAGTAGCTCCATAAACATGAATGGAAGCGCAGGAAGGAAACGCATCCAGTCGTAAGGAACGAGGTGCATGAGCTTATCGAGTGTAACCTCACCACCGAAGACGTTACCAAAGAGACGGAAACTAAGTGCCACAGGACGGATGAAGATAGAAATAATTTCTAGAAGACCTACAAGGAAGAAGATGATGATCATTCCAACCTTCATCGCTCCACTGAAATCCCCTTTAGGAGCAAAGATGTGCGAGAAGAACCCTTTCACACCATTCTCAGTAAATGCCCAGTAGAACCAGAGAATAGCGAAGATCACTGACATCGCTGCGGTCATATTCAAGTCAGCATTTCCACCTCGGAGAACTGGGTGGTAGTGACCATGTGAATCATAAGCCACAATAGAACCAACTCCAGGAACGAGTCCGAGATAGTTCACTAATAAGATAAGCATGAATGTGCCACCGAAAAACCAGAAAGTGCGCTTCACTAGATGATCACCGAGGATACCACCAAAGAAGTTATAGAGACTCTCTACTAACCATTCTGCGAAGTTTTGGAAACCCGCTGGAACCATTGACATCTTCTTAGTAGCAGCTCTGCAAAATAAAATAATGAGAAGAGCCGCGATCCAGACCATCACCATAGAGTTAGTGATAGCGAATGAATCTTTATCACCGATGAGCACGTCTGCGCTAGGTCCATGTCCAGCCATAAGGCTGTTCATGCTGATGAAAAACAAGAGAATTGATGTGAAAATTTTGCCCATTTCTGTGTAAATTGTGTGCGTTGTCTTTGAGAAGACGCTGGTCAATAACCTGATCGCCCATTTCGATCAAGCGAATTTGTGAAATTTTTCACAAAGTCTGACTAAACACTTAAAATCAACATCTAACAGCTTTTTGATCCCCTTGAATTTATTACCGAATCCTAAATCTTTTGCCATCACCGAACTCGGGATTAAAAAAAAGCGTGCATCCTAAGGATTCCGCTAGTATGAGTCGCCCCATGTGGAAAGGTAGATTCGCTCAAGCAACAGCAGACTTAGTGCAACAATACGGAGAGTCCATCTCGTATGATTGGAGACTTTATAAACACGACATCGCAGGCTCCATCGCCCATGCGCGCGCTCAGGTGAAGGCAGGACTTCTCACTGATGATGAATTTCAGCAGATAGAAACTGGGCTCCGTGAGATAGAAAAAGACATCGAGGCAGGGAACTTTGACTTCTCCATAGAACTCGAAGACATCCACATGAACATCGAGTCCGAGCTCACTAAGCGCATTGGTGCCGCAGGCGGAAAGCTCCACACCGCTCGCTCAAGAAATGATCAGGTCGCTACCGACACCCGGCTTTATTGCCGTGAGCAGATTGGCATTATTTCTGACCATCTTAAGGCTCTCCAAACCGCTCTACTAGATAAAGCAGAGCAATACGCATCCGCCGTCATCCCCGGCTACACCCATCTCCAGCGTGGGCAGCCAGTGACTGTGGGACACCATCTTTTAGCCTATGTGGAAATGATCGCGCGTGACCTTGAGCGTCTAACAGATGCTAGGAAACGCGTGAACGTGTCCCCTCTCGGATCAGGCGCGCTCGCTGGATCTACTATAAATTTAGACCGTGAACAAATCGCTAAAGAGCTAGGATTTGATAGCATCACTACGAACTCGATGGACGCCATTTCTGACCGCGACTACATCATGGAGCTACTGTTCGACTTCGCACTCGTAGGCACGCACCTTTCTCGCCTCTCTGAGGATCTCATTCTCTGGTGTTCTAGCGAATTTGGATTCGCCACACTGAGCGATGCCCATACCACTGGCTCATCACTCATGCCGCAGAAGAAGAACCCAGACGTCTGTGAAATTACCAGAGGGAAAACTGGCAGACTTTATGGGAATCTCGTTTCACTTCTCACTTCAGCGAAAGGACTTCCACTCACTTACAACCGTGATTTACAAGAAGACAAAGAGCCACTCTTTGATTCGATAGACACGCTCGTGATCGCACTCAGCGTGAACACGGAAATGATCGCAGACATGGTGATCAACGTTGAAACCTGTGAGGCAGCAGCAAGTGATCCACTTCTTCTTGCCACGGACCTAGCAGACTATCTTGTGAAGAACGGTGTCCCCTTCCGCAGCGCGCATGAGCTAGTAGGAAAGGCTGTTGCAGTCAGCGTGGAAACTGCCACACCACTAGATCAGCTTGATCTAACAGAAATTTCAGAACACTATGGAGCAGACGCAAAAGACGTGTTCAATCTCCAAACAGCATTAGCGGCAAGAACGAACCCTGGTGCACCCAGCATAGAGAACGTAACAACCCAGATCAAGCGCTGGAGGTCGGCTTAAAAAGCATCGAGCGAAACCTAACAGAATCTAACAAGAAAAATCATGAGCGATCAAACTTGGTATTTTATGGACGCAACTGGAACCCAACAGGGACCCATCACTATTCCGCAGCTCCAGACACTCGTAGCAAGCGGAGGCATCACTGAGCAGACACAAGTCTGGACAGAGGCACTCGGTGAGCAGTGGATACCGGCAGCTAATATTGAAGGGTTCTTCTCAGCAGAAGCCACATCGCCTCACGCTCCTGCGCTTAGGACATCTGCACCAGTAGCCATCACGCCGAACCAGGCACCTACTACCCCGATGATCCCCAGCACACCAACCACGCAAGCAGTCACAGGCGTGCCCGTCCCAGCAGGATACCCACAGCAGCAAGCTCAACCACAAGCTGTAGATCCCTACCAAAGCCCTGGCACTAATCCCCAGCAAGAAGGCATTTACCCAGCCACCATCACCAAGGGCGGCAGCATGGGGCTCTGGAGTATGTTATTCTTTGGCGGAATACTCAGCATTCTTTTAGGCGGAATGGTTGGCGGAATGTTCAAAAAAGACTTCGACCCAACAAATTCAGAAACCACTCTCACTATTGGTTTTGTGCTAATAGCTCTCGGAGCACTGTGCATCGTTTTTTCAGGCATCCTCGTTTACATCTACCTCTATCGTGCATGGAAATGTTTACAACCTGGCGGAGCTAACGTTTCACCAAGTGCTGCGGTTGGATTCATGTTCATTCCTCTGTTCAACATCTATTGGATTTTCAAAGCTATGGGAGGACTCCCCAAGCAATGGAACCTCATCACATCATCCTACTCCAACACCAAAAATGCTCCTAAACTCACTCTTGGTGCGTTCATCTGTATGCTGCTCATCCCCATCATCGGGCAGATCATTTGGCTCAGCCAGATCACCAAGGGGCTAAACTTCATGGCTGCTCTCCACTTCCAGCAAGCTAGACCAGCAGGCAGCGCGCTGGCAGGCCTCGGCAGCCGCGCAAATTTCCAATAACAATCACCAAACAAGCTTAAAAAACTTACCCTTAGTTTGGTCAAACAAGCTAAGGGTTTTTCTTTTCATTTACCAAACATTCACTACAGTCCCACAAGATTAGCCCATATTAATAACTAATAATAAAATATAACCATGGAAAACCCATATCAAACACCGAACAGCATACCACAAGAAGAAATATACGCGGAAAGCTATCAAAGAAATATTCCTGAGACACCTATCAACCTAGACGCTACTTGGTGTATCAGTCGCGGCTGGAGACTTACATGCAATAACTTCAAGCTCTTTTTTCTCTGTATCACACTACCGCTTATTATTACATTTATAATCAATAGCATTCTATCAACGATCGCAGTCAAAATTGATGGACAAACTATGATGAATGTTGGAGGACAAATCATAGTCCGCAATAATCTAGGCTTCGCTAATGTAATTATAGGCATCATCTCTAATTTATTTAGTGTTGTTGTAGGTATGGGAATCATTAAAGTCACTTTAGAATTTCTTGATGGAAAACAAGTTTCCTTCAGCACTGCTTTCAGCCAAACTAACAAGATGATTACCGGCTTTATTGCCTCCATTCTTTTTGGAATTATGATTACTGTTGGATTACTACTACTTATCGTTCCTGGTATCTACCTCGCCACCAGATTTGGATATTTCCTGCACGCAATCGTGGATAAAAACTGCGGCATAATGGACTCATTTAAATACAGCACTGAGCTAACCAGAAATAATAAAATGAACATCTTTGTTCTTGCACTGTTGACTATACTCGTAGCCATTGCAGGCATATTGGCTCTCATAGTAGGATTACTCTGGGCATACCCTACCATTTACTTAGCTCTCACTATCGCCTACTGCTGTCTTCATCACGGCAAAAGCAGACGACTTGAGCAAATCTAACCTAATTTTAGATCATGAATCCATTTCCATTCGATACCTTCGAACCTAAGTGGCAAGCCCACTGGGAAGATAACAAAACCTTCCACGTAGCTAACCCGGGAGACGCAAACTTTGACGCATCTAAGCCAAAGTATTTCGTCCTAGACATGTTCCCCTACCCATCTGGGGCAGGCCTTCACGTGGGGCATCCAGAGGGATACACCGCTACGGACATCCTTGGCAGATACAAGCGAATGAATGGCCACAACGTCCTCCACCCAATGGGATGGGATGCGTTTGGTTTACCTGCGGAGCAGTACGCCATCAAGACTGGTCAGCATCCGCGTGTGACTACTGAGCAGAATTTAGACAATTTTCGTCGTCAGTTAAAATCGCTCGGATTTGGCTATGACTGGAGCCGTGAAATCAATACCACTGACCCAGAATACATGAAGTGGACACAGTGGATCTTCATCCAGCTTTATCATTCTTACTTCTGCGAAGAAGACCAAAAAGCCAAGCCCATTTCAGAGCTAGAGGCAAAAGGAATGAGCCGCGAGGAAATAGATGAGCAACGCTTAGCATTCATTTCAGAAGCTCCCGTGAACTGGTCACCTGACCTAGGCACTGTGCTTGCGAATGAAGAAGTAGAAGAATGGAAAGCGAAAGGTCACACCGTAGAACGCAGACCGCTCAAGCAATGGATGCTCCGTATCACGAAATATTCTCAGAGACTTATCGATGACTTAGCCCCACTCGACTGGCCAGAGTCCATCAAATTACTTCAGACCAACTGGATCGGAAAATCCACAGGTGCAGAGGTAAGTTTTGATCTCCAAGGAAATGACATCACCGTCTTCACCACCAGACCCGATACCCTCTTCGGAGCGACTTATATGGTGCTCGCGCCTGAGCATAGTCTCGTTTCAGAAATAACCACCGCGGAACAAAAAGAAGCCGTAGAAGCCTACATCAAGGCATGTGCATCCAAGTCAGACATGGAGCGCGGCGAGATGAATAAAGACAAGACAGGCATCTTCACCGGAGCCTACGCCACTAACCCAGTAAACGGCGAACAGATCCCAGTATGGATCGCAGACTACGTCATGATGGGCTACGGCACCGGAGCCATCATGGCAGTCCCAGCACACGATGAACGCGACTTTGAGTTCGCAACCAAATTTGACCTACCAGTCATCCAAGTGGTAGAGCCAAATGATAAATCTGACTGGCAAGGTTACACTGGAAACGGAAAATCTGTTAACTCAGGCTTCCTCGATGGCATGAAGACTAAGGACGCCAAGCGTGCGATGATCAAGTGGCTCATCGACAACAATAAAGGTAAGCCACAAACGAATTTCAAACTACGCGACTGGCTATTCTCACGTCAGCGATACTGGGGCGAGCCGTTTCCCATCATCTGGGAGAACGGTCAGCACCGCACCATTCCAGAGAGTGAGCTTCCACTGTTACAGCCAGATCTAGAAGATTTCAAACCTACAGGTGACCCCCGCGGACCACTAGTGAAAGCTACGGACTGGATCAAATATTCCGAAACCGCTGAGCGCGAGACCAACACCATGCCCCAATGGGCAGGTTCATGCTGGTATTACCTCCGCTACTGTGACCCTAACAATTCTGACAGATTCATCTCCAAAGAAGCAGAAGAATACTGGAGCGCAGATGGTGCCACAGTAGATCTCTACGTAGGCGGAACCGAGCACGCAGTGCTTCACCTTCTCTACGCTAGATTCTGGCATAAAGTCATGTTCGACCTCGGACATCTCTCCACGAATGAGCCATTCAAGAAGCTCGTGAACCAAGGGCTCATCCTGGGTGAAGACGGTCAGAAAATGTCTAAGTCACTTGGCAACGTCGTCAGTCCAGATGATGTTGTGAACGAATACGGTGCAGACTCACTCCGTCTCTACGAGATGTTCATGGGGCCGCTTACACAGGTGAAGCCGTGGCAAATGAAAGGCGTGGAGGGCGTTTCGCGCTTCCTCGCTAAAGTATGGAGAGTCGCCATGACGCAATCTGATGAAGGCAAGTGGGTCATTTCTGATAAGATCACTAACGATGAACCTACCGACAAAGCTCTCTTGAAAGTTACGCATGAAACCATCAAGAAAGTGGGAGAAGACATTGAAAAAATGAGCTTTAACACAGCCATTTCTCAGATGATGATCTGCACCAATGCCTTCACGAAAGCAGACAAGGTTCCAGCCACTCTACTACGAGATTTCCTAAAATGTCTAAACCCATTTGCTCCGCACATCACAGAAGAAATCCATCAGCACATAACTGATGCGCACCCTTCCGCCAAGTGTTCTACTGGACGTATTCTCAGTGATCGCGGCTGGCCAAGCTACAAGGAAGAATTCCTCATCGAGTCTGAGGTAACAGTCGTAGTCCAGGTCAATGGCAAACTAAGAGCCAAGCTCACAGTTGCCAAAGACATCAGCAAAGAAGACATGGAAGCCACCGCCCTAGCAGACGAAAACGTCAAACAATACACTGACGGAAACACCGTCAGAAAAGTCATCGTCATCCCAGGCAAGCTGGTGAACATCGTGGCAAATTAAGTATTTAAATTCGGTGGATCAACTGATGATCCACCGGATACTTCTACATCCTCCTGAGCCTGTTTCACCCTTTTTCTTCTCTTTTCTAGTTCAGCCATCTGCTCCCCAGTGATCGTGCAGATAATCCTCTCAAGGAATACAGCAGCGAGCCCCATAATCAACAGATTAACAGCTTCATATTGGAGATCTCCAGCATCTGCATACCCTTCTTCGTTATTACCAACTCTTCCCATTACACTCCCCACCAACCAGAAGAGCCACCAAAAACCCAACCAAAACTTGAGCTTCTTAGGATCATCTGTTGAGTTTTCATTTATTTCAGACATTGCAGTGAACGGCTTCCACATTGAAGCAATGGGTATAATATACCATGCTACCGCCCAGCCAGGAGAAACCGTAGGTCGCATACCTGATCTCATCATCGCCCAAGCATTCTGCATCGATTTATATTTCCAAAACGCAACCGACAGAATAGCCCCGATAAATAAAACTAGGTAACTATCATCCAACGCCATCATTTGATCAAAGTCCAAAAATGCTAACCCCTCATACTCCTCGGTGGTTTCATACTCGTTGGCTAATTTTAAATCCCAAATAGCGATTATCAGGCATTGAACAAAAAACACACCCAGCAAAACCCTACTTAAAACCCCAAAGAATTTAGTATTCACCATAGGCTGATTCAAAGTTGGCTTAAGCTGCCTCACCTCGGTAGATTGCTCTATCGTTTTAGGAGTTTCGTATGGATTTAGTTCATCGCTCATGTTTTATTCACTAAACACAATTTTAAAACCATGACCAACAATAACTATACTCCACCCCTCAGAAAAATAGACTGCCATGTTCACATTGTGGGCGATGGCTCATCGGGGAGCGATTGTTGGTTTAGTCTGCCTAGTCTTTATAAGAAATTTCTGGGACGCATGATGATCAAAGGTCTCGGTCTTCCTTCTTCTGCTCTGAAAACGGGACTCGATAAACTCTACGCCGAAAATCTGTTAGAAAATGTTAGAACGAGTGAGATAGATGCTGCTGTCATTTTAGCGCAGGACATTCCCTATTCAGATAATGGTGAGAAAATGGCGGATGAGGCTCAATTTTACGTCCCTAATGAATACGTAGCTGAGCTAGGCAGAAAGCATGAGGAGTTCATCCCAGCTTGCTCGATCCATCCTGGAAGACCAGATGCGATGGATGAGCTTGAGAAATGTATCGAGGCAAAAATGCCTGTACTGAAGCTGCTCCCGAACTGTCTGAACATCGACTACATGGATAAGAAATACATTCCATTTTGGGAACGCATGGCAGAGGCTGGCATGATCCTGCTAACGCATACAGGCGGAGAAATGACAGTTAAGGTTTATGACCCTAGTTTTGGAGACCCTAAGAAATTAGAGATTCTGTTAGACTGTGGCGTGACTGCCATAGCCGCACACTCAGCAGGACGCAGCGCGCTGTTTGATAGTGACTGGACTGGCGATCTGATCGAGATGTTTAAGAAATTTCCAAATCTCTACGGAGACAACAGCGCGCTCGCCAGCATCAACCGCGCCCGCACTCTCAAACACATTCTCCCCTCAGACATCCAAAGCCGCATCATCCACGGCAGCGATTACCCAGTCCCCGTCTCCGGCTTAGGTCCCATGCTTATGGGTAAGCTTTCTTGGAGTGATTACCGGAGTGCCGCTAAGGTTTCTAACATCATCGAGAGAGACTATCAGCTCAAGCGCGATATAGGATTCGCACCTGAGACATTCACTAAAATGGATGCACTCCTAAAGCGAGTATAAGGCATCGATCAAGTTCAGACTCTTCGCTCCTGGTAGCACAGCGAGATCCATTTGGTTCATCGTGTACGCAAATGAGATTCCATTTTGTGGATCACCAAAGGCATGACTCCCCCCTGCCCCAGGATGCCCAAATGCATTTTCACATGGTCCATAATGTCGCCTCATTTTTCTACCATCTGCGTGAAGCGGGTCTTTCTGGAAACCGCAACTAAAATGAGTAGGTGTGCAGAGAATGAGGTCTTCTCCCATGATCTGGCTCTCTTGCATCCATCCTCTGACATCATCTGAGAAGCATTCTATATTCCCGATGCACGCTTGATAAAATTTAGCTAGCGCATCCGCCGTGGAAACTCCCCCCATAGCAGGCAATGCCGCTTGCCAAGCTTTAGCAGTATTCATCTCATGCACTCCGTGGAGCCCTTTTGGTGAGCCGAAGGCGCGCTTCACAAGTGATCCCAGCTGGTTAAATTCTTTATAAAAACCACTCTCCAGCTCAGCCTTATCTGCCTTGCCAGGATAGAGAGTAGCCACTCGGTGATGCTCACTCTCAGGCAACCCTATCCAGAGATCTAAATCTAGTGGATCTGCTACTCTCTCACGCCAGATTTCACCGAGAGATTTCCCAGCCAACATTCTAACAGGTTTATCTAACAGAAAGCCAAATGTGCGGGGGTGGTAGCCGTGTGCAACTCCTAGCTCCCAGTTTGGTGATTGATTTTCTATCACTTCTATCACAGCATCGAAATCATACACGCTAGCCGTTCCATCCAGCGCAGCTAGTCCACATTGGTGTGACATCAGCTCCGCAAAAGTCGCCTGCTCATTCGGGAAATTTTCCCACACTTGACTAACACGCGACTCCGGAGTGAGACCATTTTCATCTAACAACATCAGCAAGACTGCGGATGCTGGACCCTTAGTCGCAGAATAGATAGGCACTAAGGTATGCGCATCCCATGCACGCTCCTGCTTCTTATCACACCAGCCTTGAGAAAGTTCGACCACAGGCTCGCCATCCTTCCACACACTCAGCGAGGCACCTAGCTCACCACGTTCTGTGAAGTTACGATTAAACTCACTTTCTATCGCTTTAATGTTCATTTAAATTTCTTGTTCAATGGCTTTTAACATCAAGAAGAGTTCATTCCATTCCTTCTGCTTAGGCTCAAGATCAGCCTCAGCTTCTACGATGTAGCGTCTGATGTTTTCAAACATCGGAGAGTAAGCGGTGAAAAAATCTCTCACTTCATCCACGTAGTCAGCCTGGATCATTTCCGCCAAATGCAGCCGCGCACCCACGATGGTATCCGCGTAGTCATGCAACAGCGCATCCTTAGTTTTCTTGCCATACCAGAGCATCCACAAGACTAACGCACCAGCCACACCTAAAATAAAAAACGGCAGTTTACTACGAACATCATCACTCAAATAACCGATAATTCCAGCGGCACTCACTAGGGCTAAAACCATGATCAACACGCGCTTCAGCACGAGTTGGCGCGCCACCATCATTCTGTCTAACAGTCGTCTCAATTTCAGAAGCACCATGGAATGACGTGTGCTCTGCTCCATCTTGTTAGAGAAATTATCCACCTTCTTCTCAAATCCAGCCGCATCAAAATCCACCACGTTCACAGCCATCTTTCGCTGCAGCTCAGGCCGCATGATGTTCCAGTGATCCTCACATTTAGATAGCATTGAGAATGCTATTTCTCTGGCTCTCACTGCCGCGGAATCACTCACAGATTCTTGTAATTTCTTCTCCACCGCCACCGCTCCATCACCACGGGTGAAAAATGAAATCAGCGTTCCAATTACGCCATTTTTTCTACTCGCGTATTTCACACTGCTCTCTACTTGCTCGCTCACTACGCTGCCAAGTTTATTGAGATTTTCTCGTGCATCCTTAACCTCTATCTCTCGCGCACGCTCCACCTCCGCCTCTACTGCCTGCAGCACATGTTTATCCCCACGCAGGGCACGCGCGCGGTTTTGGATCGTTTCCTCCAGTCTATCGATGACTACTTTCGCACTTCTGTAAGCAATCTTGAGCGCCTCTTCCCGCTCTTGACTACTGCTCATCTGCTTATCTAAAATAGCCTCAAAATTTTCGTATCCTGAATCTTTCCAGAGTTCAGGATCTCTGTATGTATGGCTCCACGCCTTAGCTGCGATCGAGGCTGAGACACAATGAATAGGTAGCGCGTGCCCCACACGCTGCACACTAAGTGAACGAAGATGATCTAGTAAAATAGGAACGTCATCTGGTGGTCGCAGATCCATTTGCTGGAGGACTACGGCATTGCGTTTGCCTACAAGTTCCCTCGTCTCTGTGACCAGATCCCACGTTTTAGATGCCCAGGGATTCCCAGATGAGACTACCCATAAAACGTAATCACAGGTGGGCATGATCTCCTTCAGCTGACCCAGCTCGGTTGCAGAAAATTCACCGATGCCTCTGGTGTCTATTAATTCTAGCTCACCTATTTCTTTGACTTGCTGGTATGCGATGACCTCATCCTCTTTGATAGGAGAAAGAACAGAGGAGCCATATAGTTGAATGGCTTTGTCTTCTGTGGAAGGGAGATTTTTTCCTACTAGCGATGAGAGAAATGCCGACTTACCACATTCTTTTTCACCACAAACGAGAATCCTAAATGGACTGCTAAGACTGTGCCTAACAGAGTCTTCTTCTAGCTCACCAGCATACGCATCTACTCTGAGAGCAAGTGTCCTGATATGCCCAATGATTGATTCTAGCCTCTTACGAGTTTCTAGATATTCCTCTCCCAGCATGAGAATTACTGCCCTCTATTCTTAAGCGCGATGAGCTGTGACACAGTGACAAATTTGTACCCCTTGCGGAGTAATGCATCAATAGTAGAAGGAACTGCATCCACTGATGTCTTGTGCAGATCATGCAGGAGAATGATAGAACCATTTTTGGTACCGCTGAGTATTCTGTTTCTAATCACTGATGTCCCGGGCTTCTTCCAGTCTTCAGGATCTACATCCCAGAGAATAGTAGGGTAGCCGTATTCGCGGAAGATCATGCTACGCTGCCTAGTGCTGAGCGCTCCGTATGGCGGGCGCATCGTACGTGGCTTCACACCAGCTGCCGCCACTATCGCATCACGTGTCTTATTGAGTTCCCAGCGGACTTTAGTATCACTCATAGAGGTAAGTTTTCCATGTGTCCATGTGTGGTTTCCTAGCTCATGACCCTCAGCCACGATTCGTCTGGTCAGTGACTGATTTCTCGCCACACGCTCACCTATCACATAAAATGTAGCCTTGATATTTCTGCGCTTCAGCATGTCTAGCACGCGCGTCGTGTTCGCTGCCACTGGTCCATCATCAAATGTCAGTGCGATATAGCGACCATTCGATGAGCCTCTACTCCAAGATATCTGCTTACTCGACGAAATATCACGTGAGAAATTATTAGTCGGATTTAGCGGAGCTGGCGGTCTAACAGTAGGTGCGACATACTGCCTATTTTGCGGCACAGGCATTGGCACCACTGTGTTTGATACTGTCTTAGGCGCACTGCCCATGATAGAGTCTGCACCACAACTGGATAGAATGACTGATGCTGAAATGGTTGCGAAAATTTTATACAGGCTAAGTTTCATAGTAATGATGTAAGGTAGTATTCTCAATATGTCACGATTTTAGTGCATATTAAACAAAAAATAAGCCAGTGAAACTCGCGTGATCACGAATACTCACTGGCTTGTAGAATATTAATTTCTTATGTGTTAGAATTTATAGAGCAGACTTATCGGCTTTCTCCATAGCTGCTAGGCTGAGACCAAACTCATCAAGCATCGCTGTGATAGCTGCTTTGTCGAGTTCGCCTTTCTCAGACATCCAGACTTCCGTTTTCTTTCCGACATAAACGTTAGTGACATTTTCAATTTTTCCGAGGGCTACACGAGCCTTCTCTTCAGTATCACTTCAGCCTACACCTCCCACGCTGAGCACATAGACCACTTTGGGTGCGTCTGCTGCTACAGCTTCTTTAGAGACAAATGTTAGACCTTTTTTGCCAAGGGCATCTTTCGCTGCTTTCTCGTTGAGAACTGAGCCATCGTTCATGTGAACTGTGGCGCGGAGACCAGAAAGCACGATGCTTTTCACGCCTTCTACGGTTTCAAGAGCCGCACGGGCTCTCTTTCCTATTCCTCAGCCACCGTCGCCCTTAAACATGATGTAGTAGGCACTAGGTGCTACCACAGCAGGTTTTTCGGCTTCAGCTGGAGCTGCTTTAGTAGTTGCTTCCGCTGTCTTCTCAGGCGCTGGCTTATCTGCGTCCTTTTCCGTCGTTGCGTCTTCTTTACATGACGCTGTAGTCATCACAATGAGACCAGCTACCATGCTGAATATGTATTTTATTTTCATAGATTTAGTAAGTAATTTCGTTCTACACCATACTACTAGCGCATACTTGACCTAAAGTCCAGCATCAGTTACCGCACCGAGTGAAGCAGAGGTCGTTAACTTCGCATACTTTGCCAGCACGCCCCTGCGGTAGCGTGGTTCTGGAGCCTGCCAGTTCGCTTTACGTGCAGAAATTTCGTCATCACTGAGCGCTACATTGATCTGGTTCCGCTCAGCATCAATAGTAATCTCATCACCATCCTCAAGCAGCCCAATAACCCCACCAACAGCAGCCTCTGGAGTGATATGACCAACCACAAAACCATGGCTACCACCAGAAAATCTACCATCCGTGATCAGTGCCACGCTATCCCCTAGTCCCCTGCCCATTACTGCGGCAGTTGGCCCCAGCATCTCGCGCATTCCAGGTCCACCTTTCGGTCCCTCATGACGCACCACGATGACATCTCCAGCAGAAATTTCTCCCTCTAGAATAGCCTTCAGTGAAGCCTCTTCACTATCGAAACACTTCGCAGTTCCCGTGAAACTCGTTCCCTCATTACCAGAAATTTTCGCCACAGATCCCTCAGAAGCCAAGTTTCCATAAAGAATACGCAAGTGGCTATCCTTCTTCTTAGGAGCATCAAATGGTAAGATGATTTTCTGATCTTCCGGATACTCTAGCGGTGAGTTTGCCAGATTCTCAGCCATCGTTTTCCCCGTCACTGTCAGGCAGTCTCCATGCAGCAATCCAGCCTCTAACAGACGACGCATCAGCGGCACAGTCCCACCTATTCTAACAAGATCAGCCATCACATACTTACCACTTGGCTTTAGGTCAGCCACCACAGGAACACGTTTCCCTATCTCAGTGAAATCATCAATATTTAGCTCCACATTCGCAGCATGTGCCATCGCCAAAAGATGCAGCACCGCATTCGTAGATCCGCCGAGAGCTATCACCACCGTGATCGCATTCTCGAACGCCTTGCGCGTCATGATATCACTAGGTCTAATTCCCTTCTCGATCATATTCACCACAGCCGCGCCCGCATCAAAACAATCGATCATCTTATCATCACCCACAGCCGCCTGAGCGGAGCTACTCGGAAGTGACATACCGAGCGCCTCTATCGCACTCGCCATCGTGTTCGCAGTGTACATTCCACCACATGAGCCTGCTCCAGGGATCGCGCAGCCCTCCACTTTCTCTAGCTCTTCATCATTAAATTCGCCCGAAGCATGTTTCCCCACCGCCTCAAAAATAGACACTACATCTAGATCCTCATCCTTCCCCTTCAGATTCGTACACCCAGGAAGAATCGTCCCCCCATAGACGAACACTGCCGGTCTATTCAAACGTGAGATAGAAATCATGCAACCAGGCATATTCTTATCACAGCCACCTATCGCCACCAAGCCATCCATTCCCTCACACGCCACCACAGTCTCTATACTATCCGCTATCACTTCGCGGCTCACGAGAGAATATTTCATCCCCTCAGTCCCCATACTAATCCCGTCAGAAATAGTGATCGTCCCGAAAATCATCGACTTACCGCCCGCGGCGTCTCCCCCCTTAGCGCACTCCTCAGCCAGCTTATCAATATGCACATTACAAGGCGTCACCTGACTCCACGTAGAAGCGATCCCTATCTGAGGCTTCTTAAAGTCATCCTTCTCAAAGCCCACCGCATAAAGCATCCCTCTGCTCGGAGCTCTATCATCCCCATCCACTACCTGAGAAGAATAAGGTCTATTACTGTTCTTGTATTCGTTTGTATCGCTCATTTTCTTAAATTTCTATAGCGCTTATTAACCCACTATCACGCACCACGTCAAGCATCCTCACGGTCAGCAATATTCATAGTTATTATAACAAAATATCTAAAAAAATCCAAATAAATAAAAAAAAGCGCGACAAATCAAGATTTTAAGTCTATGAGTATGTCGCTTAGGTGAATTTTAACTTAAGTTTAACAATAAAAATAATATGAATACAGGAACAGTAAAATGGTTTAACTCAGAAAAGGGTTATGGGTTTATCACACCAAGTGAGGGCGGCAAAGATCTCTTTGTTCACCACTCAGAAATACAAGCTGAAGGTTACGCTTCACTCGATGAAGGACAAAATGTAACATTTGAAGTAGGCGAAGGTGCTAAGGGACCTTGTGCTACAAACGTGAAAGCTTGCTAGTCAACTCTACGTTTTTCGGAAAACCCATCTCGGCTCACGCTGAGATGGGTTTTTCTTTTCCAGCCCAACCCATTTCTACTACAATAAAACGACATGCCTGAGCCTGATTCATCACCTATCCCGTTTGATAACACCTACGTAAATCTCCCAGAGAAATTCTATGTGAAACAAACGCCGGCTCATGTCCCCGATCCTCAGCTTATTCGCATCAATCAAAAACTCGCCAGCCAGCTAGGAATCGATCTTGAATGGTTAGCCTCACCTGATGGTGTCGCCGTTTTATCCGGAAATTTAATTCCCCCGGGAGCTTATCCTTTGGCACAAGCCTACGCCGGTCATCAGTTCGGCGGATTCTCGCCCCAACTCGGTGATGGTCGTGCCATTCTGTTAGGTGAAGTCATTGACCGAGACCACATCAGAAAAGACATCCAGCTCAAGGGCTCAGGCAAGACACCGTTCTCAAGAGGCGGTGATGGCAAATCCGCGTTGGGACCAGTCCTGCGTGAGTACATCGTGAGCGAAGCCATGGCTGCATTAGGCGTCCCCACCACCCGCGCACTCGCTGCCGTGACTACCGGTGAATCCGTCCTCAGACAAGAAGGCAGCATACCAGGTGGAGTCTTTACCAGAGTCGCCAGCAGTCATGTTAGAGTCGGCACGTTTCAGTACTTCGCCTCTCGTGGCGATACCGAGGCGGTAAAGATACTAGCTGACTACGTGATAGACCGTCACTACCCAGAATGTGCGAAAGGTGACTACGTAGAATTACTCACTAAGGTGATGCAAGCTCAGGCGAGGTTGATCGCAAAATGGATGTCGCTCGGCTTCATTCACGGCGTGATGAACACAGACAACACCGCTATCTCTGGAGAGACCATCGACTACGGACCCTGTGCCTTCATGGACATTTTTCATCCGCACTGCGTCTTCAGCTCCATTGATCAACAAGCCAGATACGCGTGGGGAAACCAAGCTCAAATCGCCCTCTGGAACATCACTAGATTCGCAGAAACCCTCATCCCTATCATCCATCAAAACAAAGAAAAAGCCATCGAACTAGCCCAAGAAAAACTCAGCGAATACTCTGACTACTTCAATGAACAATACCAATCACACTTCAGAAAAAAATTCGGTCTCACTGATTCTACCAACGACCAACTCATCCAAACCGGACTATCCTTACTCGCAAACCAACAAATTGATTTCACCATCTTCTTCCGTCTTCTCACCAGAGCCGCAAACGATAAAGACGGGAATGACACCGCAGCACTGAAAGCAATGTTCCCTGATCAAGCAGAGTACATGAAATGGCATCAAACCTGGCAAAACGCCATCAACCCAGAAGAAAGCCAACAACTCATGCAATCAGCAAACCCCATCATTATCCCACGCAATCACAGAGTAGAGCAAGCGATCCAAGCAGCCTACAAGGGAGATTTCCAGCCATTCCATCGCCTCACAGAAGCCCTCCAGAACCCCTACACGGTGCAAGAACAATATCGGGATCTAGAGAAACCACCCACCCCAGAACAAATCGTCCGCGAAACATTCTGCGGTACTTAAACCAGACAAACGAGCTAGATACCACCAAATCAGATCAGGAAGATACTAACAAAAAGAATTTTTTACTGGCACAAAATTGGAACCACTTCAATTTAGCTTCTCCAAAAAGAGACCTTAATAAGTATGAAAATAATTTTACTAATATTATTAGCACTTTGCTCACCAGCAATTTTAGCTAACCCTCAAATTGAAAATAATAAGCAACTTCCGTTTTTCCAGATAGAGCTAGAAGCATTATTAAATAAGAACCAACGCCTACTTGAGTATTCTAAAAATGATCAATTCAAAAATCATTTACTTCAGAATAAAAGTTTATTCTCTGACAGCCTAATGGCAGACTTGGAGCTACTGGAGAGTCATATAAAAAATCCTATCAAAACCGACAGCAGCCCTATTTTTCATCGTACTGATAGAATATCTGCTAAAGACAAAGCTACACTAGAAGCACTTATTACAAGTGCAATAACTACATTGTTTGGATTTCACGGAGATTTAGATGAGAAAAGCACTTTTATAAATCAATTAAAATTTATAAATGAAGACCTCAGTCAGGCACTAGAAATTACAAAATACACATTTAAAAAAGACAAGGTAAAGAAAAAGTGAGTATCTATTTCCAGCTAATCGGTCAAATACTACTGCTTCAAAAGAACCTTCTCTCTATCTGCATTTACCTTTCTACTGATCCATACTAGCACTAGTGCTGAGAGCACGAGCAAGATCGCTAGGACTTGAAAGTAGTCTAACAGGGGCATCGGGCCTCCCCAGAGGACTTTGATGCTCATTGCGGCATTAAGTATTGGCATCCACAGAATTTTATCCGTGAGTTCTACGCCTGGGATGATGCAATATACCAGAGACATCGCCACCACGATCATTAGCATGGATGACCTCACATGCGCTTCCTTGTTAGACTTTGCTAAGATAGAAAATGCGAACAAAATGGCAGCGAAAAACAGCACCAGCGCGATCAGTAAAACGGCTATCCCGATCAGCGATGTGAAACCCACCTCAGCAATATTAAAGCCTGAGTCTCCTCCAGAACCAAGCACCATGATCACGATACCACCAATCGTTGAGAGCACGGAAATAAGCCCCATGCTGATAATGAAAACTAGCTTCCCAAACGCTATTCCCATAAATGGAGCTGGAGTCACAAGCATAGCTTCCAGAGTGCCACGTTCCTTCTCACCTGCCGCTGCATCTACCGCCACAGCCATACATCCAGTGAAGGCTAAGAACACGATAAAGTAAGCCCCCATTCCACCAAACTTACTCCCTGAGATTTCACGGGCTGTTGCGTGATCTTTCGTCCCGACAATCGTAATTGGATGCAACAAATACTCCTTCCCTTCCATTCGCCTATGCACCTCCTTTTGCTTACGCAATGTGAGAAACTGTGCTACATCTTGATACATCTTCAATCCTCCAATAGTCGAAAAATAATGCAACTTCACCCTCCTCTGCACAACTCCTCTCTCCTGATATTTTTCCGCTTCTACAAAAACATCAGTCTTCCCAGAATTTAACAGAACACCCATCTCCTCCACTTTCGCAGATTTCCATACTATCTTATTATTGCTCCAATTATCCAGCTCCACATCATCTCCCCATCCAGACACGCCCACATTAATAACACGCTCCCTCATCTTAGCCGTCTGCTTCTGTTCCAGATCCTTCGTCATCAGGCTCATGGCTGGGTAGAAACCTAGTGGCACTAAAATCGTTAGTAACAAGGTTCTCTTATCTCTGAGAACCTCGCGGATTTCCTTTTTCAGTGATGCACAAATTATGGCTAACATGATGTCACCTCTTTCTTGTTACACTCATCCGCAGACTCTAACATCTTGATAAAATTCTCTTCCATGCTTTCCCCTCCCTGTCTCTGTTTCAGATCCTCAATGCTGCCAGAATAAATCTGTCTTCCCTTATGCAACATCGTCACATCGTCCGCAAGTAATGCCACCTCGCCCATGATGTGGGTCGAGAACAACACCGTCTTACCCGCATCTCTGCAAGCTCGGATGATATCGATCAAGCCTTTCGCTGCCAGAACATCCAGCCCTGTAGTCGCCTCATCAAAGATCACCACATCTGGATCATGGATCAGCGTCCGCGCTATCATGATGCGCTGTTTCTGTCCCATCGAAAGCTTACCTGTAGCTCTATC
>CAKZMG010000080.1 GCA_937128235.1 uncultured Verrucomicrobiales bacterium
TTCATGAATAAAACTAAACTTCTAGTTGTCTTATGAGTATGAAATGTTACTTTTCTAGCATGAAAACCAAGTTATTTGCCGCTATGGCAATCGCCAGTGTGTCCGCCCTTAGCACGATGTCAGCATACGCAGACGCAGCAGCTGAGAAGGTGCTCCGCGGAGCAAGGTTTGCCGCCACACTCCAGCACCAGAACCTACATGGTCATATGAAAAAAGATGGTCGAAAGACTCCTGTGACACTTTTCTTGAGGGGAGAGAATATCCAGTTTCAGTATAAGGTGGGGAAGACGGATTACAGATTCCATATGCGTCTCAAGCAGAATCAATTCGATCTGTTAGAGATAATAGGAAACAAGACGCGCAAATTTAGCAACAAAAAACTCGCTGAAAAAATCAACAACACAGATTTATCTTTCGAGGATCTATCCATGAGATTCCTCTATTGGCAGAATAGTGCCATCGTGGGTGAGGAAAAGATAAGTGGTCAGAAGTGCCATAAAGTAAGACTCATCAATCCAGATAAGTCTGGGGATTACCGCATCGTTTATGCATGGGTGCATCAGAAATACGGAGCACTCATGCGAGTAGTCGGTTACAACGCAGCGGGACATCCACTCAAGCAATTCCAAGTCACGGACCTCATGAAAGTAGGCAAGGAATACACGCTCAAAAGAATGCGCGTAGATAGTCTTAGAGGGAATAAGGTCTCAGGCACTACGTATCTAGAATTTCAAAAGCCAACTAAAGCTCCAGGAGCAAGACCGGGAAGGTAGACCGGGGTTGATTTATTAATTTTGAGGTATGATTGAAACTTGCAGAAGGTGTGGCACCGAAACTGATGGCAGTTTTAAATATAAGGGCATTCTGTGTGAATTTTGTCACAATGTGATGAATACAGTCACTGAGGTGAATCACCAGTGGAGAAAAGAAGAACCTAAAAGAGTATTTGATCAGTTTAGCCTGCCTAAAGAACAACGCTCCAACTCATCTACTATTAAAAAACATTACTTAGCTAAGGAAAGAGAAAATTCTAAGAAGGATGGCACGCTTGAAGATGATGTTTTTGATATGGAGTTTGATTACATTCTAGAAGCAAAGTGTTTTTGGTATTTGAGGTATAGAACTGTAGGAGGTCAAGGAGTTTTGATTGATAAAGAGACGATGGTAATGAAATGTGTGGGAGGAATATATGCTGAATTAGAAGATGAATTGCTAGACTTCGAGCATGGTATACGGTGGTGGTTTTGTGACTTAATAATAAAATCTTGTCCTAACAAGCCATTGGTAGCAGAAAAGTTTGATAATCGTGTATTAAAAGTCAAACTAGGAAAATATCTAGATCTAATAAGTTGTTCTAAAGAAACAATGGAATCTATTTGCATGTATAAGCAAGATGAACTGTTAGAATTATTAGAAAAGTTGCCATGTAAGTTCCAATCATTGAGGATTGGTTACAAAGACATCTTAATGTTCAAAGAATTAGATGTCGAATATGAGATCAGTGAGGGTAGGGAATGTAGTTAATATTGGAGATTAACACAAAAAACCTACTTAGATTACTCGATAATCAATTCCTACCATTCTTTGATCGGAGGGAGAGGGGCTATTTTGATGCAGATGATTCGATCAAGTTCGCTTCACGGTAGAGGTCCTTGTTAGAGGCTTGGAACTCTGCTTTTAGGCGGACTTTGAATTTTGAAAGATCTACTAGATCCCAGCTAGTAAATGTCCAGTCACCATCGACTCCATCGTGACAGATACCTAACAGCAGGTGCACTGCGTCATCTTGAATCTTCATTGTGCGCGTCTTAGGCTCATAATAAAAGGTCCGTAGGCTGGATGCTCTAGATTTATTTTCATAGAGCTTAGGATCTAGATAGAAGACTGTTTTACTCGCAGTATGCTCTATCCGCATGTCAGGGTAGCCAGACCTCTGCGCCTTACCTTGTCTGTTCTTTGGGATAGTGCAGGTGAGTTCTGGATGCTTTGCTATTTCTATGAGCAGGATGTCCTCGAAATAGCGAGATGCTTCGTTAATGCGGCGTAGTTTTTTGATAGGAGAGTCTGCTTTATTTAAAGTCTCCATCGCGTGCTTGATCGAAATTTTAATCTGCTTGAGGACGATAGCATGACTCTCTGTTTCTTTATTAAATGGTAATACTTTTTTACCAGTAGAACTTTCTACCACTTGAGAAAAAAGAAATGAGCGTGTGCCTAAATCTTCTGCTAGGAGACGCTTCACGAGCGTGTTGTCGTCTGTTTTTTCTTGAGCGTAACAATAGAGACTTAATGCAGAGGTTATAAATAATAGTGATTTGATCATGATTTTATCTTAGTTATCGGGAGCGTGTTTTTACGTGTATCTCCCTTATTGTTAGCTTGCCAGTAATTTCCAGTTTCAACATCCAGACAGGTGAGGTATCCTTTAGGATTGAATGCGTGGGTATCGATACAAATAGCGTGCGGCAGTAGTCCAGGGACGTGAGATCTCTGCGGAGTGTGCCCACAGATTATCATTTTGTTAGAATGATGCGGCTTCAGATTAGCAAATCTTAACCAGCATAAAGTTTCTGAGTTTTGGTTCTCCGGAGGGAGGATAGGATCTAGCCCAGCGTGAACGAATATGTGGCTTTTCGTTTCATAAAACAGCTCACAGCTCTTGATGAACTCCCAGTACTGCGCCGGCACATCTTCCACATCGCTATCAAATGAATGCAGAGTTTGTACTCCACCATTCATTTCCCAAAAATAGTAAGCACCCGCATTATGCTTCGCTTCCTCCATCATGAGTTCATGATTTCCCACTAAAGTAATGAGATCATACTTCTCACGTCCTGCGAT
>CAKZMG010000081.1 GCA_937128235.1 uncultured Verrucomicrobiales bacterium
TGCTCTGGTTTTGGTTGCTCGCTTTTAGGCTTCTCTGTTTTTGATTCAGTGCTTGTAGCTTCAGGTGCTGTGTTTGTTGCATTTACTGAGGCATTATCTTGATTTGTTGCCGCTGGCTGAGCTGCTGCTGGAGCAGACTCATTAGCTGGCGATGTATTTTCGCTCATTTTATGTGAACCATCACTACTCCGAAATAATGTGTTTCGCAGGTAATGGTGTTTAAATTTATCTCTCCGAAGACTCATAGGTCGGCGCATTTAGCAGCTCTCACCTAAGTCATCATCATTGATTTTTCGTTGTCTTGTTTCGGTTCAGTCACGCTTGATCCAATCAAAAGTATCTTACCGAATACGCATATTAAAATCGCACCATATCAGGTTGTGTAAAGGCTATTTTCTAACAATTTACATTATTGCGTATGATTTCTCACTTGCTTTGATGCTAAAATGAATGCTTTTGAGCTTTTCTATTACAAGACTAGCCATTACATGTGGCTCATGTCCGCTGTGAATTATAAAGTAGGAAATGAAAAACTCATCAAGGTTCTCTCAGGAGCAGCCGCTCATTTGTCATCCCTACTCGAAAAGCAAGGGAGAGCAGACGGTGCGCTCCGTATAGCTGTAGTGGGTGGTGGATGCTCTGGGCTTCAGTATAAAATGGATCTCGTGGATGGCCCTAGAGACCGTGATATGCTCGTAGTGAGCAATGAAGTGACCGTAGTCATCGACCCCAAAAGTGCACTTTTCGTAGCTGGTAGTGAACTAGACTATTCAGATGATCTCCAACAAGGAGGCTTCAAGGTAACGAACCCTAACGCTGAAGTCACCTGCTCATGTGGAGAGAGTTTTGCAGCCTAAGCAATCTCTAGGAATAATCTAGGATTTAATAATTTTATAATACTCGCTTGATCCGCGAATAAGGAGAGCTTAGGTTGTTGTTAGAAATGATCACTGAGACGAAACTCCCCTATTTAATCAAGCTGCTAGATGATAAAGAGCCTGCCACACAGGAAGCTCTGAGACTGGAGTTTGCGGCTAGCTCAGGGGATCTTAGCCACGAGCTCACAGCCCTGGGACTGGGCTTAGATTTATCACCTCAGGACAAAGCTAAACTCACTCACCTACTGCTCCCCGCTCGGCGTAAGACGCTGATGAACGAATGGCAAATCCCTGCTGGTGGCAAGTCTGGGATGGCTGAAGACTGGGATAGTTTCGAGTATCATTTAAGGCTTATTTCAGACTATCTGCATGATGGCATCTCCCTGCGTCCCACACTCTCAGATGCCCTAGACCTCATCTCAGATGAATTCACGGCAGATCACCAGAACACTACGATCAGTGCGGACAAACTAAGGCTCTGGTTGTTCGCTGATGGAAAATTTCTAGGAAATAAAAAATACTACTACCTACCACAAAATAGCGATCTCTGCTGGGTAGCGGACTCTGGACTAGGGAACCCTATCAGCCTCGCTACAGTCTTCATGCTCGTGGCTAGACGTCTAAATATAGAAGTCTCAGGCTGTAACTATCCAGGACATTTTCTAGCTCGCATCTACTCTGGAGCAGAGATGCAGCTAGTCGATTGCTTTCACAAAGGCAGAATCATACCAGCTCAGAAAGTCCTCTCTGATCACAAAGAAATATCCATCAACGCAAAAGCAGCCATTGCAGGACACGCCTCACTGGGTGACATCCTCTGGAGATTTCTAAAAAATCTAGAACACGCATTTGAGCAATCTAACACCCATGGCAAACGAGATGCTGATGTTAAATTATTTGCCACACTTTCAAAAAGCCTAGAGAGATAACATGAGAGTATCCCGAGAAGACATCCAAGTAGAAGGACACCTTCTCAGCTGCACCCTCATGGATCCCCCTGAGAACATAGAAACTCGCGGCGTTTGCTTATTTACCCATGGTCAGGGCGACTACTCGGAACGCTATGCCGAGGTTCTTCATCCATTTACCGAGCGAGGAATCCGCTGTATCGCGTTCGATCTCCATGGCCACGGAAAAAGCCCGGGAAAGCGTGGACACGTGGGAAATGTAAGTTTCATCGATCATGTCATCGCCAAAGGCATCAGCATGGCTGATGGACTACCCTACGGTATAGCAGGTCACTCTATGGGCGGTCTCCTCACCCTCCGTCATCTTACACTTGCTTTACAAGGCAAACTCCCTCTCCCTGAGTTCTGCTGGGTGAACTCTGTCTTACTCTCACCTACTCAGAATAAATCTAGTTTATTCATCGCCTCCGCTAGAATGCTAGCTAAGATGCACCCAAAATTCATCGTCAAGACTGGAGCCACTCCCGAGCTCTGCCAGACTCCTAAAGACGGGCAACTCAAGAAGAGAGGTCCTGATCACGCTGGTCATCAACATATCTCTATTGGCTGGGGAGTCGAGCTCATCAAGACGGCGGACTTTGTAGAAAACAACCTTCCCCAAATGGTATCTGACATTCCATTTCTTTACACTCAGGGAGGCACAGATCTGATCTGCCCAGATCACTTGGCAGAGAAATTTATCAACAGCCTGAAGCTCACCAATAAAACCTATAAATTATTCCCGCATATGCGACACGAGACCTTCGCTGAGCCAGAAAGTCACCTGCTCTTCGATACGATTGAACGATGGCTAGATAAGAATTTGCCGCTTGCAACCAACCAGAGCTAAGCTATTATAGAAATAAGCTTTATGGACACGCCAACTCAATCTCGCCAGGAAAAAGCATGGACTCGTCATGCGCGGTCTATTTCTAAGAAACTCAATCTCGCATGGTGGGTAGAGGTATTAAACCTCCCTTTAGCCATCACTGCTCTGCTCGCTGCTACTGGCATTCTTTTAGCGCGATATTTTGCACAGCTTCCTAGCTACTTCATCACTGTTAGTAGCATCTTATTCGCGCTCTCTACGATCTGTTTCATATGCTGGAGAATCTCGCGTAAGAAATTTGAAAGTGTCGAAGAAAGCTTAGTGAGAATTGAAGATAAGATGAAACTCAGAAACAGCCTTTCAGCTGCGAAAGCTGGAGTTACGCCCTGGCCCGAGGCTCCAGTTGAGGTCGATGCTGGAGTATCATGGCATTGGCAGCGTACCTTACTCCCTTCACTCTGCTCTGTTCTGGTAATCATCGCCGCATTTTTCATCCCTATCGGAAGCCATGCGGAGGACTTACAGAAGCACCCATCCCCAGATGCTCGTAACAGCCTTGAGCAAGCTCTTAAAGAACTCAAAGAAGAGGAAATTATTCAGGAAGAATACATCGAAGAAATGGAAGAAAAAGTCGATGAACTCAAACAGCAAGACCCTAACGAATGGTTTAGTCATTCCAGTTTAGAAGCGGTAGATAATCTCACCCAGACCCATGATGCTGCTTCGAAAGAGCTCCAACGTAATATGCAAAACGCAGAGCGAACCCTCCAGAACCTTCAGAAACACGGCGATAAATTAAACCAACAGACAAAAGAAAATTTACTCGATGACTTCGGTAAAGCAGTTGAGAACATGGATACTGGAGCCATGAAACCCAACCAAGAACTACTCGATCAGCTCAAACAAATAGACCCCGATCAACTCAACCAACTGAACGAGGAGCAACTCAATCAGCTCCGCAAAAACATGCGAAACATGGCGGAAAAGCTCAAGCAGCAACAGCAAAACGAGGGTGAAAAAGAAGACGGTGATGATGGAGACGGAGACGGTGATGATGGCAACTGACAAGGTGGTAATCGTCCTGGTGGTCAACTAGGAAAAGGAGAAATTCAACGTGGTCCAGGACATGTTCCTGACATGCTTGGAGATGCAGCTGAGAAGCTAGAACTCAAGAAAGAAGAAAGACTAAAATCAAATGATCTATCTAACACCCTTCCGGGCGATCTGCTAGAAACTACAGATGGTGAACATGACATTGATCAATCAGATGCCAAAGTCCGTAGCGGTGGCGAAACGGAGAACAAAGGTGCGGGTGGCGAACGAGTGTGGAAAAACTCGCTCCTCCCGAAAGAGAAGAAAGCTATCAAGAAATTCTTTAAGTGAAAAAAGTTTCATTTTAGTATTGTCAAAACCTCTAACAAGCACTAACTATGCGCACCGCAATGAGCCTATCAGAAATGACTGCTCAAAAGTTGCACAAGATGGCCCAATAGCTCAGTTGGTAGAGCAGGGGATTGAAAATCCCTGTGTCCCTGGTTCGAATCCGGGTTGGGCCACCACTCTTGAACTCCTTTCCCCTTTTATTTTATATCCTTTCTCCCCCTTTCACTCCTCCCTTTATAGGACTATCCAGTTAGGAAAACTATCTATATTTTATCGCTGATTAACCCCGAAATATGCATTTAGATTTCGGGGTTAATTTTATTACTTCTTTTGCTGCCCAGCAGACTCGCCAAGTGCATACATTATCCCTGCGTAGTAATGTCTGAGCACATTCTTATTCCAGTAGATATGCTCGTTGTGCCCCAGAGAACAGTAAAATACTCTGCCTTTTTTATGAGTCTTCACCCAGCTGACACCAAAGTCCTTATCTTTCCTCTTGATACCGCCTTTTGGCTTGTGACTCGCATCAGAATCTAATCGCAAAAGCATCGTGAGCTTTTTAGAATTATAAGGATCTTTAAGCTGATAAATCTCTTCTTTGAATCTGAGTTCATTTGCTCCTTCTGGAATCACACCGTTGAGCAAGGCGTGAGTCTTATTCTTCTCGTCTGCCTTGATAGACACTTCCATATTCGCATTCCAGGGATGCCCATCGAAATATCCTCCAAGCATCTCACCATATTCTGCCCACTCATAAAACGTATCACTCGCAGCGTGGATACCTATAAATCCATTACCTCCTTCGATGAAACTCATGAGGTTCGCTTTTCTTGCTTTCTCTAATTCTGAGGCAGTTTTCTTCTCCTCTGGAGACATTTTCTGAAGCTCCCCTTTCTTGGGCGAAAATACATTCATCGTTGTGTTCAGAAAACAAATAGCATCAAAATTTTCTATATTATCTTTATCAAAATTTTCTAGATCATCACTAATCACCACATCAAACGCTCCCGTGGTCTCAGCCATCAATTGCAGCGTTTTTTTCCCAATCCCAATAGACCTATGCCGATACCCGTTCGTCTTAGAAAAGACCAAGATTCTTTTCTTTTCATCGTCCCCTTCCACTTCCTTAGGAGCCTTTAGTTCTGCTAGCTCCAGAGCTTGCTTGATTTTTCCTTCTTTCGTAATTTTAGGAAAGGCGCCCTTCTCAGGCTTAGCTGATGCCATAAAAATTCCAAAAACGCCCAAAAGAGCAACTGATGATATGGTAAGTGGTTTAATCTGCATAAGGCTAAACTACACAAAAAAGCGCCTCAGGAAAAGAATTTCCTCAGACGCTTTGTCGATTTGTCGCTTTTTAAAAAATGACTAATTTAATGTGATCGGCAGAACTCCTCGAAACGAGTGAGACCTTCATTCAACACATCGAGTGTGGTGCAGTAACTTAGACGAATGCTGTTGTCATTACCAAATGCAATTCCTGGAATCGCAGCCACACGGTAACGTGTAAGTAGCTTATCACATAAGTTCACTGACTTGATCCCCAGCTGAGTCGTATTCACTAAGAAGTAAAATGCACCTTCTGGCTCAGTAACCGAAATATTAGGAATCGACTTCAGTTTATTCAGCATGAACTGACGACGCATGTCATACTCCGCCTTAAGGTCATCCACGAAGGAATTCTCAACAGTCAAAGCCGCTAGACCACCATACTGTGAGAATGTGCAAGGGTTTGATGTGGTGTGCCCCTGCATTGAGGATATTGCTTCTGCGATTGCTTTCGGTGCTGCGATGTATCCGAGACGCCATCCTGTCATAGAATATGCCTTAGAAAATCCACCCACAGTGATCGTTAGATCATAGAGTTCCTTACTGATAGATGCGATGCTTACGTGCTTCGCCTCACCATAGACAAGTTTCTCATAGATCTCATCAGACAAGATGATGATGTCCTCGTAGAGAGCCACTTCACCGAGAGCCTTGAGCTCATCAGCAGTGTAAACCGCACCAGTTGGGTTTCCAGGTGAGTTAAGAATGATCATTTTAGTCAGACCAGTCATATTTTCCTCAAACTGCTCAGGAGTAATCTTCCAGTTATTTGCCTCAGTAGTTTCTACTAGAACTGGCACACCGCCCGCGATGCGAACCATTTCAGGATAGGATAGCCAGTAAGGTGAAGGGATGATGACCTCGTCACCCTCTTCCACCACCGCCATGATCGCGCTCATGCAAGAGTGCTTAGCTCCATTGCCTACGATGATCTGACGTGGATCATATTCGATATTGTTTTCAGCCTTAAGCTTATTAGCAATGGCTTCTCTAAGCTCTGGAATACCAGCAGCTGGAGTGTATTTAGTTTTGCCTTCTTGAAGTGCTTTTATTCCCGCTTCTTTGATGAAATCTGGGGTATCCATTTCTGGCTCTCCGCCAGCTAGACCATAGACTTCCTCGCCTCTGGCTTTCATGGCTTTTGCCTGATTAGTGATATTCAGAGTGAGCGAAGGGGTGACGTTTGTGATGCGTGATGAAATGCTGTCCATGAGAATTATCTCGTTATGTTTTCAGTTAAAATTAGATGATGATAGTAGCCTCAGGGGCAACATTCATAATCTAAATTGATAAAACATGAACTCTCCCCTGAACTCGGGCTGTTCATAACCGATAGCGTTCATCATGCAAGAGAAATGAAACTCTCTTAGAAAATATTCTTACACGAAAGGCATTTCAGAAGATAGCTAAGATTCTAACTTAGCCCTAGCAGTGACCCACTTTCCTTTTTTCACCACTTCTCCAAACACTAAGCCAGCGTCTTCTCCCCACTGCTTCGTCACCTCCCACTGGTCTGCTAAAATACCAGAAACCACCAGATCTCCATCCTTTTTGATCGTTTTCACTATCGTAGGGAAAGCTTCCTGTAGGATAGTCGAAAACATATTGGCTACAACAACAGCCCATTTCTTCCTAGGCTTCCATCCTAAAACATCCTGTTCCTCTACCTCTATCTCATCCACACGGTTCAATTTCAAATTCTGCTTAGACACGCGCACAGCCTGCGGATCATAATCATGCGCCACACAAGCCTCCGCTCCCAGCATCCTAGCTGCAATCGCAAGCACAGCAGTTCCACACCCCAAATCCAGCATCTGCCATTTTTCTTCTTTCTGTTCACGAGAAATATCCACCAAAAACCTCAAACAAGTCGATGTCGTAGCATGGTCACCCGTTCCAAATGCCATCTCAGCCGGAATCTGTATCACCTTCTTCTCCGGGTTTTCACTCCGTAGTTCATCCGCTACTTTACGCTCTCTTGCACCGCAAACAAGAATCGCATCACGGATTTTCAATGGTGGTCTCTCCACAGCACTGAGCGCTACCCAGTTCTGACTCTTCACCTCACGCACTGTCCCGCCAAATTGCTTTTTGATCGCTTCAGCCTCTTTTTTCGTCTCACAATAGACTTCCACCCTCACGCTCTTGCCTCCTTTGATCTCAGATATCACACTGCGGTCATTTCCATAAAATCTCTCTTCCCACGCGTCTATCCACTTTACCGATGATAACTTTGACCAATGATACATAATAATTTCTCTACGTTTAAGAACCGCGCTGAGTTGACTGATTAGGATTCACCCTTTCATCAGATCTTCTGCGGTTCAGCTTAAATTGCTTACCTCTCTTCGATAACTTCACCTTTTCCTCCACTTCGCCATCACCACCTTTTCGGTGCACCCACACACTCTGCACCAGCCCCAGCATAAACATACACATCACCACGAATGTTCCGGAATAACTGATAAACGGCAGCGGAATCCCAGTCACAGGCATCAGCAGCACACACATCGCTATATTCTCAAAAATATGAGCAAACAATAACCCCACGACAGCTCCACAAAGAATCTGCCCAGACATATCTCTACTGTAATACCCGATAAATATACACTGAATCAGTAACAAACTAAACCCAAGCACCAGCATCAGACTACCTCGGAACCCCTGCTCTTCTGCAAAGACCCCAAAAACATAGTCATTATGAGCTGTCTTCTTAGGAATGTAACCCATCGCGTGCAATGAACGCTTTGATGAATCAGCCTTAAAACCTACTCCTTTATAACCAGACTTCCCCACCGCCATCGACACATAATATGGTCCATAAGCATCCCCAGTAATATCCACTTTACGTCCATAAAGCATATCCAGATAGATTTCAATCCGGTTTGCTCCTCTACTAGAAAAACTAGGTAAAATCACATGAAATAAAATGGGCATGATCGCAGCACCCAATAATGAGATCACCGCCAAATACCGAAACGGCACACCACTCACTAACATCACAATCGCAGTCACAGGCAGCCAAACAATCGCTGATCCAAGGTCTCCCATCAGTGCAACTAACCCGAAAGGGATCAACGCTAACACCGCTATCGCTGCCACCTTCGCACCAGGCAAGCTCAACAATGGATGCCATTTCGCCAAATCTTGCAGCACCCACGCCATCATGATAAATCCCGCTACAATCGAAAACTGTGCAGGCTGAAAACTCAATCCACCCACCTCTAGCTGGTGCACTTTATTGCCGTATTTCATAGCAATGATCATCAAGATGATACCCGTCACATACATCGGGGCAGCAAGATACTTGATCCATTTGTAATCCACCAGCGCAGTGATGAAATAAATTCCAGCTCCAAGAAAAATCCACTGCACCTGCTTGGCAGCTATCGCCTCACCACCACCAGGTAGATGTCTCGCTGCACTTTCTATAGTAAACACGCCCAGGATAAGGAGCGCGAACATGCACAACGTCAGCAACCAACTCATGCCTAGTATCTTTCTCAGGAGCGGAGTCATCTAACTAAAATTTATGCTCAGCGAGAAAAATACGTTAAAAAAATACAACGCCTACGCCCCACCGTAATATGTCTTACGGAGAACAGCAGCACTCTTACGCCCCACACGTGTGTTATAGAGATGATCATAAATGATCTTAACCTCAGCACCAACACCCACTCTGCGGTAGAGATCGATCACATCGCGAGACTTCATTCGGATACAACCATAGCTCGCAGGTCTGCCGATCTTATGCTCAGCCGGAGTTCCGTGAATATAAATATATCTGCGATAAGTATTGCGGTTGCGGTACTCATTTCCTTTGAGCCACATAATGCGTGTCACAATAGGATCTCTTCCACGTGTGTTAGGCTTAAGAATCTCACCTGTCTTACGGCGGCTCTTGAAAACAGTCCCACTACGCGATCCGCCACCTATCTTCTTCGCTATCTCCATTCTGCCGAGCGGAGTTTTCTTACTATTACGCGTATTCCCTAATCCAAATTTAGAAGTCGAAACCTTGTAAGCCTTTACCGGCTTCCCATTTTTCGTCAGCAGCATCGTCTGATCCTTCACGCTGACGATCATTTTGTTTTTCTTATCCTTCGCCGGCGAACTTCCACAACTCGTGAATAGTAAACCAGTAACAAGTGCGATGGAGGTAACTTTGAGGAATGATCGTAAGGTATATGATTTCATAAAAAATTAGTTAACTTATCCTTACTTACCAGAATCTATGCTTTCTTCAACATTATTTTTCATAAATCCAGCCATCATTCTCTTCAATGATGGAATCGAAGTGAAGAAGAATCCAATTGGGAATGGAGTCAGCAAGATAGCAGTCGCGAAATTTGCATCCATGTAATTACTAATAACAACGATCAAGAAGAACACACCGAAACCAAACTCGATCACTGGGATAAATGACTTCATTGCCTTGTACTTACTTGATTTCCAGCCCGCAGCCTTCTTCTCGCCAGTAGCGCCAGCCTTATCAATACCATACTTAGGAGTGCGGACAAATCCACTCTCATGATTGAAAAGAGCCTCCAGCACAGCCTTCGCATTATTCACACTCATCCCTATCCCCAAAGCGATAAGTAGCGGTAAATAAATAATCTCTTTCAGCCAAGTCTTAGGATGCAATGCCTTCTGAGCAGTCAAATAAAACAACGCTACAGACACAGAACCGAAGAAAAAGATCGGGATATTAATAAAATACTCAAACATCGGATTCTCAGCAACAAGAGGAATATTAGTCAGCTGCTTCGGATAAATCAAAAAGCACAGAACAATCAATGCCAAGTAGGCAAAATTTGATGTCAAATGAGCAGTCGCTTCCATCTTAGCCTTCAGCGGAGCATCACTCTTCCAGATATTTTTCAGACACTTCTTACAGCACTGAATAGAACCCTTCGTCCAGCGATGTTGTTGACTCTTAAATCCATCCATGTCCACAGGAAGCTCAGCTGGACTCTCTACATCTTTCAAAAACACAAAGTTCCAGCCCTTCAGCTGCGCTCTATAGCTCAGATCCATGTCCTCAGTCAGAGTATCATGCTCCCAGCCACCAGCATCCGCGATGCATGATTTACGCCACATTCCACCAGTCCCGTTGAACGTAAAGAATCTACCAGATCTATTTCTAGCAGTCTGCTCCAGCTCCAAGTGTCCATCTAGGAACATTGCCTGAATACGTGTCAGCACATTGAAATTTCTATTTAAATGCCCCCAACGCGTCTGGATCATTCCTACCTTATCATCAGTGAAATAATGGATCGTCTTCTGTAAAACATCCGCATTCGGCACAAAATCAGCATCAAGAATAAACAAAAACTCACCCTTCGCAGACTTAATCCCATTCTCTAACGCTCCAGCCTTGAACCCAGTTCTATCCGTGCGGTGAATGTAATCTGCATCATAACCTCGCGCTACCAGATCAGCCACCTGCTCACGGCAGATCTCCTGAGTCTCATCAGTAGAATCATCCAGAACTTGAATGTGAAGTTTATCCTTAGGATAGTCAATTTCAGCCACCTTTTGGATCAAACGCTCAGCCACATGCAGCTCATTAAACACAGGCAACTGCATGGTCACAACAGGAAGCTCATCAAATTGACCTTTGGCTACAGGAACATCATTCTTATGTTTTAGATAGAGATAAATGATCGTGAGTCTGTGAAATCCGTATCCAGCAAGGCATACAAGAACGAGAAAATATGAAATATAAAGGAACCACTGCATGAGTTTTATTTGGGTTTATTTTTGCACCTTCTCGCTAAATCATTTATCGCAAAGGCTAGACGCCTATGCCTCACCCCCAGCCATATGTCAAGCCCTGAACCTGTAATATTTGTTAAGCTACCTAAAACATCAAATCTTCCTAAGAAGTTGTTGATCCAGACATCACCCTCTGCACTATTCTATCTGCAATCTCCTCTGGATAAGCTACCTCACCCTGATCACTCATCCCTTGAGTCACAAAAATTGGCTGCTCATCCACAGAAACATTATCTCTACCATGAGACCCTTTTACTAAATTCGCATCCAGAGGAATCACCTCCAGTAATGCCCTGAAACCTAGTTTTTTCTTCAACAGAAATTTAGCAATCGTCAGCTTTGGAAATTTCAACTCAGGATCTAAAAATAACTCCACAGGATCATAACCCACCTTCCTGTGAATATCCACACAACGCGCGAAATCTGGAGCAACGTTATCATCCTCCCAATAATAATACGTGAACCAAGCATTCGGTTTAGCAACCGCAATCAAATCTCCCGCCCTCTCCGCTGAATACCCAGAAAAATCAGACCTCACCTCATCCACACCACTCGACTTCTCTAACACCTCCCTCACCTCATCCATCAGTGAAGCATCATTCACATAAACATGCGCTACTTGATGATCCGCCACCGCAAAAACCTTACTCGCACCACAATCTAACATTTCCAGCCCCAGCTCATCCTTAATCGTAATCCACCCCTTCTCCCTAAAGATCCGATTCAAGTGCACCGGCTGATCCACCGCAGAGATCCCATACTCAGAAAGTAAAATTACCTCCACATCACGCTCCGTATAAAAATCAATCATCTCCCCCACCAACTTATCAATAGCCTGCAACTCACCACTCACCCGCTCATCACCCAGATCAGGACCATATTTCTGCAAACAATAATCCAAATGCGGCAGATAAACCAAACTCAACGTAGGCTTCTTCTCCCGCTCCACCCACTTCGCAGAATCCGCTATCCACTGACTCGATGCTACCCCAGCATTCGGCCCCCAGAACGAAGGAAACGGAAAATCCCCCAACTCACTTTTAATTTCCTCCTTCATCCCCATAGGCTGAGAATACACATCAAACACCTTCCTCCCATTCGCTGGATACGCCGGGCGAGGAGTGATCGTCCAGTCCGCACTACTATACATATTATACCACCAGAAAAGCTTAGCACACGTAAACTCCGGATTCATCCGCCTGAGCCTCTCCCAGATCTTCTCCCCCTTCACCAAGTGATTACTCTGCTTCCAGAACTTCACCTCAGCCGCCTCTCTATCATACCACCCATTCGCCACAATCCCGTGATCCTCCACTGGAAGCCCTGTCACGTAAGACGACTGCGCAGTACAAGTCACCGCCGGAAACGCCGGCTTGAACGAAGACAACTGCCCCGCCTCCGCAAACGCCTTAATCCGAGGAGTAAACTCCCCTATCAAACCCTTCGTAAGTCCCACCACATTCAGAACAGCTACACGATTCATCATACCAAAACTAATAAATTCAATTTACAAAAAACACCAGAACATATCAAAAAATTCCGCTCTTCCTTAAATGCGTAACCACAACTAAGGAGCCATGCGAGATCTATTTCTGGCTTCTACTCTGCTAGGTTAGTTTTCTCCTGTGGATCGGTTCTCAGGTTGTAGAGTTGGTATTGATTTTGAGCAGGGTCGTAGTCTTTCGCATCGTATTCCAGTGGCAGATGGTTTCGGCATTTGTGCTACCTGGTTTGATTTTTTCCGGACCAGCGAATGATGAAGAGGATGTGGTTTGATGCTGTCTATCTTGAAGCCTTGCCAGACTTGCCTGACTTGCCTGACTTGCCAGAACTAGCTAGTCCGATACAATGTGGTTGATGAAAAATCACGCTTTACCTTCGTCCCTGAAGTGCGCGCATGAGGGTGAGTTCATCAGCATTTTCCAGCCCTCCGCCAGCGGGTAATCCTTGGGCGATCCTCGTTACTTTACACTGATATTTCTCTAAAATTTCTACCAGATAGTTTGCCGTCGCCTCCCCTTCTACATCTGAGCTCAGAGCCAGAATTACTTCTTGTTCCTCTCCCATATTACTTGAAATCCTTCTGATAAGTTCAGAAATATTTAAGTCGTCTGGGCTGGTATTATCGAGTGGTGAAAGCTTACCTCCAAGACAATGATAGTATCCACCAAATGCTCCAGAACGCTCCAGCGGCAGCACATCTGTAGGATGCTCGACTACGCAGAGACAACCAGCATCACGGCTATTATCTTCGCAGAGTTCGCATCTTCCTTGCGTAGAGAAAAATCCACATTTCTTACAGAGAGACACTATTTCACGTGAACTATCAAGCGCCCTCGAAAGCTCTTCAGGATTCGCCTTCTGATGCTGGATCATCCACACAGCAATCCGCTCAGCACTCCGCGGGCCCACTCCAGGGAGTCGTTTCAGCTCACTGATCAATGCTACGACAGCCTCTGGGTAATCTAGTCTGGACATGATGATTGTTCTTTAGGTTGATACTTCTTCTCAGCAGTTTCCTCTCTCTCTATATGCTCCACCAGCTCTTTCTTCCTCTCAGTGATGACGAGCGGAGATATATCTATTTCTTCTCCCTGTTTCGGTGGGACTAGAAGTTCACATGGCATAGTATGCTGCGAACTATACGTAAATGCACAAATCCAGGACCATAAGACTCCCACGAACACAGTCACTGGTGACCAGAAAACATCCCACAGCATCAACGCTGGCGAGCTAAGAATAACCACCACCGCTGTGAGCAAAATAAGCATCACTCGCCTCCAGCTTTTATCCGTATCTAAGACTGCATAAGACACACCAAATGTTAGAACTACCGCCATCAGCCAATCCCAAGCCACGTGCCAGCCACTGGAATCCGACATATAAAATGGCTTCCCCATATAGTATTCTTTAAGACTCATATTTAGCCCATCATACATTCCGATCACGGACAGAATAATCGTCAACACAAATCCCACTACTCCACAAATAAGCACAGGAACCAATACTTCACCTAACGGTTTAGTTGGTTTATTCGTCGATTGAATCGATTGGATTTCAGATTGATGTTCGCTGGTAGGCTCCACTAGTTTTCGTCATTACTTGAAGTAGAATCTGCGGCATCCTCACCGCTCTCCTCATCCTTCTTAGCGACATCATAAGAGCGAACTACCATATCACTCAAGAACTTGTCTGCATCTTTTATCGCTTCTTTACCAATTTCAAAATGATCGCGACCATTATTCCCCTGTATCAGCTTAAGCCCGAACTGGTAATCCTTAAACTTAGTGCGGCAAATCTGTAACACACTACGACCTTGGATAGACGATAAATCCGCTAATTCGAGCACTGCATCCTCTGTGAAATCCATATTCACGCCGTGTTTAGAGCTAAATTCCCTCACATAAATCGCCACTTCATCACGCACTTTCTCGATGTTTACCTTGAGACCTTCCTCTCGATATTTCGCTAAGACAGCTTCCTTGTTCTCGATCAAATCAGAATCTATCTTCAGCTCTGAAACTGACGTCCCCGGGAGCTCAAATTTAAACTCACGTAGCATATCAGCAAGCACCGTCATCAGCGCGCGTGCTCCCGTATTCTCTTTTTCAGCCAGATCCGCTACTCTCTCTATCGAGCTATCCTCGAATCGCGCATGGATACCATATGCTTCAAATTCTCGCTCATACTGTCTGAGAATACTACCTTCAGAAAACTTCATGATGTTCACGAAATCATTTTTCTCCAGCTTTTCACAAACGACACGCACAGGTAATCTCCCTATAAATTCTGCCTCAAACCCGAAATCAATAAAGTCCTGCGTCTCCACATTTCTGAATAACTCGCTGTCCAAGACCTCAGTCCGCTCACCCACCTGGAAGCCTATCTGGGTGCTCTGCACACGCTGTGATATAATTTTCTCCAAGCCAGAAAAAGCTCCACTCACAATGAACAAAATATGACGCGTGTTGATAGTCTCTTTCTGCGGCTTGGCACCGCGCTCCATTGCCATCATCGACATCATCTGCCCTTTCATATCCATGGGATTACTCAGCGGAACTTCGGTTTCTTCCATCAGCTTCAGCAGCGTAGTCTGCACGCCTCTGCCGCTGACATCTTTACCAAATGATCCTCCACCTTTACTCGCCAGTTTATCTACTTCATCGATGTAAATGATGCCATATTCTGCTAACTCCACATTCCCATCTGCCTTACGCACTAGCTCGCGGACGAGATCATCCACATCGCCTCCCACATAGCCAGTTTCAGAAAATTTTGTGGCATCTGCCTTCACAAATGGCACCCCAATCATCTCTGCAATGTGCTTCACCAGATACGTTTTCCCCACCCCAGTAGGTCCCACCACAATGACGTTTTGCTTCTGGTATTCCATCGAGTCCTCGTCTCCTGATTCCTCCATCGCCCGTACATTTTTTGCGTGATTGTAGTGATCACAAACCGCGATAGACAATGCCTTTTTAGCCTCATCTTGACGGATCACAAATCGATCCAAATGCGCCTTCACCTCTCTCGGGATCAGATTAAATTCATCCAGAGATTCCAGCGTGTCCTCGATGATCATTTCATCGGGTTCATCCTCATCAGGCATCCGTTTATCCATCTCCTGCATGAAGGGGCTGAATGACATTTCCTTGCCTCCTATTTTACTAAAGAGATCCTTGAGAGTCTCCTGCATTTCTTCAGGTGTTGGTGGCTTGTCCTTACCCTTGTCGTTATCTTTATCACTCATCATATTTATAGGCAAACACTGCCCCATATTTAGGATTCCGCCACTAGTATTTTCGATAAATCACTCCGCAGACAATGCTGGCTGAAACTTAGGATCTTTCAGCTGGATCAGTCCATCATGCTTGATGATTCTGTTAGGGTTCTGATAAAATCTCAATGTATGCAGATTCATCTTTCTTCTATGCTGTATCTCTACTCTCCAGAGCTGTGCTGTAGTGTCTGGGAATCTCGGATTATGGCTCGTGTGAGGCGTGTAATTATCCCAGATCACTGGCACCCATTGTTCCCCTTGTTTACACCAGATTCTGATAAATCTACGGTGGTCCGTGTCCAGCCCATTGAGAGTGACGGCTTTGCCGAAGTCATATTCGATCACGCTCTTACCATTACTTGGCTGAAATTCACAAACCGTTTCTCCCTGGAAATCATGCAGATTTTTCATATCTCCAGTCATCGTCCCAGTCACCATCCTGCTATTGGCGGGCGTAGCATTTTTCACCTGTGATGGCTTCGTAAATTTCAACACATGAACCCATGCACAAATGAAATTTTCACTTGCTAGATCTGCCATTACTTCATCCCCTTCATGGATGCTCAGCGCACTGCCTTCTGGAGCGATAACAGAGATCATCCGCTCTTGAGGATACATGCAGTCGAACGCTATTCCTGAGATCATTAGCGGCTGGCTCTGGAAGTATGCGCGTGGAGCCATTCTCAGCTTCAGCTGAAGTCTCCGGAGATTAAAATGGTTAGAATGAAAGTAGGTGGTGTTAAATTGTAATTTCCGCACATAGCTGACCTGCGTTTCACCTATCTTAAAGCTAACCTTAGCCTCACCTTTAAATTCTTTCTCCGCTGCGTTCTTAATTGGCTTGGCTGCTGTTAGGGTGCGTGTGCCTTTATCGAGATCAAATCTCTCTATCCCATTAGCTTCAAATTCTATCTTTTCAGCGAGGTTCCCAGCTGTGATTTCTACTTTAGCTTGCAGCTTCAGTGGTGAGCTAGAATACATGGCTTCCTTATCATCTTCCAGCCAGTTTAGCTGGTGAAATGGCTGGTTAATGATGAGCTTCACCTCTTGGTTCGCTCCTTTCATTTCATCATAGATTTTGAAATCTAAGCCACAAATAAGTTCGATAGCATAACCGCGTTGGATGTCTGAAAGCGTTGTGTTTTTTGCAATCGTATTGATGATTGCTGGGGCTCGCTCAACAACCAATTTCTTAGTGGCTGGGACCAAGTTTATATCGCGCGGCAACGCCTGCAGAAGCTTGATTGTTTGAGCAATTTCAGCAGGAGCTTTTGCACCGAGAAGTTCATTTGCTAAACACCAGTTTCTCAAATAATAAGAATGGATCTGACCTCCCCACTCACTCACCGCTACTTCATCATTAGGTGCTACAGATTCCTTACTCCAGAACTCCTTCTTACCAGTGATCGCCATGTTCTTTTTCACAGCATTCAGAGATAAGATATATCCCGCAGATCTGATCCAGTTTGCTGTGACACCCTCTCCACCTTGGAAATCTAAAGGGAATGCTGACTTCAAAAAGCCTCCTTCCCAGTTATCATCGATCGTCATTTTATACTTAAAGTTCTGCATATGCTTGAGATAAACTTCCTCATCCGCACAAGCGATCGATAGTGTGCCAAAGATATACGCCAGTGAGCTAGTCGCGTGTGAGTTATCTCCATCACCGATGGATGCCTCCATGCGCTCTGCATATTCTCTGATAGAGCTGGCATGTCCTCCACCAATCACCGCCCCTAGCATCCCAGAGCCAGACATGGCATTACCTCCGCCCATTTTACGCTTATCGCTCCTCGCTAATCTACGGCCTCTTCCATAGGCATAGTGACCATTCACACAGACTTCACCAGCGTGACGGATGATGTTATTCACTAGGTCTTCATCAATTACGATTGGAGTCTGCTTCGCAAGAGCTACAGCGAGGACTAGATGCCCTGTTCCATAATGCTGACCCGCTATTCCGTAGCCAAATCCATTCACTTTATGGCCAGACATGTAGTCCGTCTTGCAGCAATCTAAGACTTGGCTGTAGGCGGACTGGACTCCCGCTAGGATTTTTTCGTCTTTAGTTCTCAGGTAGTATTCACTGAGGAATATCAGACGCATCGCACGCTCAGCGATCCATTCGCTAGGTCCATCTGCATAGGCTACTCGGTAAGCCGCTCTTCGGATTTGCTCTGCGTATTTCTCATCACCACTCGACATCAGCGCTAAACCACAAAAAGCAGTATCCCAGCCATCTCTGGTGTAGCCAGTAAGTCTAGGCCAGCTTCCATCATCACGCTGTTGCGCGGCTAGCCACTCAGTATGTCTGCGAACTGTTAGATCTGTCTTAGGGCAGTTCTTAGGATAAGTTTTGCTGAAACTTCCAGTCTTACCGATGGGGAAACGAAGCTCCACTACTTTTTCCTTATGAACTCCAGTGAGAGGAAGAGCTAAGTTAGTGAGATAAATTTTAGGTTGCACTTTCCCATAGCTTACAGCCGCAAAGCTTCCTTTAATACGTTTTGTCCCTTTTGGGAGAAGCCATTGCACAGTTCCATGCGCATGTAAATTTAGAATTTGGGAATAACTTTTCCCTTGAAATTCAGCAACTTCATCTAACACCAGATGAGGTCTTCCATAGCCTGCTTTAGCATTTTCCCATGGAAGTTCTAGCAAGCTTTTAGAACCATAGTCACCCTCCACCACGACATCCATCCATATCGTTCCGTCACCATGGATATTTTCATCAAACTGTCCTGACTCAAGAGTCACGTAGCCTTCGCCAGTGATTTCTATATCGAAGTCTTGCGCCCCCACTGATTTATCACCACCGGTTCCACTCCACAGTTCCTTAGCAGAAACCGGAAGACGCTGTTGTTTTTCATTCGCGGCAAAACGCATCACGGTGAGACGCACATCACCACGCGCTTGAGCTTGGTCTATTTTCTCACCGAGCATAAGCTGCAGCTCTCGTGCATCTTTATGCATAAATTTCCAGTCAGGGCGATACTGATCACCAGAAAGCAACATCTCGTCTTCTATCCCTATAATCAGATCACCTATTTGCAAATGACCCTCAGCAGGCGAACCCGGTGCTATACTCACTACCTCGGCAGCATTCAGAGCCAACTTTCCATCAGCATCTCTGAGGCACTCAGGCACATTAGCTGCAAATGCGGCACGCCCCTGTAGCTGCGGAACATGAGAGCGAGTCCTTACTCCTAGAGGTCCTAGGTGATTTCCCCAGCGCAGTGCTTCTTGCGCTTGCTCAGCCTTAGCAGGCATCCAGCCCATATGCACATCAGGGTAAATTTTTCTATAGTTTCTTATATCGATTTGCTCAAAATCACGCTTCACTGCGAAAGTTTCTTTCAATGACTGAAGCTCATCAACCTTCGCCACTTCTTTTTCTTTTTCAAGACTCTCGCTAACTGTACGAGCAGGATTATCTTTTGCATCTACATTCTCAGTTTTAACATCAGGCTCAATAGTAACATCAGACTGAACCTCAGTTTTATCAGACAACCCATTCATTGCCATGTAAGCTAGTGCTCCACACACAGCTAACAACGTCACAAGGATTAATGGCTTATTGTTAGAGGATTTAACGGCAGCTACCTTATCTACCTGAGCTGAAACCTCAGCAGCATCAATGGACTCTTCGATAATGAACTTAGCATCACACGCATCACATTTTCCCTTCTGTCCCAGCAAAGATGAATCCAGCTCAAAGGACTTCCCGCACTCGGGACAGTTTGTTTTTATCAAGTTTTCTTCTGACATAATTTAGATGCTGATAACTAGGCGAAACCAAGCATCAAGACAACTGAAAAGAAGCCTATTATCTCAGAAACTCACGCATTTCGCAGAGAACTGCATTCGCTTGGTGAAAATCTACATTTTCAGGCAGAGAACAGCTGGCATAAGCGGCACTCACAGCCTGCATTTTTTCTTCTGCCATGTTGAGAAGCTCATCATAGGAAAAATCTCCTGCTCGCACTCTCATGAGGAAATCCACATTCGGACTGCGAAGCTGGATCTTGCCTTCTGTGGCTATCATCTCTGCTATTTCTAACAAACGTAGCGTATGCATCATGTTCTTAGAATCATATCCTCTCCCGTGCTCACTATTGACTAAAAATCTATCTTCATTTCGAGTCTTCACCCAGTCCCAGTATTCTCTATGCATTTTACAATGGCGCTTGAAGGCATCCACATTACAAGTCATCCAACCGATTGGCTCAGCATCTTTTTTCACTGAGCTACAGATCACATCTTTTTCTTTTGAGGTAGAAAACATGCCTCTATATTGGCCCGATAGATCATCAGATGGATCATGGAAAATAGCGTATGTATTCGATGCATGATTCACTGCCACAAGCCCACAATCCCCAGCGGAGATATCTCTCTTCTTTAGCCACTCATCGAGTTTTACCCCACCTTGCCCACTCAGCACTTGGCAGAAATCTATCAACTCCCTGCGCTTCTCAGGCTCAGGATTAACTATTTTTTTATTTAGACCGCGCGCTTTCCTGACCTGCCCTAGAGCATAGCCGCCAAAGCTCATTTCGCACTGCTTGGTGAGAAAAATTTGCGGATCGATGAGATCCATTACAGCATGACTATATCTGATGCAGTCCTCAGGTAGGTAAAGCATTTCAAGCGCATTAGGATTACTCTTCATGAGTAACTGCATGTATTTCCCCAGCTCATAGTAGACTTCATCGCCCTTCTCATCTTGAACCTGCTCTATGGATTCTGCGGCTGTTAGAAATGAATCTGGCGCTGCAAATATACCGCGCAAATCCACATCTGACTGCGGGGTATTAGTTCCATACGCTTGACTCCCCGCCACGGCTTCAAACAGCAGTAGATCCTTTTCACGGACGCGTGGCAAAGTGAAGTCAGACTTCTGGATGTAGGCATTCTTGCGCGCTTTTATCGTCTTTTGAAACAACTTATCTAACCCAGGACACTCCTCTGGTGGACGCAGCATCCCTGTCACAGGTTCGCGGTGCACTTCGGTTTCTAAAAAGTCATCTAACTCTGTGATTCTAGGCATCGTCTCCTTTTCTCCAGAGCCTGACTTATGCTCTAACAAGGTATCTATCGTGCCATGTAGATGATCTGGCAGAAAACCTAACAGTTTAAAAAACTCCACTGGGCTGGGAGATTTTTTCTCTGCTACCCAGAGGGCTGACAGAGTAGATCTGAGGCAGTAGAGGTAAGTTTTTGCTCGCACGGATTCATGCTCACTCCCGAGAGAACCCTTCCACATTTGCCGAGCTAGACCACGGTAATGATCATAGAGAGCTTTGTCAGAAAATACTTCTGCATAGCCTGCTCGCCAAGCATCCAGAAATCCTGGCTCCTCGCGATAAACAATCGGTGAATGCAGCCATTCCGAGAGCGCTCCGTTAGACTTTCTCAGCAGACTGAGAGCCTTTCTCACCTCCCACCCACCCGGATCTAAGTCATCATGGATAGGTATTTCTATCGTATCCTTCAATGAATGAACCTTTAAATACTCACTCTCAGGATGAGCGTATATAAAACGTATATCATAATCACTATCTGGCGACGCAAAGCCCCAAGCTCTGCTACCAGATTCGCAAGCATAGAGTATCCTCACCCCTAATTCCTTTTCAGTATCAGTCAGTAACTTCTGTATTTTCTCTTTGATGGTCATTTAACTTAGGTAATCTCTCCAGATATGCAGGGTGAATATCTCCCAGACGATAGTAATGCTTATCCCCTTGCTTGATTTTCAACACACTACCACTCAACACAATCAGAACATAGTTCAAAAGAAGCATCATGCCAAGCACTGTAAAGAGATAACTTTGTACGGTGAATCCGTAGATAAATACTGCCACAGAAGGAATAAATACAAGCATCATCTTCCACGTCCTACGAGTTTGTTTTGCACGTAAAAACTCAACATAATAAAAATCAAAATGTGACCTTTTCTTTGAAAAAAATGGACCAAGATGCATTCCCAAGAGAGCATAAAGAGGGAGGTTTGCAAGCAGACCAAAACTATTCTCAAACATAAAAAACCTGCTAATGAAAAACCAAGCCACAATCGCTATATACAAGACCTTCACCCAAAGGTAATTTTTCATATAAAATCGGAAAAGCGGGAATTTCATAGGTTCCACATGCTTAGCAACAGACCGACCTGAAATAAGACAAATTCTAGGCGATACAAAATCCTCACGAAAAACCAAATCCATCCCATCCGCATACGCAGGTTCTGTTAGACCTTCAGCGCTGAATGGTTTTATAGATTTAGGCGCTTCGTAGGGGTTCAATTCTTGCTTATTTTTATCCATACATAAAATCTAACAAACTATTCACTGCAGCAGACTGAGCTGCTACTCTATGCCGCATCGCCAGTGCGCTGGGCGACTCGAAGGTGAAGGATAATGTGCAGTCTTTTTTCGCCATATAGATAGCTTCTGGCCAGTGATCCATGACATCTGCCTCTGCTTCATGATAGATCCAGCCTCTGCGTCTGACCTCATGATCATCGATCACCTGCTCAGCTTCGAGCACCATCACTTCAGCAATTTTCTCCGCCATAAATTCATAGCGTTCTGGAATATCGCCACAGGTATTGATCTCATAAAAATAAAATCCCCCACTCTCCCAGTCCTCATGCAGAGAGATAAATAAATCTGGGTTTCTATTCTCCAGCCATTTCACGTGATCTCGGACTTCTGGATTTAGTTGATGAAAATAGTCACGGTTCATATCGTTTCCACTAGCATTCTCACGCGTCCCCTTTGCAAATCCTGTGGGGTTCAACATCGGGCAGATATAAAACGATAGTTGCCTATCTAACAGTCCATTTTCTAATAACGATAATAACGCCTCTGGACCACCTGGCTCATCGCCATGCATACCAGTGGAAATGTAAACGATTGGTAAATCTGCACGAATCAGATCGTAGCCTTTCAGCTTATGACCATCCACTTCACCATACACCTCACACACAGCACCTGCACTGCGTAGGAGTTCATCTACTTTTCGAGTGTATGATTGAAGATGATAGTTCATGATTTCTTGGATTCTATTTAGCAACCTTTGCCGACAAAAACAGCAAAAAAGATTGATCCTCGCTGGACGAGAGCGAATCATTGCATTAGACCCAATACTATTATTTTATTCCAATGGAAAAAACACTGCATCAGCAACTCCAACAACATATCAATTCTCTAAAATGGGAATCTGCCAAGGGTGTTGCCTACGAGATGCTGGAATCTCAGCCTGAGTCATCTTGGCTGCACACTAGTCTGGGGAAAATCCTCTATCATCTCCGCGAGTATCAACACGCCGAAACTCACCTAAAAACCGCCATTTACCATCACGATAATCATGCGGAAGCACATGCCTATCTAGGACACGTTTATCTAGGTATGAATCACCCCAGAATAGGATCTGCTGGCGACTGCGCTAATAAAGCGATCTCCCTAGATGGATCTAACATTCTAGCGTGGTCACTTCTCTTCAATGTGAAACTCGCCTACTCAGATCTACCAGCAGCCAGAGACTGCTATGCCAAACTCAAACAGCTCGGAGCTGAGCAGGGATTGCTCAGTGTGTTAAATTTCAACCTCATCCGTCATCCAGCGAATAAAGAGCCAGTGGATTTCGAGGCAGAAATAAAAACTCGCAAAGAACAGCTAGAGACAAAACCCGAAAACCATATCACTCACGCTCAGCTCGCTTATCTTTATAATCGATTCACCAATAAATCCGATCTGGCTGAACACCACATTCATCAAGCAGTTTCAAATGATCCAACTAGCGTAACTGATCCCCAAATACAAGAAACCTCAATGCTCATCCAGCGTAAGAAAAACTTCTGGCTACGCATCCTCACCGCCCCAGCACAATCCATCATTCGCCCCACCCAGATCGATAAAAATGAGGTGGCAGCAGTAGGCATCGCGATGATTTCTCTGATCACATTCGCTACCTTCGGAAACCAACACCCTTGGATGATTCGCGCTGGCATCTTTGGTCTCATCGCTCTCTTTTTCTGTTCTTACACCGCTAATCTGGCATTTCAATATCTGGTGCGCACCGAGAACTATCACCGAACTAATCAAACATCGCTGCTCAAAGAACCCTTCTTACAGATTCACCTCCTCCCATTCAAAAAACGTACCCCTATCATCATTTCGCTCACTCTTCTATCATGGATCATTCTCGGATTATTCCTCTATTTCCTGACTCGCTAGGAATCTCATGCCATTAGAAAATTTCCTCACCTTTATACTACCCTCAGTAGAGATGTGGTGCTAATAGTTCTGGTATGAATCATTTACCAAACTGGGCATCAGAAGTCATCGCATCTTATGAGAGCCAATCCGCGGGCTGCTTTCTACTCCACGGAAATGTCAACGACAGGCTACTCATCACCCCTCCTAAGGAATCACCGAGACTAGGAAACCTCAGAGACTTCATACTAGAAACGTTGGTGCCTAGATTCGATGTCGTGATCACCTTCGACATGGGGTTTGGGCTACGCGTGGATCGTGGCAGTGATATATTTTCTGAGTGGAAAACTTACGCAGATGCACCACAGCTCCCTCACAAGCCGCTCGATGCTTGCAGGTTTGTCTCTAAGTATCTTCTTTATTGTAGAAATTTACAAGCAGTAGGACAAAAGGCACCCAAGGTGGCATTCATCATGAAGCAGGCTCACCTCGCTTGCCCATCTATGCCTAACTTGCATAACTACGAGCTAAACTCACTCGCCGCACTCATCCGAGGCTGGGCAGACGATGACCGCCTGCAGGAATTTAACCAAGCAGCCTTCCTCATCTCAGAGAACCTCAATGGCATTCACCCGCTAGTCTCTGAGTCTCCACGCGTCAGCCATGTAGAAATCTCATTGCCCGATGAAAATGCCATCACCCATTCTCTAACAGAACTCGCGAAATCTTGTCCACTTGCGATGCAGAATTTCAAGGATGACCCCAGCGTCATTTCCAGCAGACTCACTGGCGCCACACTCAGCTCACTAGAGGCGCTGCTAAAAAGACTAGAACACGATGGCGAAATCCTAGACGACAACCGCCTAGCTGGACTCAAAAAAACACTCGTCGAGCGAGACTGTGACGGACTTATCGAGTTCGTAGAGCCAGACAGAAATCTGGACGACTGCATCGGTCTAACAGGTGTGAAGAAATGGCTACGCGAAGACATCATCCTCTGGCATAAGAATGAACTCCAAGCCCTCCCCATGGGCTACCTCTTCTGCGGACCAGTAGGCACAGGCAAAACTTACCTTGCAGAATGCCTCGCTGGAGAAGCAGGAGTCCCCGTAGTCACCATGCGTAACTTCCGTGATAAATGGGTCGGCTCTACTGAGGCAAACTTAGAAAAAATCTTCTCCCTACTCCATGCACTCGGAAGATGCATCGTCTTCGTAGATGAGGCAGACCAAGCTCTAGGAAAACGTCAAGGTGGCTCAGGTGACTCCGGAGTCTCCAGCAGAGTTTACTCCATGATGGCTAAAGAAATGTCCAACACCCGCAACCGAGGAAAAATCCTCTGGGTTCTCGCATCCAGCAGACCAGACCTCATCGAAGTAGATCTCAAGCGTCCAGGTCGTGTGGATGTTAAAATTCCCCTATTCCCATCACTCAATCCTAAAGAAGGCTTCAGCCTCATCCGTGCACTCTGCAAGCGCAGAAAGCTTGTGATTCCAAAAGATGCGTTCAAGGAACTAGAAAATCTCATTCCCGTTTTACTCACACC
>CAKZMG010000082.1 GCA_937128235.1 uncultured Verrucomicrobiales bacterium
CCAACCTCCAAGAAGATCAGACAGATCAGACAGATCAGACAGATCAGACAGATCAGACAGATCAGACAGATCAGACGGATCAGACGGATCTGTGCCTGCATAATGAAACATAGGTCTTATAAGACCTATAGGACTTATAAATGACGGCTCGTAAGCCTGATGAATGAGGAAAACAGGCGGAAACAAAAAAGCGCACTGGTTAGGGTGCGCTTTTTGTTTAAGGTATTTTGGTAGCCAGAGGGGATTACCGACTTCCTGCTTCTTGCTTCGTAGGGCTAAGCCCCCCCAAAGGCTCTTAAAGAATAGCGAAAACACTCTTAACTACGTGCCATTATCTTATAGAATCAATAAGACTTATTTTAAATTGAGTAGTTGATGGCTTGGTGATTATCTAGTATTAAATTAATTATGAAGGTTTTTGGATTATTAATTTTGTTGTTTGGGTTAGCGATTGCTAACGCGCGGGTAGATGATGTTGATGTTGAGGAATTACCTGAAGGTGTGAAATCGGTTTCTGGGAAGGTGACGGTGTTTGCGGATTTTAGGAGACCTCACAAGGCAGGTTCCATTCCGTTGTATATTATTAATCGGACGGATAAAGTGCTGGAATTACCCTATCAAGATGGTGATGTGTATTTGAAGTTGGAGACTAAGGGGAAAGCTGAGGATGGGAAGTGGAAGCGAGTGCAGCCTCATGCTTATAGTTGGTGAGGGAATAGCTATGGGAGTTATGTGATTCGGTCGAATCACTTTATAGTTGTTAGAGGGTATCAGCCGAAGGTGGGAAAAAAGCAACAGGTTAGGTTTAGTTTCTACGGGCAGGGTATTGAGGTTTCGTCTAATAGTGGTATTGGGCTAGTGAATGCTGATGATGCGAAGAAGGCGGCGAATGATGCGATGGCTGTTGCTACTGGTGATTTTAAGTTTGTGAGTGATGTGGCTCTTGGGAAAATAATTTTGAAAAATACGATGGATCATAACCATGATTTGCAAGACCGCGCTATTGATGTTCTTGGATCAGGGAAGTATCCGATAAAGGAATCCATGAAGGTGCTAGGTGAAGTAGCGAAGGAGTTTCCAATGTTAAAGAATGCTGTTGCAGATGCTGTGTCTTATAGAGCAGATCAACTTAAATTTCTCTCAAAGTTAGCGATGAAAGAGGATGCTGAGGGGCTAGGTTTTGATGATGATGATGATGGACTGAAAAGGATACTTCAAAAAAGAGCTATTGAGAGATTGGGAGGTGGGGTGGCACCTGCAAAAGAAAGTCGCGAATTATTAGAACGGGTTAAGAAGAAATTTCCAGAGTTGAGTGATGTTGTAGAAAAAGCCTTGTCTAGCTTGGAGAGGATGGAAACTAGAAGAAAAAAGGGCAATGACGATGAGATTTTGCTACCGTATATAGGTGAGTAGTTTTTATATTTCTGATGATTGAATCTAATAGGGGTAGGGTGACAAAACAGGGCTAATTCACTTTGAGAGTTAGTATTTTTTCGAGAACTGATTCATTAAAGGTTGCTTGAAGACGTTTTCCTCGGATGGTGTCTTTGATTGACCTGTCTGCTTTGAGGATGTTGAGAGCTATTTTACGCAGCAAGGCTACGTTCTCAGTAGTATTACCTTTGCGAATGCGAGAGCTGTCTTCATCCCACACCACATCAAGTATCCAGTGGTAACTGTTCTCTATCGCCCAGTGCTGACGGATGAATTTTTGTAGTTTCTCTGCATCTGGTTCGTGGCTCGACAGATAGTAATGCCTTTCAACACTGCTATGCTCTGTGCTGAGTTCTTTACGATAGGATTCAACGCAGATCAGACTTTTCAGACCAAACCAGCTTTCGCATTCGTTTTTATCGATCCAACTCAACGCATCAGTGGCTAAAACCACTCGTTTTTCCAAGCGCCCGTTACCTTCATTTTCTTGTGCTATGTTAGTAAAGGTATGACCTTGCTTCTTGGTATATTGGAGGGCACCCGCACTGCTAAATAGTTCTTCTACTCGCTGATGGAGTTGGGGGTGATTGCCCTTCAGAGCAAGTATGTAGTGCGCATGAGCAAAGTGAATATGCTGTGCTATTTTTTTCTGACAGCCCATTGCGTCAAGATTGATAGTATGCCCTTCTATATCAAGGCAATCAATAAGCTTCGGGATAGCATTGATTTCATTAGATTTTTATCCACAGCTAATTGAGCGAGACTTAATCTTTGCTCACATGCATAAGCACTCAGCAGATGAAGGTGTTTACTTTCTGTGGCATTATCAAAACTATGACGCACTGCTTTGCCATCAATGGCAATGTGTTCTGAGATTAGCTCGTTAGCCAATAAACTCTCAGTGAAATTGATAAAGCATGAGTTGAATGCGTTAGGATCTATGGCGGTAAAAATGCGACGAAAGGTATCCTTGCTAGCTGTTCCATGAGGAAGTTTAAGGTGCTTTTTTAGCCATAATTTTTTGCCTTGAGCAAATCGTTCCATATCATCAAATCCTTCATATTGGCAGATGATGGCAGCGAGAGCGATATAGAGGATTTCACCAATGTAGTGCCGTTTGTTCCTGCCGGTGCGTGGATCTGTTAGATGGTTGAAAGCCTCAAGGCTATCGGGAAATCCTCCTGCGTAGTGTTCTGAACGTGTTTCATGGGTCATCTTTCCATTGTAATACCCCTAGATATGGCGTACAAGTCTTAATTATCAATAAATCAATACTGCCTAAGGTGAGTTAGCCCTGATTCTTTTCTAGTTTACCCAGAATGTAATTGATAAGCGTAATTGAACTTATATATTTAATGCGATAATTAATAAACCGAATGATTTACACCGTGATCCTAACTTGTTAAGGGGTAATAAAGTTCATGTGACAGATGCTCCTGATTGGGTTTCAAAGCGTAAGGTGAAAAACTCTCAAAGAATCGATGGTTATCCAGTGACGTTGTTACTTTTTGATCGTCAAATTTTACCAGAGAAATTCACTAGGTATACACGTTATGTGAGGAGGTTGGAAACTCCACAGGCAGTGCAAGATGCAGGTAAAGTCGAGTTAGATTTTGATCCTTCAACTCAGAGTCTACTTATTCATGCTGTCTCGATATTCCGAGAAGGAAAACTTACTAATTTGGCAAAATTAGAAGACGTAGAACTTATTCAACAGGAACGAGATTTGCAAAGAGGAATCTATTCTGGTCAGATAACGGCACTAATCCTCCCGAAGGATGTCAGAACTGGTGATGTTATTGATATAGAATGGAGCATTTTATCTGATGACACAATTTTTCCTGATCATTATTGGTTTGCAGAAAATTTTGAGCATACATTACCAGTAATAAATCAATATTTTTCATGGATGTCTAATGATCATGATAAATATACATTAGAATCAACTGCGGAGCATGCATCAGTAGAGAGTGAAGAAACAGAATGGGGGGTTAGAAAAACTTGGCATGCGATGAATGCTGATAGGGTCGATCCTGAGCCAGCACTTCCTGTTGGGATGAATCCATTTAAATGCATATCTTTAAGTGACTATAGTAGCTGGCATGAGGTGGCTTCTGATATAGCAGATTTGTGGAGTGAAAAATCGGTTCCTGGTGAAGACCTGCTGAAGGAGCTTAGTGATCTGAACCGGACTTATTCGGAAAAAAATGAACAATTAATTGAAGCTTGTGTGTCATTTGTTCGGGATAATATTCGATATCAAGGAGTTGAGATAGGGCGTTTAGGTTTGGTGCCAGAAAAGCTGTCAGAGATTTGGAATCGACGTTTTGGAGATTGTAAGGAAAAAACTAGCCTGTTGTGCTGGATGCTGAGAGAATGTGGATTTGACGTTTATCCAGCGCTAGTTTCTACGGCATTACAAGGTTATGTAGCGGAGCAGTTACCTGCTCCGATTTTTGATCATGTAGTGGTGTATTTGTCTTATCAGGGAGTAAACTACTGGATTGATCCTACTAATATTTCACAAAGAGGATCTTTAAATGATTGGAAGAGTCTGCCATTTAAAAAAGCGCTATTAATATCTGGTGATACAATTGATTTCATAGATATTGCTGAGCCAGAACCAGGTCAGGATAAAATGAAGGTAACTGAAAATTACGATTTTTCATTGGGGTCCACTGCTATGATTGATGTAGTGCATGAATATTTTGGGGCAGAAGCTGATAGTGTACGTAATGCATTAGATTCGATGGGACGTAATAGTGTAGAGAAAATTTTTGTTGATATTGTGCAATCAACGCGAGCTCAAGCAGAGTTGGAAACTGATCTTCAAGTTATTGATGATCCCATAAGAAATTATTTGACCTTAAAGGGACGTTTTAAAGCGGTCGAAACAGTACAAAGAAATCAACAAAACGGCGGATATTATTGTCAGTTTTTCCCTCATTCAATCATCGGAAAAATTGTAGGTGTGGATGATAAACCAAGGAAAAATGCCCTGGGAATATTTCATCCTGTGGAAATTGAACATGTGACACGTGTTATGCATCCAGAGGCGAAAGGATCTGTTGTTGCTAAAACGATAATTGATAATGAGTTTTTAAAATTTGAGGCGAGATCGAGAAATGAAGATGAAGCACCTGAGATAGAATATCGATTTCGGACTAAAACATCAGAAATACCAGTGAAAGGTCTAACACGCTATAAACTTAATCTTCAGCAGATGGAAGGCGCTATGCAGTTAAGTTTTGAGTATGGAGGCACTGAGCTTGCTCAGAGAAAAAAAGAGAGGAGAAGCCCAAGAGGTAAGAGTAATGACGGGATAGGTGTTCCAGGATGGATTATTGTAATTATCTGCGTCGCGATATTTAGAGCGATATTACATTTTTTCGAGTAGCCTTGATAGATAGGTCAGCTAGAAATTATAAAAGTGTTGATCGTTGAGTAGGGTGTGGGCATGATTTGGGCATGGGTAGGGAGTATGTGATAAAGAAGAGGGATGGGGGACCATCCAAGTCTGGGATAGATTATAGGGCGGAGCTGAATGAGCAGCAGTATGCAGCGGTGAGTTCGGATCCGGGGGCTTCGCTGGTTATTGCGGGGGCTGGGTCTGGGAAGACTCGGACGTTGACTTATCGGGTGGCTTATCTGTTAGATCAGGGGGTGGAGGCTCGGAATATTTTGTTGCTGACGTTTACGAATAAGGCTTCCAAGGAGATGACTGAGCGGGTGAAGGAGTTGATTCCTGGTGATATTAGCGATTTGTGGGGTGGGACGTTTCACTCGATTGGGAATCGGATATTGAGGCGTCATGCGGATGAGCTTGGGTTTGATCGTAGTTTTAGTATTTTGGATAGGGATGATCAGAAGGCTCTTATTAAACCGATTATTAAGAGGGCTGCGGTGGATGTTAAGAATAAGAGGTTTCCTAAGCCGGATTTGTTGTTGTCTATCTTTAGTCTGGTGCTGAACACGCAGGAGAGTTTGGAGGATATTTTGTATCATCGGTATGATTATCTGATGGAGTGGGAGACTGAGATTGAGAAAATTTATAAGGGGTATATTAAGAAGAAGCTTGAGACGAACTCGATGGATTTTGATGATTTGTTGGTTTTGTTGTTGAAGTTGCTGAAGGAAAATGAGGATATTAGGGGGCTGTATCAGAAGAAGTTCCGCTATGTGCTGGTGGATGAGTATCAGGATACGAATATGGTGCAGTGTGAGATAGTGGATCTGCTGGTGGGGAAGAGTAGGAATTTGATGGTGGTGGGCGATGATGCGCAGTCGATCTATAGTTGGCGTGGTGCGGATATGGAGAATATTTTGAAGTTCCATGCGCGTTATCCTGAGGCGGTGACGTATAAGATTGAGACGAATTATCGGAGTCAGCCAGAGATTCTGGAGTTGAGTAATGCGGCGATTGCGGCGAATACGGAGCAGATTCAGAAGAAGCTGATGGCTTCTCGAAAGGGTGGTGAGATGGTGCCGGCGTTGTTGGCTTTGTCAGATCCGCGAGCGCAGGCGGACTTTGTGGCGCAGCGGGTGCAGGAGGTGATTGATGAGGGGGTAGAGGAGGAGGAGATTGCGGTTTTATATAGGGCGCATTATCAGAGTATGGAGATTCAGATGGAGTTTACTTCGCGGATGATTCCATTTCAGATTACGTCTGGGTTGAGGTTTTTTGAGCAGGCTCATGTGAAGGATGTGAGTAGTTATATTCGCTTTGTGGTGAATCGAAGAGATGAGGTGAGTTTTAAGCGGATGGTGCTGATGTTGCCTGGTGTTGGGGATGCGAGTGCGGATAAGTTATGGCGTGGGTGGTTAGCTAGTGATGCGGCGAGGAGTGAAAAGTTGCCTGTCTCATTTTCTGATGTTTTGTTAGATTTAAAAGTTCCTGCTAAGGCGAAGTCTCACTGGGATCAGATGTGTTATACGCTTGATGAATTGGTGTTGTTAGATGGTGATGATGGGGTGAAGTTCGCTGCTCCTGCGGATATGATTTATAGTATTCTGGAGGGGGTGTATGAGGAGTATATGAAGAATGCTTTTGATAACTATGAGAATAGGAAGCAGGATATAGGGCAGTTGCAAAATTATGCGACTCAGTATGTGGATGTGATGGAGTTTTTGGCTCAGTTATCGTTGATGAGCAATATAGATGGTGATCCTTCTAAAAGAAAGCAAGAGGAGCAGAAGGGAGTGACGCTTTCTAGTATTCATCAGGCTAAGGGGCTGGAGTGGAAGGTGGTGTTTTTGATCTGGCTTGCGGATGGGATGTTTCCGAATGGGAAGATATTGGAGGCTGAAGATAATAAGATGTTAGAGGAGGAGCGGAGGTTGTTTTATGTGGCTCTAACCAGGGCTAAGGATCAGCTTTATTTGTCTTATCCTATGATGAATCCTCGGAGTTATAGTGGTGAGGTGTTTCAGAATCCATCTAGATTTTTGGATGATTTTCCGGCGGATTTGGTGGATGAGTGGAAGATTAGTGGGTGGTAAAAATTAGTTTTAGGATTTATGTTTTATGTTTTAGGGCTTGGTTGATGGAACCTTGGTTGTGTGCTGGGGTTGATGGATTTTTTTTGACCACGGAAGGCACGGAAAGCACGGAACGGGGTTGATGAAGCGGAGCTTGGGTTGTGATGCATGAGGTTCTCTTTCAGAGAACTGGGTATGTTATTTGAGGAGAATCGGGGATGCGGTTTTGGTTTTCCCTGGGCTGGTATGAGATTCACCTTTGGTGAATGATTAGTTCATTGTTTTTGAGTATCTCAGGCACCTTAAATTATTCTGCAAGCTTAAGCCATTTTAACATGTTTTTTGTGAGGTTTTGGCAGTGTTGGGTTTTGTTGGGGATGGTTTTTGGGAGGTCGTGACCTAGCCAGATGACGGCGGTGTGGGTGTTGTTAGAGGCGATGATCCAGGCGTGTTTGTAGGCGAAGGCGGTGAGGAGGATGGTTTGTTTGTCTGGGGTGGGGAGTTTGTTGGATTTGATGAGCATGTTGCGGCAGTTGAGAGCGGCTCCGGCTGAAACGGTTTCTTTTTTGTAGTGCTCTTGGGTGAAGAGGGGGGCGCTGGTGCTGCTAGTGATGCTTTCTATGAAGTAGGATTCTGCAAGGGTGCCTCCGTTCTGGATGATGGAGTAGGCGTTTGCTAGTTGGAGTGGTGAGGCGTAGATGGATCCGCGGTAGAGATCGCTAGGATTTTCTGAGGGCTTGTGGGTGATGCCGAAGCGGGAGCAGTAGCCTAGGAGGTCTTTTGTGCCTATCTTTTGACCGGTGATGATGGGTTTGTCTTTGAGGGGGATTTTTCCTCGGTCGAGTGTGGCTAGGTAGAGGAATGGGGTGAATGCTTCACCTAGTTCTTGCTTGGAGTCGAGCGCGCGGTTGTAGGGGTATTTTATGTAGTCTGATCCTCCGATGATGCTGCGGATGGCACCGGTTTTATTTTCTAACAGAACGACTGCGACTTGGAGTGGGGTGGGGTTGTTTTCGTTGATGTTAGAGGTAAGTTTTTTTATATCGGAGGTGATGGTGGAGGTAAGTTTTTTGTTAATGGTGGAGTGGATGCGTAGTCCTCCTTCGGCTATTTCTGAGGTGTCGATGATTTGTTGTTGGTGTCTGCGGATGGAGGTGATGGCGTAGTTGGAAGATGTGGTAGAGGATTTTTGTTTGGTTTTTTCTACTAGGTTGAGTGGAGCGTTTTTGGCATCGTCTCTTTGTTGCGTTGATAATTTACCGGTGATGCACATGCGGTCTAGGACTTCGTCCCGTTGGAGGATGGCGTTTTCTAGGTTATTAAATGGTGAGAAGATGTGTGGTCCGCGGATGATGCCAACTAGGAGTGCGGACTGACCGAGGGTGAGCTGGCTGGTGGTGACTCCGAAGTAGGTGTTAGATGCTTCTTCTATGCCGTGGCAACCGCTGCCGAAGTAGATGCGGTTGAGGTAGTGGGTGAGGATTTCGTCTTTGTCGTATTTGGCTTCGAGCCTGAGGGTGATGGCTATTTCTAGGAGCTTTCTGTGGATGGATTTTGATTTGTTGTCGTAGGTGTTTTTGGTGAGCTGCATGGAGATGGTGGAGGCTCCTTCTTGGTAGGACATGGTGGTGATGTTCTTGAGGGTGGCTCGTCCTAGTCCGATGAAATCGATGCCGATGTGGCTGCGGAATCTGTCGTCTTCTCTGGTGAGGAGTGCCTCGATGAGGTGCGGGGGTAGCTCGGTGTATTCTATGAGGCGGCGGGAGTCTGCACCGATGGCTGCGAGTTCGGTCTCATCTTGAGCTAGGACTAGATTTGGCTCGGTGACTTTGGCTACTTCATCTAGGTCGTATTGGCTAGCGAGGTAGTAGTAGAAGAGGGCAACTAGGGTGAAGAGGATGGTGCCAATGAGGGTGAGTCTGAAACCAATTTTGAGAAGGACTCTGAGCCAGCCTGGGGTCCAGTCTGGTAGCTTGAGTCTTTTTTTTCGTTCTCTGGATGGTTTGTTCATGTGAGAAATATTATTCTACGATGATGGCTCTGGGGGTGACTTCTTCAGAGCTGGGTTCTACGATGATGGCACGGTTTTTTATGGATCCTGCGGGGTATCGGGCGTCGGCTTTTTTCATGTAGTCTGCCCAGACTGGGAGTGCGAGTGAGGCGCCTGTGGCACCTCGGTAGATGGTGGAGTTATCATCCATGCCTACCCAGACTGCGCAGGTGAGGCGGGAGGTGTAGCCGGCGAACCAGCCGTCTCGTGAGGCGTTGGTAGTGCCGGTTTTTCCGGCTGCGGGCTTATGGAATCCGTAGGTGGATCTGAGGCGGCGGGCGGTGCCGTGTGCGGTGACTTGTTCAAGGATGTTAGAGACGGCTCTGGATGCGGATTTGGAGGCGTGGTTGTCCCAGCCCATGATTCCTGATCCTTTGTAAACTGTTTTGCCATTGGCATCGATAATTTCGTTGATGAGGTAGGGGCGGTAAACAATGCAGTCATTTGGAAATGCGGTGTAGGCTGTGGCTACTTCTAGTGGGGTGGCGCTAAATGCTCCGAGATAGACTGATGGTTGGGTAGGGATGTTTTGTTTGAAGCCTGCTTGCTTGGCGGTGTGGATGACGTTGTCTAGGCCGGCGAAATTTCCGATTCTGATGGCTGGTGTGTTACGAGACTGGGCAAGAGCATCTGCGATTCTGATGCTGCCTCGGTAGGTGTTGTCTGAGTTTTTGGGGTTCCAGTGTGGGTCTGCTCCTTTGATTTCGCCTCGGAATATTCGGTCATCACTGACGTATTGGTGAGGGTTCATGCCTTTATCGAATGCGGCGAGATAGACGAAGGGTTTGAAGATGGAGCCGATTTGGCGTTTGGAGTGGGTGGCGCGGTTGTATTCGGAATGGTAGGGATTTCTGCCACCTACGATGGAGACGATGCCTCCTGTATGGTTTTCTATGCAGACGAGAGCACCTTGGACGTATTGTGGGTCTCCTTGGTGGTTGTATTGAGAGTGGGTTTGGTGGAGCTGGAAGTAAGCTGGTTTTCGCTCAATATTTCGAAGGTGGTCTTGGAGTGCGCGTTCGGCTTTTTTCTGGAGTTCGAAGTCGAGCGTGGTTTTGATGGTGAGTCCGCCCATCTTGATGTTATTTTTTTCTAGGATGATGTCTAGCTCGCGCTTGAGGGTGGACATGACGTAGGATTTTTTGTTCATGCGGCGCTCGGGTGGACGGATGTGGATGGTTTCCGCCATGGCTGCGTTTGCTTGTTCTTGAGTGATGAGTTCGTATTTGACCATGGAGCGGAGGGTGATGTCTCGTTTTTTGATGGCACGGTCCAAGTGGCGGAATGGGGTGAAGGCATTTGGAGCGCTGATGATGCCTGCGAGCATGGCGGATTCTCCAAGGGTGAGGTCTGATGCGGATTTCTCGAAATAGTTTCTTGATGCGGACTCGATGCCTCTGATGGAGCCGCCCCAGAAAATGCGGTTCATGTACATTTCTAGGATTTGTTTTTTTGTGAAGTTGGCCTCTATTTTTCTGGCGAGTGCCATTTCTAGAAATTTGCCGTCAATGCTTTTGCCATCGTAGCTGAATGAGTTTTCTGCGAGCTGCATGGAGAGTGTGGAGCCGCCTTCGCGTCTGCCGTCTATGAGCATGACTTTGATCCCTCTGACTAGACCGCGGAGATCTACTCCACCGTGATCGTAGAATCTGGCATCTTCGCGAGCGATGAGTGCTTTGATGAAGTTGTCTGAGACGTTTTCGTATTTGGCGAGGTATCTATTGTCACCGTGGAGGTGACCGATGAGGTCTCCGTGGCGATCATAGATAGTGCTGCGCGATGGCATTTTAGCGACTAGTTCTTTATCAAAAATGAGGCTGGCTCTGAATGTGTAGATGGACCAGAGGATGGCGAAGAGTATAAGGCCTAGGATGGCGGGTGGGACGGTGACGCGGGCGAACCATTTGGGAAATGCTGGCCAGTTGTGGGTTTTTTGGTGGATGTATCTGAATGGTGAAGTGAGTGCTTTCCAGAGTAGTGCGAAAAAGCTGGTGAAGATATTTTTCGCGGTTCTTTTTTTTGCTTTTTTTCTGGCAGATTTTTTGGCTCCGAATTTTATTTTGGGACGAGGTTTGGAGCCTGATGCGCTGGGTGGACGTTTGCGAGGTGGTCCGCTGGATGTGGACTTTGATGCAGCCGCCTTTTTGGTGGTTTTTTTAGCGGTTTTCCGAGGCGATTTTCGCGTTGTTTTTTTGGCTGGCATGGTTAGTTAGCTCAGGGCATTTTGTGAAAAATGATGAGGATGTTAAAGCGAATTTATTTAAATACGTGAAATAAGTATCAAATTATCATAGGGGCTTAGGAAAAGAAGGTTAGTGAAGAACAATTTCTTGAGCATTTGGGATGGTATGCTCATGATGTGGGGACGAAAATGAAGGAGCATAATGGTAAGATGGTGACAATTTTAGCAATAGAGTCTAGCTGTGATGAGACGGCGGTGGCTATTCTACGAGATCCTGTGGGTGATGGTGAGAGGGTGGAGGTGCTGTGTTCTGAGATTAGTTCACAGATAGAAATTCACCGTGAGTATGGTGGGGTGGTGCCTGAGCTGGCTTCTAGGAATCACTCGCTCGCTTTGCTTCCATTGGTGAAGACTGCACTGGGAAATGCTGGTGTGAGTATTTCTGATGTGGATGGATTTTGTGCTACGGGTGGGCCTGGGCTGGCGTCATCATTGCTGGTAGGGCATACTGCGGCGAAGGGGATGGCTGTTGCTGTTTCTGGAGGAAGACCGTTTATCTCGGTGAATCATATGGAAGGGCACTTGTTGTCGCCATTTATTATGAGGGAGAATGGGGTGGAACCGAACATTGCGCTGGTGGTGTCAGGAGGGCACACGATGATTATTGAGAATCGTGGTTTTGGGGAGTATGAACTGATTGGAAAGACGTTAGATGATGCGGCAGGGGAGGCATTTGATAAGGTGGCTAAGATGTTGCAGCTTCCGTATCCTGGTGGACCTGAGATTGAGAAGTGTGCAGAGGGAGGGGATGTGAAGGCATATAAATTCCCTAGATCGATGTTGAAGAAACCGCATTTTGATTTCTCGTTTTCTGGTCTTAAAACGGCGGTACTTTATACACTGAGTGAGCTAGATACGGTTGAGGGCAAGCCAAGAGAGAGGGATCTGCCAGATCTCTGTGCGTCTTTTCAGAAGGCAGTGATCGATGTGCTGGTAGCTAAGACGATGCGGGCTGTGAGGGAGCGGGGGCTTTCTAAGCTGAGTCTGTCTGGTGGTGTGTCTTGTAATAAGGCATTGCGTGCAGCCTTTGGGGAAGCTTGTGAGAGGGCGGGGGTGGAGTTGTTGATTTGTTCACCTCATCTTAGCACCGATAATGCGGCGATGATTGGTTATGTTGGATTGCAGAAGTTAATCCGTGGTGAATTTTCTGACCTTTCCTGTGATGTGAATCCGAATATGCCATTGAATGCGATGAAGATGAGAAAATAAACTTAAGGCAACCTCTGGTAACCTCATTTATTCCACCTACTTGTTAAAATTTCGATTTTCTGCGTTAGAAAATGAACCATTATCTTTGGATAGCGGGTCTTTTTCAGCCTTGAAAATCAAAATTTTTACTTCGTGTCTGAAATAAAGCAGGTTACCAGAAGCTCCCTTTTTACATTTTCTATGATCATGGCTTGCACAGTGGGGTTATTCTGTCAAAACTGCTCTTAATTACATACGATACTTTTATGGCAAATACTGAAAAATCATCTACTGAATCAGCACCTGAACCGGCTGCTGCACCGAGCTCTAATGTTACGGTAAATACTCCATCTAATAGCGAAACAGTTAATAAACCGAATCCAAACATGGTGATGGCTTTGGTGTTATGTTTTATGCTTATCATTGGTTTAGGTGTCGCATTTTTCTTTAAGGGAAACGATAGTGGTGAAGCCAAAGACGATCTGTCGGAGAAAGAGAAATTACAGAGATTGATCGATGCAGAGAAAGGAAGTGACTCTTCTGATACTAGAGCATCTGCGGCGGCTCTGGAGAGCAGAATTTCTAGTATTTTAGAGAATGCCCACGCGCTCCAGTCTGAGTTTGAAATGATGAAGGCTGGCTATAAAGATGCTCAAGATAAGCTGGCTCGTGCTGGTAATGAGGTGCAGGGAAATATGAATACGATTTCTAGATTAGGTAGTGAGAATACTGCGTTGAAAAACCAGATAGCTCAGTTGAATAATCTGGCAAGAAATGCGCAGGCTTATCAGAACCAGGCTCAGCAATTTGCGAAAAGTAATGCAGAAAAAGATGCGCTTATCGCTACATTGCAAGGTCGCCCAAGTAATGAAACAATGCAGCAACTTAGAAATACACTTAACAGCGAGCAGCTAACGAAAGCGGAACTTTTACGTAAGTTGGAGACGCTAGAGCAGAAGATGCTGACAATGGTAGATGCTAAAGAGGTGGCGAAGTTGGCTGAACTGCAGGAGCAGAATGATAAGCTCAGGAGGCAGCTTCAGGCATTACAGACTAGTATTGATTTTACTAAACTGTTTGTGAAATCCCACACTACGCTCCCTGCAAATGCTCAAGCTCTTTACAATGAACTTAAGGGCTTAGAAGGCTTTACTGAGGAGAAATTACGTGCAGCTTATACTCGAATAGCTACTGAGTTAAATGCAGAGAATCTTCAGCAGGTGAAGTTTGCGACGGGTTCATCTATTTTGAATTTCACGGATCAGACTACGATCAAAAATAAGATCGATACAACAGCATCCACTGACTATTTCCTAGTAGTAGGCTATGCTTCACGAACTGGAGATGCGGCAAATAACGAAAAGCTCTCAGCAAACCGTGCAACAGCAGTTGCGTCTATCGTCAACCAACTTAAGAAGGATGGTCAGGATGTACGCGCGGTTTACTTAGGGCAGACGAATAGATTTTCCAAGTCGGTGAATGCTGATAATCAGCTTTGTGAGATTTGGAGAATTAAGAAATAAGCTGAAGCCTATAACTTGGCGACACCATCTACGAAGGTTTGGGTACAGTTGAAGTCTTTGTCTAAAAGAGCAATGTCTGCACAGTAGCCAGTAGCTATTTTGCCCACGCCTTTGAGACCAAGTGATTGTGCTTGGTTCCAAGAAGTGGCTTTGACTATTTCTGTTAGAGGGAGTCCAGTTACGTTTGCGACTAATGCTACACCTTCGTTGAAAACTAAAGTGGAGCCGGCTAGGGCACCGCCTTCTTTGAGGCGTGCTACTTTGTTTTCTACGACTACGTCTAATCCGCCGAGCTGGCATTCGCCGTTATTGATCCAAGAACCTGCCATTGAGTCAGTGATCATGATGATCTGCTCGATGGGCTTGGTTTTAAATACGAGCTTAAGAAAATCTGGAGCGAGGTGAATACCATCACAGATGAGTTCTAGTTTTAAATCATCATCAAGAAGCCCTGCGCCAACCATCCCTATCTCTCGGTGATGGAGTGGGGTCATCGCATTTCCAAAGTGAGTTAGATGGGTGAGTCCAGCATCTTTAGCCGCTGAGATCTGAGCATTAGTAGCCTCTGAATGTGCTGCTGATGAGCTGATGCCGAGAGTTTTCGCCTCACGGATCACTTCGCAGGCATTCGGTCTGCATGGTGCGATGGAAAATACTGTGGCAGGAGCGATCGCGTGAATTTCTTTGAGCTCCTCAATATTAGGTTCGCGAACATACTGTGGATTTTGCGCGCCTGCTTTTGAAACGTTAATAAATGGTCCTTCAATATGGAGTCCGGGTGTCTTCACAAATTCCTGATCACGCATGTAAGTAGCACAAGTCTCAGCGATCTCTAACAATTTCTCTTGCGGCTGGGTGAGGGTAGTGGGTAGCCAAGTGGTGACACCCTCTTTAAGTTTAGTTTTAGCAATGTGACGGATGCTTTCGAGATCGTTATCACATACGTCCTTAGTATCAGCTCCATGAGCATGAATGTCTATAAATCCTGGGAAAGCGTATTGCCCTGCAGCATCGTAAGTCTCATCACAGCTCGGTAAATTCTCAGTATCATGATGAACAGCGGTGATTTTTCCGTCCGTGATTTCGATAGCTCCATTTTTAATTTCTAACTCAGGCGAGATGATGTGTGCGTTTGTGATGAGTGTCTTCATGATTTAAGTTTCTTGTGAAGTTTCTTTTTCTAATCTTTTCCACATGAAAAAGCAATAATAAGCTCCAGCTAGTGTGCCAATAGCATCCGCAAACCAATCATAGAAATCGTTTCCGGATCTAGTGGGGTTTATGGATTGATGGAATTCGTCAATGGCTCCAACGGTAGATCCAACAAGAAAGGAGACTAAGATAATACGTTTCCAGCTCCATTGGATAGATTTTTTTAAATAGAGAAAATTTGCGCAGCAAAAGCCACCTATCATGAAGTAGCCAACGTGTAGAACTTTATCTATGTGAGGTAATTTTGGACCACTTTCTACCTGTGGTTTTCCTGATGATAAGAACCATAGAGTGATGAACCAAATGATCCAGAGTGCGATCCAGAATTTGTAGCTAGAAGGGAGATGGCGGTAGCACCAGTCAGGAAATTTAAACATTTCGCGAGAGAGAATGTGGAGCTGGGTGAAAAAGTATTCTTACTCTGAACTAGAGCGGCGGGTCTCATCTTCTAGTCTCTCAGATAGCCATTGCTTCATCATCGACTGATAATTTAGGTAGCGACTACGTGCCATGCGTTTGATGCGTGATAGCATTCTGGGATCGAAACGTAGAGTGATGGTGGTTGATTCACGGGAATCTGGCTCATGCACTGAGCCGTTCATCAAGTCACCGTCGATCTCATGATTTTGCCAGAACTCATGTTCTTCTTCTTCAGAATCGAATTCTGGTAGTTCTTTCCAGTCTTTAATGGTTTTCATGCGGAAATAGTGTTAAAATGATTATTTAAATTCAGCGTAGCGTCTATCATAGAAGCGTTTTTCGCCCTCAGTGAGACTTCTTACAGAAATGATCCGCGCTTTTTTACCATCGGTCCAGAAACAGAGAAATAAGTAGCGGTCAGCGATCGTTCTGCCAACCATGTAGTATCTGGATTCACCGTCTTCACGTTCATGATCCGGGAGTATCCTTACCGTGAATGGGTCCTCCATCACTTCCTCTATCTCACGAGGTTTGTATTCCTTGAGATCGATGAGGGTGTCTATTAAATCTAGTTCCATGGTTATGATTGTTCCTGCTGAGACTATACACATATGCCGAGGATGCACATTATTTTTTTTAAATACTACCAAATTTGAATAAATCATCGTTGTTTCACCTTGACTATAAGACGAATACTAGTTTCAACCGTAGCACTTCACCACGAAGGTGAGATTTGACCCATGAATATTCACGAGTATCAAGCCAAAGAGCTATTTGAAAAGTTCGGAGTGCCTAGCCCCAACGGGCAAGTAGCAAGCACTGCCGAAGAAGCAGAATCAGCAGCTAACGCCATCGGTGGTAGCGGTTTAGTTGTCAAAGCCCAGGTCCACGCAGGTGGTCGCGGTAAAGGCACATTCAAAAACGGATTTAAAGGCGGAGTGCATCTAGCAGACACACCGGCTGAGATCAAAGACCTCGCAGCTCAGATGCTAGGGCAGACACTCGTGACTCACCAGACTGGTGAAGAAGGGCGTTTCGTAAACAAGGTCATGGTCGCGGAGTCAGTGGACATCGAGAGCGAGTTCTACCTCTCTATCCTACTTGACCGCGCTACTTGCCGTCCAGTCATCGTAGCCTCCACAGAGGGCGGAATGGACATCGAGAAAGTGGCTGAGGAAACTCCAGACCTCATCGTAAAGGAATTCGTCCACCCGCTTGCTGGGCTCCAGCCATATCAGGTGCGCAAGCTCACCGCAGTTTACGGACTCAAGGGTGACACCGCTAAGCAGTTCGCTAAGCTCATCAAGAATCTCTACAAGCTATTCATCGCTTGTGACTGTGATATGGTGGAAATTAACCCACTCGTAGTCACTCCAGATGGTGATGTGCTCGCTCTCGATGCCAAGTTCGGATTCGATGACAACGCGCTCTACCGTCACCCAGACATCGTAGCGATGCGTGACACCACTGAGGAAGATCCGCGCGAAGTGGAAGCTTCTGAGTATGATTTAAATTACATCGGACTCGACGGAAACATCGCTTGTCTCGTAAACGGTGCAGGTCTAGCAATGGCAACGATGGACATCATCAAGCATTGCGGTGGTGACCCAGCAAACTTCCTTGATGTAGGAGGTGGTGCTACGAAAGAGCAAGTTGCAGCAGCATTTAAGATCATCCTTTCTGATCCTAAGGTAGAGGGAATACTTGTAAACATCTTCGGTGGCATCATGCAGTGTGACATCATCGCAGAAGGCATCCTCGCAGCAGCAGCTGAGCTAGCGATCACTATCCCACTCGTAGTTCGCCTAGAAGGTACGAACGTAGCGAAGGGACGTGAGTTAATAGCAAACTCAGACCTAGCAGTAATCCCAGCAGATAACTTAAACGATGCAGCAGAGAAAATAGTCAAAGCTGTTAATTCTTAACAGGCTTTGAAGTTACCAGTTGTCAGTTTCCAGTTACCAGTGTTGAAATGAGTAAATCATTTGAAGATTTGGAAGTTTGGAAAAGGGCATGCCGCCTAGCGTTGGATATTTATGAAGTATTAAAAGAAACTAAAGACTATTCACTCAAAAATCAAATGGAGAGAGCAGCAGTGTCGGTTCCTTCTAACATTGCAGAAGGGCAGGAAAGAGATACTGTTCCTGAATTCCGTAGATTTCTAAGAATAGCCAAAGGTTCAAATGCAGAACTAAGAACCCAACTCTATCTAGCAACAAAACTGGAACTAATAACAACCGAACAATCAAACAAACTAATAAACGAATCAAAGCAGATTTCCAAAATGCTCCAAGGCTTAATCAAATCATTAGGCTAACTGGCAACTGGTAACTGTTAACTTTAAACTAAATAAAACAATGGCAATTCTAGTAGATGAAAACACCAAGGTCCTCGTTCAGGGAATCACAGGTGGATTTGGTGGGAAGCATGCACAGCTTTCTATCGATTACGGCACACAGATCGTAGCTGGTGTAACACCAGGAAAAGGCGGGCAGACATTCGGGACCTCGACTCCTATTTATGACACCGTCTCAGACGCAGCTAAGCAATCAGGCGCAACTGTCTCAGCAATCTTCGTCCCACCTCCATTCGCAGCTGATGCGATTTTGGAAGCAGTGGACGCGGAGATGGATCTCGTCATCGCAATCACTGAGGGAATCCCAGTGGCTGACATGATGCGTGTAAAGGCAGCAATGGAAGGAAGTAAGACACGTCTGATCGGGCCAAACTGCCCAGGCGTAGTGACTCCAGGTCGCGGTGAAAATTCCCATGGTGGCTGCCGTATCGGCATTGCTCCAGGTTACATTCACAAGCGTGGAAATGTTGGCGTGGTATCACGTTCAGGTACTCTCACTTATGAGGCAGTTTACCAGCTCACAGAGCTTGGATACGGGCAGTCCACCTGTGTAGGAATCGGTGGAGATCCTATCAATGGAACATCCCACCTCGACGTTCTGAAGATGTTCAACGATGACGACGAGACAGAAGCGATCATCATGATCGGTGAGATCGGTGGAAACGCAGAAGCAGAAGCAGCCCGCTGGGCAGCTGAGAACTGCAAGAAGCCAATCGCCGGATTCATCGCAGGTGCTACAGCGCCTCCGGGACGCCGCATGGGACACGCAGGAGCGATTGTAGGTGGCGAAGAAGACACCGCAGAAGCGAAGAAGAAAATCCTCGCAGAATGTGGAATTGCAGTCTCTGAGACACCATCCGACATGGGCAAGACCCTAGTCGGGATGCTCTAACATAACATAGCACAGTGGCATGACCGTCCCGGTTATGCTCTTATAAATTTCAAAACGCTCTCTGGTGAAGGAGAGCGTTTTTTGTTGAGTTAGGCGATTTGATTTCTACTAAAATAACCTCATTTTGGCTTGTGAAATGCGGGGGCTAGGTTAAAGCATTCAGCATTAGTTATCGAACTGAAACACTATCATGACTCCTGAAAATATCCGCATTAAAGAAAACCGTGAACGTACTCAGCATTGGCTCCGCTGGGGACCTTATCTTAGTGAGAGGCAGTGGGGGACGGTACGTGAAGATTACTCAGATCATGGGCATAGCTGGACGGCGTTTCCGCATGACCATGCACGTAGTAGGGTATACCGCTGGAGTGAGGATGGGCTGAATGGGTGGTCGGATAGAAGGGGGAGACTGTGTTTCGCGCCTGCGCTGTGGAATGGTAAAGACCCTATTTTGAAGGAGAGGTTATGGGGGTTTGGTGGGAATGAGGGCAATCATGGTGAAGATTGTAAGGAGTGTTATTATTACTTGGACTCCACACCTTCTCACTCATATACGAAGGTGCTGTATAAGTATCCGCAGTGCGAGTTTCCGTATGATGAATTACTCGCTGAGAATAGAAAGCTGACTCGGAAGGATCCTGAGATAGAGTTGGCAGATTTGGGGGTGTTTGATGATGAAAAATATTTTGATGTGGTGCAGGAGGTGGCTAAGCGGACTTCGGAAGATATTTTATGGAAAATAACGGTGACCAATAGAGCGGCTGATGAGGCTCCTATTCATGTGTTGCCTAATGTATGGTTGCGTAATATTTGGGAAGGTGGGAATAAGAATGAGGTTCCGGATGAGAAGCCTAGCATGTTTTTGGAAGATGGTGTCTTGAGGATAAAGCATGAGACGTTGGGGGATTTCGTTTTTCATGTGGAGTCTGATGATGAGTGTTTGAAGGGATGGTTATTTACCGAGAATGAAACGAATGAAGAGCGGCTTTACTCCAGGAAGAGTAAGAGTGAATTTACGAAGGATGCTTTTCATCGATACATCGTGGATGGTGAAAAGGGGGCGGTGAATCCAGCTCAGAAAGGTACGAAGGCGGCTACTGTTTTCCAGTGTTTAGTTGGTGCAGGTGAGTCTGTTTCTATCCGCTGCCGATTACACCGTGAGGGTGAGACCAATGGTTTCGATAACTTCGAGGAATTCGAAGAAACGCTTGCTGCTCGTATTGCTGAAGCGGATGAATTTTATCGTGAGAAAATACCACAGAATGTGAGTGATGAAGAGAAGCTGATCTGCCGTCAGTCCTATGCCGGACTGCTCTGGACTAAGCAGTTTTATCACTTTGTGGTGAAGGACTGGCTGCACCATAGCCCAGATGGAACTCCACTTTCGCCTAGGAGACTGGAGGGCAGGAATCATGACTGGGAGCACGTCTATGCGCAGGATGTCTTATCCATGCCAGATAAATGGGAGTATCCATGGTTCGCAGCTTGGGACTCAGCTTTCCACATGATTTCATTTGTAGCGATAGATCCGGATTTCGCTAAAGATCAGCTACTGCTACTCACGCGCGAATGGTATATGCACGCGAACGGTCAGCTTCCTGCCTATGAGTGGAATTTCTCAGACGTGAACCCGCCAGTTCATGCCTGGGCTGTGTGGCGTGTCTATAAAATGGGAGCACCTAAGGGACACCGCGATAAATTATTCTTAGAAAAAGCCTTCCAGAAATTACTCATTAACTTCACTTGGTGGGTGAACCGCAAGGATAGTGAAGGGCGACACGTCTTCGGTGGCGGTTTCCTGGGGCTAGATAACATCGGAGTGTTTGACCGTTCACACGCATTGCCGGATGGCTCTACTTTAAACCAAGCAGACGGCACAGCATGGATGGCGAGTTACTGTCTCACCATGCTCTCAATGGCGCTAGAGCTAGCACCAGATAACCCAGCTTACGGTGATATTGCTTCTAAGTTTTTTGAGCATTTTGTAAATATCACGGACGCGATTAATAGTATTGGTGGCACAGGGCTATGGGATGAGGAAGATGGTTTTTATTACGACCAACTCATCATTAATAAAGATCAACCGATGCACTTAAAGACGCGTTCATTGGTAGGGCTTTTGCCGCTGTTTGCTACGATGACACTTGAGGAAGAAGTGTTAGATAAAATGCCTGAGTTCAGAGTCAGACTTGAATGGTTCCTTAACAATAGAAAAGACTTGAGGAAATACATTAGCTTCCGCAGTGCTAAAAAACGTAAGTTGGGAGAGCTGACCTTACTCTCAGTGGCGTCAGAAGAACAACTCCGAAGAACACTAGAAAGAATGTTAGATCCAGATGAGTTTCTATCCACTTACGGTATCCGCTCACTAAGTAAAGTTCACGAGAAAGAACCATTCATTTTCACCCATGGTGGCGTCACTAATGAAGTGCGCTACACGCCTGGTGAGTCTGAAACTGATATGTTTGGCGGTAACTCTAACTGGCGTGGGCCTATCTGGTTTCCTACTAACTACCTTCTCATTGAGGCTCTAGAGCGATACTATTTCTATTATGGAGATTCATTACAGATAGAGTATCCGAAAGGCTCTGGCAAACAGTGCAACCTACGTGAAATCTCGCATGATATCTGTGCGAGATTAGTGAATCTATTCAAGCCTGCTGAAAATGGGCATCGTCCATGTTTCGGTGATGCTACACGGTATGCCGAGCGTGAGCACTGGAATAATCTCGTGCTATTCCATGAGTATTTCCAGGCAGAAACAGGCGAGGGGCTAGGTGCATCACACCAAACTGGATGGACTTCACTCGTCACACACCTTCTTCACAAGCGAGACCTCGGGAAGAAATAATTCAGGTTGCCAGAAGTTCCCTTTACTCTTTAAAATCAGTCTCCACCTTGCTCACTACCTTGCCGTCTCTGTCTCGGATGGCGAGGGTGACTTTGGGGATCTTGTTGCTCCAGTCTATGTCTAACGTGCCGAAGTTCACCACATTGACATAGCTCCCAGGAACACGATATTTATTCGCATTATCTGGCGCACCTGCGTGAGTGAGCCCGCTAGATGTCATTTCTATGAGATCGTAACTCAGACCAGATTCCTTCTTCGGAAGATTAGAAATTTCCGCTAAATGCCGATCTCCGCTGAGCAGAACCACACGTTTTGTGCCGCATTTTTTTAACAGATCAAAGAAGCGTTTACGTTCCGCAGGGATGTTCTCCCACTTCTCGTAAGGATGCTCAGATGAGATGATCTGGATACTAGAAACGATGATGCGCAGATCTGCTGGCTTCTTCAGCTCAGCCTCTAGCCATGCCCACTGTTCATCTCCCAGCATAGTAGCTTTTGGATCTGTGACGGGGAAATACTTCTTCCTGCGTCCCACCTTACGTCTATCCAGCGCACTGCGGTGATAGCGCGTGTCTATGTTAATAATCTGCGTGACCTGTCCCTTAGCTCCCTGCGTGTGGGTGTGGTAGATTCCCCCCCGTTTTCGCGCGGGGTGGTCTGCTGGGAAGCCAAAGGTATCTAGGAAAATCTTCTGAGACTCAGCTTTCTCTGGGTATTCCTTGCCGGCATCATTGATGCCGTAGTCGTGGTCGTCCCACATCGGGATGATCTTATGTTCTTTAGAAAATTTCGCATAAGCGGGGAGGTCGGTCAGTACTTTGTATTTCGCGCGCAGTACATCCATATCGTGCGTGTCTCCATAAATGTTATCGCCCATGAATAGAAATGCCTGTGGCTTAGTTGAAGCGATCACTGGCCATATATTTCCTGCCGTTTTATAGTTTGGCTTAAAGCATGAACCACAGGCAATCTTAGTGAGAGTTTCGGTATTAACTTTAGCAGCCTCAGCTTCAGTCTTAGTCTCTACTTTCTTTGCTGAACAACTAGGAGCACAGAATAGCAAACTAAGTTTGAGCGGTAGAATAATGAATAATTTTCTCATAAGTAAAATAGGGCTGATAAAAGTTGAAGGGGGGCGGATGATCCTAGCACAGACATCCCGGGCAATCTTGCACGAAATGCTGCGGAGCCTTTTCTGTAAGCTCAGGGTGATGGTCTGAGATGCATAGTGACTTATTTCCTAAGGTATTCCTAGCAGAAAATGCACATCCTTTAGGCGGGTCCGTCAGCACAGGTGGTAATCCCGGGATGGTGAATAGCTGCTCGCCCTTCTTATGCGTAGCAGGAATGGACTGAAGTAATGCACGCGTGTAGGCATGCATCGGGTGGCTAAATAAAGTATCAGCCGGAGCACTCTCCACGATCCTGCCAGAGTACATCACATTCACATGATCACAAGTTTGCTTCACCACCGCAAGATCATGCGTGATCAGCACCACAGCCGTTCCCAGATCATTTTGCCTATCCTTGATCAAGTCTAGCACCTGCTTCTGAACAGTCACATCCAGAGCCGTCGTAGGCTCATCACAGATCAGTAGCTCAGGGCGAGTGATCAGTGCCATGGCTATCATCACCCGCTGTCTCATTCCGCCAGAGAACTCATGCGGGTAGGAGTTGATCCGTTTTTCAGGCTCAGGGATGCCCACTTCCGCCAGCGCATCTATCGCCTTATGCAGAGCCTCTTTCCCCTTGATCCCCTCATGGATTTCCAGCGGCTCAGTAAGCTGGGTAGAAATTTTCAGGAAAGGGTTCAGCGAGGTCATGGGGTCTTGGAAGATCATCGAAACGCGCTTTCCTCTGATCTTGCGCAGCTGTTTCTCGCTAGCCTGGAGCAGATCGGTTCCATCAAAAATCGCTTTCCCAGAGTGAATCTTCCCCGGAGGGGTAGGGATCAGCCCCAGCAGTGAATAGCAAGTCACAGACTTTCCAGACCCTGACTCACCCACGATGCCTAGCGTCTCACCCTTATCCACAGAGAATGAAACATCCTCCACCGCGTGAACGATGCCATTTCTGGTGTGAAACCGAGTGGTGAGGTTAGAAACATCTAGAATAGCCATTTTGAAATCTTTAATTTTTAATCTTCAATTTTAAATACCCATTACAGGTAAGTTTTTAATCGCTTGCAGACTTCGATGACATTTTCGCGTGAGTTGAATGCAGAGATACGGAAGTATCCCTCGCCAGCCGCTCCAAAGCCAGAGCCAGGTGTGATCACCACATTAGCTTCTGTCAGCATCTTGTCAAACATGTCCCAGCTAGTGAGCCCCTCAGGACAAGCCACCCACACATAAGGCGCATTTTCACCACCGAACACCTTAAGCCCTATCTCTGTGCATGCCTCGCGCAGCAGCTTAGCATTGCCCATGTAGTGCTCTACTAGCTCTGCCACCTGAGCCTTTCCAGCCTCAGAAAAGATAGCCTCCGCACCGCGCTGGACCGGGTAGGATGCTCCGTTAAATTTAGTAGATGTCCTGCGAGACCAGAGCTGCTTGATAGACACGCGCTCGCCACTTGCAGACTCACCAGTCACCGTCTCTGGGATCGTGATGTAGCCACAGCGGACACCTGTGAAACCACCATTCTTAGAAAACGAACGGAACTCAAGCGCGCAGTCATGCGCCCCCTCGATCTCATAGATAGAGCGGGGGACATTTTCATCCTGGATGAATGCCTCATAAGCCGCATCATACAGAATGATCGCATCATTTTCCTTCGCATAGTTCACCCACGCAGTCAGTTGCTCGCGGGTCGCGGAGGCACCTGTTGGGTTATTCGGGTAGCAGAGATAAATGATGTCCACTTTCTCCTCAGGGATAGCAGGGACGAAATTGTTCTCAGCTGTGCAAGGAAGATAAACTAGCCCTTCGTAGCGGCCCTCATCATCTGCATCTCCGGTGTTGCCGATCATTACATTCGTATCCACATACACTGGATAGACCGGATCAGTGATCGCTATTTTATTTCCCCCATCAGCGGCGAAAATATCCAGCACATTTCCAGTATCACACTTAGATCCATCAGAGATGAAAATGTCACCAGCTCCGATGTTCAGCCCAGCATAGCAGTTCTCCGCCACAGCCTCTCTGAGAAAATCATATCCCTGCTCTGGTCCATAGCCGCGGAACGTCTCACGGTTTCCTAGCTCATCTACCGCTGCATGCATCGCCTCGCGCACCGCTGCCGGGAGAGCCTCAGTCACATCACCGATCCCACACTTGATGAGCGATGCCGCCTTATCTGGATTTGCATCTGTGTATGCACCTACGCGTCTGCCGATCTCAGGAAATAAATATCCTGCCTTTAACTTTAAGAAATTGTCATTGATTCTTGCCATGATGCGCAGATATTTGACGAATCCCACCGATATGCAAGGTTTTTGTGGCTCCAGAGGAGCCGTCAATGGTCAATTGGCAATGGTCAATAGTCTAGAACGATGAAACCTCCCTCGTTTCAGTTCACGATGGTTTCAAAGCACAAGCCCCATTGACAATTGACGAGTGACCATTGACATGCGATAGCATCCCCCCATGCCCGCAAAAAAGAACATCCAGAAAAAGCTCAACAAACCACTCGTGGGCAAGACACTCATCAAGGAAGTCAACCGTCGCATCCGTCTGGCGCGTAGTCACTGGGATGCGCACAACAACAAAGCCTGCCGCAGAGAGCGCCAACACGCCATAGATCTCTACGAAAAACTTACCCCTGAGCAGCGAGAAGCAGTGCCGCAGACACTCAGAGTCTGGCTCAGATACCGTAGCGAAAAATACTTCGGTGAGCACCGCACGCCGCCGAAGGAAAAATAACAAAGATCCGACTGATCCGACTGATCCGACCGATCTATCCGATCCGACCAATCTTTTCTCCAATCAGGGCGATCAAGCTAGGGAAAATCTTGTTATGTTTAGCCATTTTACTTTTTTTTGATTGCCACAAAAAGGCACAAAAACCACAAAAAAGGCTTCAGAGGACTAGTTTTGCGTATTTTGTGACTC
>CAKZMG010000083.1 GCA_937128235.1 uncultured Verrucomicrobiales bacterium
ATGAGTAACAGGAGATATAACGATTATCCAACATATATAAAAAAACACTTTAACCAACGGATTCAAAAAATATCCGTAAATGCTGGTTTTACATGCCCCAACAGAGTGGGTGAAAAAGGGTATGGTGGATGCACCTATTGTAACAACCAAACTTTTAATCCGGCATATACTCAAACTGAAATCCCCATTGAAACTCAATTGGAAAAAGATGCGGTTGGAAAATATCAGGAACTGCATTTTGTGGCTGAAAAAGGGGTGCTTTATACGTTGCAGAACACTTCTGATTTGGTTGATTGGGATGATGATTTGAGTTTTATTGGAGGCGGACAGTTAGTGAAGCTGCGTTTGTTTGCGTTGCATGGAGGGGTAGCTCCTGAGAATGGCAATGATGCTCCTTTTGAAACCGTTTCTGCTCAGGTGAGGTCTGTTTCTAGTGGTGGAACTTATGTGTCTTGGATTTCGCTTGAGGATCAATCTGTAAAACATCTGTATCTAACAACCGTTGAGATCGACCCCAACTTTCCAGTTCAATATGCTGGTCTCAAAAATGGTTTTTATCTGTTTCTTAATCTATACACGCCTCTAACAGTGATTGATAGTGATTCGGTAGTGGTGGGGAAAGATCTTAGTTTTAAAAATGCGCTCGTTTCCATTTTAACAGGGATTAATGCTGATGCGCAAAACGGAGTAACGGCTTTAAGACCTCATCGCCCTCACACGGGGGTGCTGGGAGATAAAAAATTCTGGAGAATAAAAAGTGATCCTGATGTAGATTCTGATGGCGATGGAATTTCTAATACTCAAGAAGTCAGCGATGGCACGGATATTTTAGATGATGATTCTGATAATGATGGAACTCCTGATGGGCAGTTGTTAGATACGGATGGAGATAGCGTGCCAGACATCTATGATGCAGACCCGCTTGATAAGGCGGTTACTTGGAAAAAAGTGGCTGAGAATCCTTATGTGGTGATTGATTTGGGCTTGCCAGCGGGAGTGGATTTAGCGGATGACTGGAGTTATGATTTAGGTGAGGGTGGGCATGTTTTGCTTTCGAGGTTTGATTCTGATTTGCCCGTAGATGCGCAAGGGAATCCGGTCAAGGCCGCTTTTGAGACTTACATCTGGCATAGTGCGGGGTGGTCAGCCAATCTGTCTTTAGCAGACCATCTCAGGGGTAGAGGCACGGTAGTGGATGCTCTGGGAAATGTCTATGGTAAAGGGAAAATAGCGGTTAAAGTAGATACTGAAACAGCAGGAGTTACTTATAATTATATTAAGTGGGAGAAGAATGCAAATGCAGCTACTTGGCAAGATCCTGTGGCTGAACTGAATGGCAATGTGGCGATAAGTTTTGATACTCTGGGAAATTATGAAAACTTATTTGGTTCGCCAATTACTATTGAACCACGTTATCTGAATGATACTCTACTGTATGGGAAAACAGGGCATTTCTCGGTCAAGACACATGCTGAAAAAGTAGCTGGTATGGTGCAGGTGTCTCATTCTATGCATCGGCTATCTCCAGTGATAGGAGATCCATTTTTAGTGACTCCGTCTCAGAGTTCTCCTACGAATTGTCATCTGGTAGGTGAGCCAAATGGCTGGCACGCGGCAACATGGATAGAAAACGAAGGCGGGGTTGGGAATGAAACGAAGAAGGTGATTTTCTCCAAGCTAAGCAAGCCAAATGTGCTGAGCAACGCGAATCTGCCAGACAATCCAGAGGATCCTGCACGTTATTCTCCTACTGGGTTAGCCAGCATAGCACCTGAATTTTTGCCTACCATTGAGGGTGAAAATGGGCAGGTAAATATAAGTGATATTGTTATTTGGCAGCACTCAGATGATTTTTATCTTGAAGGAAAAACAGGTTTTCAGATAGGTCAGCGGAAGAATGGTGGGAGTAATTTCACATGGCAGACATCGACAAAAGCAGATGCCTCACAGCGCATCGGAGGCAAGATCAATAGCCGAGGCGAAGGGCTAGAAGCGACTAAACTCTGGCGCAATGGCAGCTGGACACCGCTAGACAACCTAGTGGACTCAAGCCTCTGGCCGTATGTGCAGGGGATAGATATTAATGACTCGGGAGCGATATTAGCGAGAAGTGGAGCGAAGTTGATTTTATTAATGCCACCAGTAGTGATAATTGAAGAAGTCCATCTTACTGCGCAAGAGTATGAAAATCAGACAATACTTAAAAATGATGCTAATAATAAACGTTATGATCTGCCTCAGTGGTTAGATAAGAATGGTGATGGAGATCCTTCTGATGCAGTCAACGGTGAGCAAGACTATCCTTCAGCTTTTGTACACAAAACAAAACCTTCACTTGGTGCAGTATTTAAGGTCACAGGAACACCTCTGAACCAAAATTTTAAAGTGCGTGCCACAGGATGTGATGGTATCAAGATTCCTGAGACAGATGCCATTATTAGAGGCGGAAAAGTTGTGATAGATGAAATCGAATCCGTCATGGCTTGGCCCGAAGGTATTAAATTTTATGATAGAACAGACCCTAACAAAGCATTCAAAATCGAATGGGAAATGAAGATAGGAAACAGTGACTGGTTCAAATGTGCTACAACCAAACATCAAGTTTATATTACTCTTGGTGTAAGCAAATCTTCTTACAGAATGGAATCCTTGTTTTATATAGGTTGTAAATATGGTGATGGTAATAAAGCGGAGGTTACAGCCAGACATGCTATCTACAAACATTTTGAGGGGCGGCAAGTCAAACGCATCGATGGTAAAACTATGCATTATTACCTAGGAGGAAATGAGGGAGCTCTTGATATGAATGGACTATTGAAAAGTGTTGATGGGAATGGAAATTGTGGAGCTTGGTCTGATCTATTGATGAATGTATTACAGGCGCAGGGAATTGAAGCCACTCTAGTTGGTATCACACCGAAAGGGGATGATAACTATTTAGTCGTGAATAACGTTCTATTTAAGGACTTAGGGATAAGCGGTTCATCTGGATACCCCTATGCATCTTCTTATGCAGACAAAGTGAATCTGGGCAATGAAGTAGTTGGTGCCGAAGGCGAACCTGGACAAGGTCCCAATAAGAAGCCGTGGAAAGTCTTTTCTTCTCATTGTATCCTGAAATCAGGAGGCAAATATTACGATCCATCATATGGAACGTCACCTTTCACGAATAAAAAAATGTATGAAGACAGTGTTTTTGCTGGTTATGCAAAAGACGCTAACACCAGTAATATAATGCATGTCAGAAAAAACAACACTACCAATGCTACAAGTGAGGTGGAATTTAGTAACTAACCTAATCATGAAAAAAACGATAATCACGACAACAGCTTCCGCCTTAGTAATTTTTCTCTGTTATTTATTTTGGAGTTCTAAAAATAAGAAAAATGACGTAATGCAAAAACCACAGCAAGAAAATCAATCATCTAAAACTCTAGCTTCAGAACAAGCATTACTAAAGAAGCAGCAAAAAGAATATGATAACTTATCTCTGAAGGAAAAGACATCAAGAATGAACAACGGTTATCTCCAGCCATTTCAAGTAGATCCTAAAGTCCACACAGAATTGGGACACAATAATAGATATTTAGAAAAAATTGAGATCAATGAAGAGAAATTTCAAAAAGTAAAAGCTCTCGTGATGCAAATAGAGCATGAATCAAAAATGAAGTATGATGAATATAAAGCCGAGTTAAGAGAGAATCCACATATTACACCACACCCTTGGTTCTCCGAGGGTTTTACTAAGCGAGGGCATGAAAATACCCATATTCAGACACCCAAGCAAGCTTATCAACACCTTGTTAAACATGGGAGAAGTAGTTTTAATCAAAGTTACCCAGTAAAATATATTGAAGATGATGATTATTATATTTTTTCACACATTAATCCGAAAACAGGCTCTGCGGTTGACTTTACTGACGGTATCGCCGTAGCGAAAAAAGGCGGTTTGATAATGAGATGGCGTCTTAACGAAGAGTAAAAATTTATGCATTGATGGCAAATTGAGCCGAAGTGAAAAGCTGAGAAAAAAGTAGAATCTAGATGGAAATTTTGAGATCAAATACAATTAGCCACGCACGTAGTCGTCCCAACCCAAGCAGAAAATTGGCAATATGATCCAACAGGAAACTGGAACAACTACCAGCAAAGTGGCACATCCGTCCCAGTTGTGAACCAAACACGCACCCACAATCCCATGAATGAAATCACCACATTCGATGGCTCATCGAGTCCAGTGCAATACGATTTAGCAGGAAATATGACAAAAATCCCGCGCACCGAACTCCCCTCAGAAGGCGACTACGAAGCCACCTGGGACGGCTGGAATCGCCTAGTGCGCCTGAGAACACACGGCGGATGTGCTTCATCATCTAGCAGTAGCGGTAGTCCCGCACAGAAAGCTCTCGACGTGATTTATGAATATGATGGTTTGACACGTCGCACCAAGAAGCATACCCTATGTGGTACCAATCTAGGAATCGTGGATTATTATTACAACAGCGCATGGAAATGCATCGAAGAACGCAAAGGCACAGACACCTGTGCTGAGCGACAACGCGTGTATGGCATCCGAGGACGCAACGACCTCATTTGCCGTGACCGTTACTACGGCACTAGCTCCAGCAGTTCCTGCAGCACCACAGCCAAAGAACGGCTCTACGCGCTCAGCGATGCCATGGTTAGCACCACCGCCATCACCAACACCGCAGGCGCAGTCACCGAACGCTACAGCTACACCGCCTTCGGCGAAAGCCAAGTCATGGACGCGAGCTTCACCAACCGAAGCCTCAGCCTCCACGACTGGCAAACCCGCTACCACGGCGAACAACGCGATGCAGAAACCGGCTACTACAACTACGGCTACAGATATTATCTACCCAAACTAGGTAAATGGCCATCCAGAGACCCCTTGGGGGAAAAAGGCGGAGCAAATTTGTACGGTTTTGTTGAAAATAACGGGGTAAATAGAATTGATTGGCTAGGTTTAAGTCCAGAATGTAATGGTCAATCTCAAGCAAAATGTAAGAAACAACTCGAAAAAGCCCTAATGGATACTAAAAATAAGTCTATAATCAAAGAGATTCATGATGAGGGGTGTAGTGTCACTTTTAAATGCTCTAATTGTTGTAATGACGAGCACCAAGACACAGCAGGTTATCATACATCAATTAACAAAGGAAAAAAATCGAGTATTACCCTTTGTTATTGTAATCAGGCAAGTAAATCTAGACCACAATGGCAAGCTACAAATACAATAAGACATGAGCTAGTTCATGCAATAGATGCCTGTACGACGAAAAAAGATACGTCAACTTGTGAGCAGAGTATCTGTCAAGAAATTCGAGCATACAAGTCTGAAGGAATTGGAATTCAAAAATCGTTTGCCGGGGCTAGACGAAGTGCTAGAAGCTTTTGTAAAGGAGCTTCTGACGCTGAAACAGACGCTAAAATAGATGCCATAATTAAAAAAATTGGAAAACGATGTTATGATACTTCACCTTATTAAAATTAGTATATGCTTTACTTTACTGTCCTGTTCTCAAGTTAGTAATAATAGTCTCAAAAATAAAATTTTAATTTACGATGCTGAAATAGAAAAAAAGGATGATTCTAATATAATTTCTGCAGTTGTAAAAAACGAATCTACATCATGTATTAAGTTTCGTTCTCACAATTGGGCTAATCTTAATTTCAAAGAAAACTTTAGCTCTTTAGAAATTATACAGCCCCAAATTTACTCTTTGAATGATGATAATAGATTTATAAATTTGAACTCTGGAGAAACTAAGAAAATTGATTGTATATTAGCTATGGACAACGAAAAATTAATTTTTATTGACGGCATGGCCTATGTCAAAACTAGATCCGTAGTAAGTGAAGTTTCTGTGCAGTTTGCTATACAATATTCTATATGCAATGATCCTAATTCTAAATATATTACATTAAAATCTAAATGGTTAAAAACAGGTAAAATGACCCCTCAAGCCATTTTCTAATACAATAAACCCCGAAGGGGTCCTATAATTTAGAATAGTGATAGATGATCACTCCTTTTACCCTATGTGCAATAATGGATACAGAGGTTCTAGGTGATTCAAAATTCACACTCAAAACCCTACCAAATCCACCCCCGCACTCCACACCCCGACGCCCTGGCGCGATGCCTGCTTTCATGCCATCGCACAACGAGTGTAATACCACGCACCCTTTCGCCTCCTAGGGAGGCTCATGCTGAGATACTTCCCCAAAGGGGACCCCTTCTCATCACCGGGATCATTCCACTCGCAAAGCTCGCTGCATTTGCTGGGCATTACACACGTTGTGCGAAGGAATGAGCAGGCATCGCGCCAGTGCTTCAGTGAGCTCCTATCG
>CAKZMG010000084.1 GCA_937128235.1 uncultured Verrucomicrobiales bacterium
TACGACATTACCTTTAGCTACAATCCCACCGGACGCTGGACCTCAACTCACCAGATGAGAATGAACGGAAAAGTGGATGATTTTAACCTGAATGATTTTAACCAATGCGGAAAAGCTGCGCTGCTCAAGCGGGGCCGCGCAAAGGCAATCGTTGAGGAAGTCACGGAAGTGGTTAGCCTATGGCAGTCTTTTGCTAATCAAGTTGGAGTGAGTGCAGAGTGGTCTAGAGAAATAGCAGACTATCATCGATTGAATTTGGATTACTAGTATTTATCCATCTATTGAGCCAGTAGCGACGCGCAGTGTGGTTCAATGGTGATGGTGGAGCTCTAACAAGTGAACTCCCTACTAATGCTCTGAACCTAACGAATGATAAGCAACTCGAAGAGCTAAAGAACGACCGAGTAACCAAGATTTGTCTTATCATCACGCATTAACTAGCAATCCAAGCAAGATAGGCGCCCACCGACGGATCGAGTCGATGGATGCCTTCTTATTATGTTTTGATAGTTTGGTATGACGAAAACTTGGATTTAGCGGCGACGACGCACGAGGAGACTCAGACCACCGAGACCGAGTAATGCTGAGCTTGATGGCTCGGGCACACTTTGAGCGGTAAAAGTCATTGCCAGGTCACCAATAGCTGCGGTAGTTGAAGTAACCGTAAAGGAATCACCATTAGTTGTAATCGCAGTTGCTCCTTCACCAAATGTGGTAATGTCGAGATTGGTTTGCAGGGTGTAATTGGAAAATGTAATAATCTCTTCAGGTTGGAAGCTGTGCGACGGTTGTGATCCAATCAACCAAGCAAAATCATCACTATTAGAATTATCAGAGTTCAAGAACAAGCCGTCGAACGTGAACGCACCAGATTTGGAGCCCGACACAGAACCGCCAGTTATAGAATGACCAATTGAATTCGAGTTATTATAATTAGCTTCGCTAGCAATTTCCCCTGACAAAGCGGACCCGAAATGCCAATAATAATTAATGGTGGGGCCTTTCGATAGTGAAGATAATGTGCCGCCGGTAGCAACACTGCCACAAAATCCATTAAACACCCACACCGAACCCGAACCATTCGCATCACCTGTTACTGTGATCAATAGGGCTGAATGGGCAGATGTTGTCATCAGTGCTAGGCATACAGGAATTGCTAATATTTTCATTTTTATTTTCATTTGATTTTATTTGTTGTTCACTTATCCATTGGTAAATCCAATGGATAAAAGTTTCTGACATCCAGTATGTGATAATTTGGCATAGTTCCGATAATGCATCTGCAATGGCAGCAAGGGAAGTCTGTGTCGCTAACCCGATTCCCTTTGAAACTGACAACTCCACAATTTCACTGTAAACTGAATGGTCTATTGAGTTGTGCTGCCTTTTGAGTAATGGCTGTTGGTCTAGTTTTCTATGTTTTAGATATTTCTTGTTTTCGTTCGATATGGCCTAGCGAGGAGTTTTTTTAAACCCTGATTAAGCATGTAATGTTTATTTCAGATTTTTCGTTTTTGTCAATAATGGAGGAAACGGGGGTAGAGCTTATAGAACAACAGTTCCGCAGAATGGTATTTAATATAGTAGCGAGGAATCAAGACGATCACGTAAAGAACATCGCGTTCCTCATGGATAAGCGTGGTAACTGGAAACTCTCACCAGCCTACGACATTACCTTTAGCTACAATCCCACCGGACGCTGGACCTCAACTCACCAGATGAGAATGAACGGAAAAGTGGACGGGTTTACTCTGGAGGATTTCAATCAATGTGGAAAAACAGCCTTTCTCAAACGCGGCAGGGCTAAGGAGATAGTCGAGGAGGTGATCGATGTTGTCACCCAGTGGCACAAGTATGCTAATATGGCAGACGTTGACTTAGCTTGGGCAGACCAGATAGCTGAGCACCATAGGCTCAATTTTAGGCAAAAATAAGTCCTAAACTAGAGGTGTGGCATGACTCAATTTACCAAGTATTCTATAGGAATTGGTAACTGAAAGGTATCAGTGGACAACAACGAATCATTCATTTCTGAGGAATGAATCTGTAGTAGCTTTCTAGCATGAGAGTGGATAGGCAGGTAGCGTAGTGTTTGCTGCTCAAGCCGTGCGAGGCTCCTCCCGGGAGATTCCATGATCCGTCTTCGTTTTGGGCAGCAGCTAGATTGGGCATTGTTTTGGTATTGTAGTCTGCCCAAGCTTTTCCGCCGGCATTGATCATGGCGTGGCTGGAATGGTAATGCATGTAGAGGTTGGCATCGGTTTTGTAGTTAAACTCATAGGTGGTAGTGATCCATATGATGGCATTTCTAGTAAATGAACGATTGCCCTTGCCCCATTGTTGGAAACAGAGTGCGGCGCCTGGAGTCATGGTGGGACCGCGAGCTAGATTGTTTCCATGAGTACCATAGCCAACGGTTCCTCTGCCGTTTTTTGCTCCTTCTAAATATTTGATGCCGTTCTTAGCTGATAATTCGAGTGTCTCCTGATCGAATAATTTGCTAATCTTGCATGCCATGAGGGCTTGTAAATGCCAACTAGTGGTCGAAGTATCGCCGCCACGAGTTCCATCAGTATCATAGCCATAATCCCAGCCGCCGCTTTTGTGTTGGTTATCCATGATGAAGTGACCTGCTGCCATGACCGTCTCCTTGAGGTTTGGAATAGTGATGTTGTATGCCTTGCACGCGATGTAGGCTTCCGCCAGAGCATAGGTAGCGATAGCGTGTTCGTAGCACCATGTTTTGTTTGTTGTTGAAGTAGTGAGTTTGCCTCTGTTCTTTTCACCTACCTTGATCAGGTAAATGATAGCGTTTTCAACTGCCAGACCGAAATCCGGTG
>CAKZMG010000085.1 GCA_937128235.1 uncultured Verrucomicrobiales bacterium
GATGGTGAGCCGGATGTAATGAGTATCGTGGCGACGAATGGGAAGATTCCCGTGGAGGAGATTTTGTAGATTATGGAGTTGGATTTAATAGAGTTAAACAGGTGTCGTGATGAAGAGAGCGTTGAGGAGACGACTGGACCGCTGGAGGCTGCGGGCATCGCTTACAAGGTGGGTTCTACTGCGACAAATTTTGATATTTCTAAAATAGGAACGGGAGATGATCCTGAGGTGATCATCAGTGTCCGTAGGGAAGACTATGATGAAGCACGGGCTGCTCTGGAGAGGGAGTATGCAAAGTATGATCTACCTGATGATCATTATTTACTGAGTTCATCTGATGAAGATCTGGCAGATATTTTAGCAAATCCGTCTGATTGGAATGCTTTTGATGTGGTGCATGCGCGTAGGCTTGCAGAGGAGAGAGATATAGATTCCTTGCTTGTGAGGGAAAAGAAAGCAGAGAGGGTAGAGAAGCTGAAACTGGGTAAGCCTGCTTCTATGCGTCTATTAATTTGTGGATGGGTATTATCGTGTTTACCTGTGACTGGCTTGTTTGGTGGAATTATTTGGCTAGGTTGGGTTATAGCAGGTACTGGTATCGCGTTATCCCTGTGTCTTATGAAGGAGAAGACTCCTGATGGTGATTTTTATACGTATAATTCTGAGGCTCGGAAGGTAGGAGGAATGATGTTGTTTTTCGCGATTTTGATGACGGTGTTAGGGGTATTTCTCAGAGCGGCCAATGTTCTGTAGAGGTGAGATTGTTTTTATCAGTATTTGGTAGATACTTGTAGTAATAATAGACGAAAATTATGGCTAAAAATACAAGTGTTGAACTAGGGGATGAGATTAGAGAGTTTTGCTTCAGAATATGGACTTAGAGAGAGTTTCGCCTTTAAACTAACTCATTTATCTTCTCTAAAATACTCTCCACATCTTGCAGTCTGCCTTTGCCTTTATATCCACAGGCTAGCATTCCGTCTTCTTCTGGTCCGATGAAATGGCAACCGTCTTTGGTTAGAGTTTTAACGTTGCGCTGGGTGGCTGCGTGATCCCACATTTTACCGTTCATGGCGGGGGCGATGAGGGTTTTTGCTTTGGTGTTTAGAGCGAGGTAGATGGAGGTGAGTGGGTCTGGTGCTAGTCCATTTGCCATGTTGCCAATGGTGTTCGCGCTGGCGGGGGCGATGACGAGGAGATCTGCTCGGTCAGCGAGGTCGATGTGGCCAGGTTTCCAGGCTTGTTTCTCATCTTCTAGGGAGACGAGCACTGGGTTTCTGGAGAGGACTTGGAGGGTGAGGGGGGTGATGAATTCTGTGGCAGATGTTGTCATCACTACGTGGACCTCATGCCCGTCTTTGATGAGCTGGGAGGTGATGTCTGCTGCTTTGTAGGCGGCGATAGAGCCTGTGATGCCGATGATGATGGTGGGCATTAGTTTTAAAAGTTTTAAGTTTAAAGTGTTAGGTTTTAAGTCTTGGTTGATGAATCCTCGGGTTGATGGAATAGGTCTTATGTGTCTTATAGGACGTATGTTTGGTGCTCATCATGCTGGAAATGACTACATGATAGATATTAAATGTTAAACCTAGGGTTGCGGGCATTGCTGACTACTAAATACTCTCTACTAACTACTCTGATTCATTGACTACTGGGCGGCCTAGCATTTTAGAGTAGAGGTCGATGTAGGCTGCTGCGGTGGTGTTGTGGTTGAAGCGTAGTTTAGATTCTTTCATGATGCGCTGAATGACTCTCGCCTTGTCTGTGGCTGGCCATCTGTGAAATCTGACGGCTTCATCAATTGCCCATCTGAATCCTTCGGCTCCGTAGTTATCAAACCTGAATCCATTTCCTAAATTACCATCATAGTGGAGGTGGTCCACGGTGTCATGAATACCGCCTGTGTTATGCACTACAGGTAAGGTTCCATACATAGGAGCCGCCATTTGTGGGAGCCCGCATGGCTCAAATCTGGATGGCATGAGGATGAAGTCAGAGCCAGCGTAGGCGAGGCGTGAGAGACTTTCGTTGAACGGTTTTACAGCTACTCTGTCCTGGAGACCGTGGAGGTTTACGATGTCGTGGAAGTGCTTTTCATATTCACCACTAGCTACGATGCCAACCTGGAGCCCGATGTCTGAGTAGTCTGCGGTGATCTGGTAGAGAATGTCTGCAAGTAGCTGGCAGCCTTTCTGCATGGGGTCTAGTCTGGAAGGCCAGTAGAATAGAGGTGCGTGTGGATCTACTTTGAGCCCTACTTCTTCTTGAAATTGTTTCTTGTTCGCCGCTTTACCGATGACGTGACTGAACTCATCAAAGTGGTGTTTGATGTGAGTGTCTGTTTGTGGATCAAAGGATGCGTCTGGTGCATTGAGGATGCCGGTGGCGTGTCCTGAGTAGAGCTTGTTAGCGAGCTCTGTCTGGATCGCTTTTGGGACGAACTCATGCTTGCCTTCTACTACTTCGTAGAGGAATGTTTTACTGACTGAGTTTACATGGTCTGCGGCGAAGATTCCTGTAGCCATGAAGTCGATTAGCTTGTTATGGCGAGCGTCTTCGTAGTTAGCTGGTGAGCCGGTGAAGTACATGTTTTCCCAGTATTCTGAGGCGTCTATGCCACGGTCTTCTACTTCTTCCATGGTGAGTCTCTCGGAGTGGATGTTGTGCACTGTGATGAGACTTGGGATGCCTAGGCGCTTAGAGACTGGCGGGATGAGCCCTGTCATCCAGTCATTGCAGTGGATGAGGTCTGGCTGAACTTTTGGGATGATGTTGTTGATGACTTCTCTCTGAAATGCGAGTGCAGCTAGGTGATTTTTAGCTGAGTCATAGACTTGGTTCTTTCTGTAGAAAATGGGGTCTTCTGCTAGGTGGATGCGTTGTTCGCCGAGCTTGTCTGCAATTTTGTCTTTCTCACGCTGGATGATATTTCTCCCATCTGAGTTAAACATGCTGGAGTAGTTTGGCAGTGCTACGTGGACATCTGCACCCATGTCGAAGAGGGCATTGATGAGTGATGAGGAGACGTCTGCCATGCCGCCAGCCTTTGCGGACATTCGCTGAGCCATGTTCCCCATTCCAGAGGGCAGGTAAGTGATCTCTGGGGTGACGATGAGGATTCTTGGTCTGTTTTCTGAGTGTTTTTGCTCTGTAGGCGTAGGTTTTGGGGTAGTTGTCATGGTCTTTGTAATAGAATTATCAGAATCCTCTAACAAAGGCAATCGCCTAGCGTGTTATTTTTTAAAATTTTTTTGAGATAGTAAAAATTATTCTCTAACACGCTCCACATTGGCGCCGAGCTGGAGGAGTTTTTCATCGATGTGCTCGTAGCCTCGGTCGATGTGGTAGAGGCGGGAGATTTCTGTGCTGCCCTTGGCTGTTAGGGCGGAGAGAACGAGAGCTGCTGAGGCTCTGAGGTCTGATGCCATGACGGGTGCTGCGGAGAGCTGTTCTACTCCAGTGATGACGGCTTTGCCATTATCTACTTGCATGTCTGCTCCCATGCGGGTCATTTCAGCACAGTGCATGAAGCGCTGTGGGAAGATGGTGTCTTCAATGATGGAGATGCCAGGTGTGACTGCGAAGAGTGAGGAGAACTGGGCTTGCATATCAGTTGGGAAATTTGGGTGTGGGGCAGTGGTGATGCTACATCCTTTTGGCTCACTGCCGGGCTTCACGGTGACAGAGTTTCCGGCATCGTTAAATTTCACTTGGTGCCCAGCTTCGATGAGTTTTTCTGTGACTGGCTCTAGGTGCTCTTGGTTGACGCGGTTGAGTGTGATTCCATTTTCCCTGCATCCAGCCATGGCTCCAGCGACCATGTAGGTGCCTGCCTCGATGCGGTCTGGGATGATGGTGTGCTCTACTCCGTGGAGTTTTTCTACGCCTTGGATGGTGATGCGTCTGGTGCCTGCACCTTCGATTTTTGCTCCCATGGAGTTTAGGAAATCTGCGAGATCTACGACTTCTGGCTCACAGGCTGCGGACTCGATGATGGTGGTGCCTTTGGCTAGAACTGCTGCCATCATGAGGTTGTCTGTGCCGAGGACTGTGGGGCCGTGTTTGCCACGGAGATCTACTTCGTCACCGGTGAGTCCATCTGGTGCGGACATGTCCATATTTCCGCCTTCCATATCGATGACTGCACCGATAGCGCGGAGTCCCTTGAGGTGGAGATCTACGGGTCTATCACCGATGACGCATCCGCCAGGGAGTGAGACTTTGGCTTTTCCGAGACGTGCGAGGAGTGGACCCATGACGCAGATGGAGGCGCGCATTTTACGGACTAGTTCGTAGGGTGCGTCTGAGATGATGTTGGCGGCATTGATGCGGACGGTGCCGCTGGAGCGCTCTACTTCTGCTCCGAGTGCGGAGAGGATCTGGATCATGTAGTTGGTGTCAGATACGTCTGGCACGCGGCGGATAATGACATCGTCTGCTGTGAGAAGAGCGGCTGCGAGGATGGGGAGGGATGCGTTCTTGGCTCCTGAGATGTTGATAGAGCCTTTGAGTGTGGTGCCGCCGTGTACGATGAGTTTGTCCATGTTAGAGTAGTGTTTTTAGTGTTGAAATTTAGCGGTCGGGAAACGTGAGATTCCTGACATGTCTGAGGTTGTTGTGATTTCTGTGAAGCCGGCAGTGGTGAGAAGTTGTTCTACTTCTTGGTGTTGATGGATGCCTATTTCTAGTGCGATGTCTGCTTGGTCGTTGAGATGTTTGCCTATTTGTTGGATGAAAATTTTGATTATGTCGAGTCCATCTTTTCCTCCGTAGAGTGCGAGGTCAGGATCATGCTCTAGCTCTGGAGCTAATAATGGTCTGTCCGTCTCTGGAACGTAGGGGAGATTTGCCACGATGAGATCATAGCTTTCTGTCACCTTTGAGAAGAGGTTAGAGGTCAAAAAGGTCACATTTTTTATACCTAGCAGCTCACTATTTTCTTTCGCTAAGTTGAGTGCTTCTTCAGAAATGTCAGCACAGGTGACCTCCACACGTGGCCCTAACTCGGCGGCAAGTGAGATCCCGATGACTCCGGAGCCACAGCCCATATCTAGGATTTTGAATTTAGGGGTAAGGGCTTGCACTCCCTCATGGTCGTCCGCAGGGGCTTGCACTCCCTCATGGTCGTCCGCAGGGGATTGCTCTTCTCCGGGTTCTTCTGGTTCAGAATCTTCGTAGTTAGATGGTTCTGTTAGGTCTTCTGTTAGAATTTCTTCGGGTACAGAGGTAAGTTTTTTATTAGCTAGCTGGATGGCTATTTCTACTAGCTCCTCGGTCTCGGGGCGGGGGATGAGTGCGCGGGCATCTGTCTTAAATTCCCTGCGGAAAAATTCCACTGTGCCTAACAGGTGCTGCAGTGGAGTGCCTTCGCCACGGAGTTTTAATTTCTCACGAAGCGGGACAAGGTCGGTCTCAGCAAGCTGCTGATCAAAGCTCGTGTAGAGCTGAATTTTGCTCATGTCTAGCTGGTGGCAGATGAGTAGCTGCATGTTTCTGCGCGCGTCTTCGATGCCTTTTTTTTCAAGCCATTGGGTGCCGCCATCGAGAGTTTCCAGAATGGTTTTCATGGATGGTTATTCCAAGCCCGCGTCTGCGAGGCGTTGTTCCATTTCGGCTTTCTGGAGGTTGTCAGTAAACTCACTGAGCTGACCCCCGAGCACTCCGTCTAGGTTGTGCGATGTGTAGTTGATGCGGTGGTCCGTGATGCGTGACTGGGGGAAATTATAGGTGCGGATTTTCTCTGAGCGGTCACCTGAGCCAATGAGTGATTTTCTCTGGGCTGAGTATTTCTCAGACTCTTCACGCACTTTCGCTTCGTAGAGTTTCGCGCGCATGATCTGCATTCCTAGCTCGCGGTTCTGAGTCTGGCTACGTCCGTCCTGGCATCTGACTTGGAGACCAGATGGGATGTGGGTGATCTGGACGCAGGAGTCAGTGGTGTTGACGTGCTGACCACCAGAGCCGCCAGAGCGTGTTGCTTGTATCTGGAGGTCTTCTTTCTTTAGCTCAATGTCCACTTCCTCTGCCTCCGGAAGCACTGCGACGGTGACGGTAGAGGTATGGATTCTGCCTTGAGTTTCTGTGGCGGGGACACGCTGCACGCGATGCACGCCAGACTCGTATTTGAGAAATCTGAAAACTTCTTCTCCAGTGACTTTAAGTGTCACTTCCTTGAAGCCGCCTACGTCTGATGGGCTGCTGTCTAGGACTTCTAGCTTCCAGCCTTTAGCGGAAACGTAGCGTTCATACATTTTCATGACTTCAGCCACGAACAGCCCAGCTTCGTCACCACCTGCACCTGCACGTATTTCTACCAGAGCATCACGGTCTTCTGTGGCGTCTCTGGGGAGAAGCGCGTATTGCACATCTTGCGAGAGAGTTTCTATTCTGGATTCTAGCTCAGGGATTTCTTCCTGTGCCATTTCTACTATTTCAGCGTCGTCTTCTTTGATGAGCTCTTGATTTTCAGCGAGATTGGTCTTGCAGGTCTGTAAGTCATCCCACATTTCGAGTAGATTCTTGAGCCTGCCGTGCTCGCGCATGGTCTCTGTAGCTTTCTTCTGATCTGAAAATAGATCTGGGTCAGAGATGGCGTGTTCCACCTCTGCAAATCTCTGCTTTCGCTTCTCAATTAACGATCCGTAATCCATGCGCTGAGACTCCACGCTAGTTGTGCTACGTGCAAGCAGAATTTTCTTCTAACAGGAAGTTATTGATCTGAACCAAAATTGACAGAACTGATTTTTTCGTGTATTGTTCGTGTATGGCAACAAAGACAATTACACTTGAAATAGATGCATACGAGAAGTTGCGTGCAGCGAAGAGGGGGAAAGAGTCATTCACTTCGGTGGTTCGCCGTGCCATTCTGCCTGAGTCTCTTAAGACTGGGAAAGAGTTATTAGCAATGCTCGGATCTAGGTCTGCGTCGTTTACAGAGGAAGAGTTAAGTGCAGTTGAGGAAGCTGACCGCAGAGATGCTCTACCTATAAGCCCCTGGGACGAAGAATAAGTTTATGATCTTCGATACAAATATACTCATTAAGTTAGAAAGGGAGACACGCAGAGGAAAAGAAGGAGCGGCTATCAAGTTTTTGAATAGTTTGCCTGCAACAAGAATGTGTATCACACCAACGATTGCAGGTGAGTTTGCTTGTGGGGCGAGCATGGCTAACTATGAAAAATGGTTAGCTTTTCTCTCACCTTTTGAAGTACTGCCTATCACGCAGGATGTGACTTGGCAATATGGTCAAATTTATCAACAGCTTGCTTCTGTAGGAGAATTGATTGGAACCAATGACATGTGGATAGCAGCGACTGCTATTGCTCATTCTGTTCCTGTGGCTACTGGTAATATCCGTGAATTTAGCCGTGTAAAAGGGCTAGAGGTAGTCAGTGTTTAGTGGGTTATCTATTTTCTGGTAGTGTGTATTCTCGCTCTTCGGTGATTTTCAGCGTGCTTTGTTCTCGTTGCAGCGAATGGACTAAAGCCTGTGCCTCTTCCTTAGAATCTAGGCCTGTGATGACGAATCGCTTGCCTAGGCGTTCTGCATTGAGCGTGGCGTAGTTGATGACTCTGCCATCGTAAACGGTGGCAATCATGTCTAAACTTGGTTTGAGGGTGAGTGTGAAGGCTGTCATCTTATCGCCACCTGCATCTGTGAGTTCGATATTGATGATGGTGAAGTCTCTGGGATCTACGTAGGCGGCTTT
>CAKZMG010000086.1 GCA_937128235.1 uncultured Verrucomicrobiales bacterium
TCCTAGATAGTCCGGTGTTGTCTGGTGGGTATGCGGATGATCTGGATGTGGTGATGGCGGCTAGGCTGCTGAGCTCTGGTGATGATGCTAGCTGGTGGGGTGCTCTGGGTCGTGGTTCCCGGTGGGAACGCTGGGGTGCGTGGTGGCGTGGTCTGCGGTATGGGAAGATGTCCAGGCGTGAGCGTGAGCGTGAGAATTTATTTAGGTGGCTGGAGGGTGAGATGCTGGGGCCTAGGCTGCTGGATGGTAAGGGTGGTAAGGCTCTGAAGGTTCACTGGCTGGTGGTGATGGTGTGTGTGGCTATGCGTGAGTGTGGGTGCAGTATGGGTGAGGCGTGGTGGATGAGGTTTAGCGATATAGGGTGGGCTAGGCTGGCGTGGGCTGAGCAGGATGGGGCGGAGTTTACTCTGCTGACTGATGGTCTGATCGAGGAGATGAGGGAGATGGGTTATACGGATGAGGATTTGGGGATTTAGGTGCGCTGTTGGCGCTGTTGGCGCAGGTTAAAGGTTAAAGGTTAAAGGTTAAAGGTTAAAGTAAAACGGTTGATAATATTATGAGTAGAGTGGATGTAATTTTAGGTGGTAAGAATGCGGGCTTTAAGAAGATGCTTACTGAGAGTAGGCGTGATGCGAAGAAGTTTGGCGGTGGGATGATGAAGGCGCTGAATCTTAGTAATGCTTTTAGTTTTGCTAATCTGGGTGCTATGTTGTTGGGGAATGTGAAGAGTCTTGTTAGTGGGATTTTTGGGAAGTTTGATCGTATATCTAAGATAAATCTGCGTGTGGATATGGATGCTGACCAGGTGCGGAAGTATGGTGTGGCTGCTAAGCTGGCAGGGTCTGATCTGGAGAAGTTGAATGATTCGTGGAGTGATATGGTGAAGAATGGTGTGCAGGCTGAGGAGGGGGTGGAGAGTTATGTGGCTGCGTTTAAGAAGTTGAATGTTGATTTGGAGAAGTTTTCTAGGTCTACGACTGAGGAGAAGTTTCTGATGATGGCTGATGGGATGGCTAATGCTACTGATAAG
>CAKZMG010000087.1 GCA_937128235.1 uncultured Verrucomicrobiales bacterium
AACACATCCTTCTGTAGGTCTCTAAAACTATACAGTTGGCTACCTTCTCCGGTCTCAGCCACATCTATCTTCGGCACTCTCCGCATCGGCTTAGCGCCCACCTGGCGATCTCCGGCTAACCCTTCCTTCACCCTCTTGAAGAAGCCATTGACGAACGATTTACTCCCTATAACAGCACCATCCGTAAAGTAGCGTGTCTTGCAGCGCAACAACTCGGCTCTACTCAGCTTGCCATTCTTTTCAAGTATCTGATCTACCTCTTCACGACTATAACCACTGCGTTTCTTACGCCTCTTACTAGCTCGCTGCCCCTGCGTCATTGGCAACCCATCTTGATCCGCCTCCACACCTTCTTCAGCCATCAGCATCCTATATTTTTGCAAGACTTCCTCAGCGGATAATTCTTCCACCATCACACCCGCTCTATCACTCGATTGATACAAATGTTGATAATTCTCCAGAGCCTTCTGTCCTCCTGCCACAGCCTCACCATAGCTGCTCCAGCGATAATTCTTAGCATCATCCACCATGCTAGCACGTAGAGGATTCAGGTCAATATACGCAGCCACCATCTTCGCCGCACTCCCAGCACTAACAGCCGTAGAGCTATAGCGTTCCTCCCACAACGTCCCACGGCGACCATGTGTTTTATTATACCAGCGGCTAAATCTCTGCTTCAGAGACTTCATAAACTCAGACATATTGCCCATCCGATACGTGTATTTTGCCTTAAGCTCCCGCATCGCCTTCGTCGCCTGATTCTTATTGAGTTTCTGCATCCAGCTCTTCACCTCCTTCACATAAGCCACCGAGTAGATACTATTTAGCTTCGCTAGAAATTCCTCATCACTCAGATCCACAGCATGAATCCTAGGAGGGATCTCTAACAGTATATGAAAGTGATTAGACATCACACAGTAGGACAGCACCTTGATCCCGCAGAACTCTTCATACATACGCATCATCTCCACAAAGACCTCACGCTCCTCATCACCCAGCAGAAACTGTCTATCCACCACCCGTGAAACACAGTGCATAATCA
>CAKZMG010000088.1 GCA_937128235.1 uncultured Verrucomicrobiales bacterium
ACTACTTTCCAGCTCAGCTCAGAGAGATAGAGACCCGCCACGAGGAGTATGATGAATGCGAAGAGTTGTAGCATGATAGATCTGATTGCTGATTTGGAGGTTGGAAACCTCCAGCACTTTTTACTGAGGAAGCAGATAGAATCGGTTGACGTTTTGCTCGGTAATTTCAAAAAATTCTTCTAGTGAAAGCCCGCGGGCAGCTGCGATGTGGGTGGGTTCGTTTCGTTTTTAGTGTAGATTTGATGGCTGAAGGTCGTCTTGTCATACGATTAGTGATGAGAAATTACTTACTATCTGATTCCTGATTGTTGTTCTCTTTTTTATTTTGATTTGGTTCTTTTATAGAACTAATAGTGATTTCTATTGAAGGTTTGGAATGGAAATCTTGAATATGCAATTTATCTCCGATAAGAATCGCTGTGAATAGCATCTTACCCATGTCCGATCTGAACTCTATTACATTCTGCTTGGTTAAAACCCATCTATAATTTGTTTTCTCAATATAAACATTATTCTTGTTCGCTGTCGAATCGCCTAGAAAAGGATCGTCGTCTTCTGAGAAAGGATTATCGTATACATTGCGGGTGGTCACAACAGCTGAATTTTTAGTCTTAAAATTAACAATCCCTATGCCTAAATTACTGAGATCCCATTTGTTGCTAATGAGGGTCTTCTTAATGTCCTTGGAGTTTTGAAATGCTGATTGTAATGGATAACAACTTTTAATAATTTCTTCAATAGTTTCTAGGTTGTTGATTGAAGAGCGAACAATTATACCTGCTCCATTTGGACCGGCGACTATATCTTTATCATCCAAATTCGCTCCTGCATTTGAAAGTAACTCTTTGAGCGTTGCGCCTTCGTACTTAGTTTTTAGCACTTGAAGCAAATACGGGGGATAATGAAATGTCCTAACATGCTTGACTTCTTCTTCTCCAAATACTGAGACTATTGAAATGAGGAATATTGATATGATTAGGCGCATAATTTTTTAGAGAATAATATAAGACCACTCTTCCCGACTTGATAACAATTCATTGCGGTTAGGCTGGTTTGAAAAGAGTGAGGTCTAGATTGGATGTTTACCATCTTGAAATTCGTGTGCAGCTACTAGGATGCCTGTTGGTCTTCCTAAATCTATGTTTGTTGCTTTAGATTGAAATTGATAAAACATGGTATTTTCATCGATCCGCTGAATGGATGTCTAAAATTTTGACATGCTGATCTGCATCATCAATCCAGTAGGTAAGGGCATAATCTCCCACTACTGTGATCTGCACCATTCGACCTATGGAATCATATTCAACGGCATCTGAGAGGTCAATGGGATCGGAACCTATTTCAGAAATAACAGCGCGTAAGGCTAACCTTGTCTTCCGAGGTAAACGCTCAATGAATTCAAGTACGTCAACGGCAATTAATAGTTGATATTCCATAAACTAGACTGAAACTCGTTTATCGAATTCCTCGAATGAGACCCAGTCATCAGATGAATTGTTGTCTATCTTGGCGGTTATAGACTCACGATACTGTTGTAATTCGCGATGTCTTAAACTAACTAGGTAGGCACTCAAATGTCTTCTCTCATCTAGTGAGAGACCATCCAACTGGCTCTTTAATTCAGCTATGCTCATAGGTAATAATTTACTGGATCTGAGGTGTTTTGCAAGTTCAGATTTTTTGGTGACCAGAATATCTATCCTTAGCTTAGCTGGTAAAATCGGTTGACGTTTTGCTCGGTGATTTCAGAAAATTCTTCTAGTGAGATGCCGCGGGCTGCTGCGATGTGGGTGGCGGTGTGGAGGGTGTGGGCGGGTTCGTTTCGTTTGCCTCGGTGCGGGACTGGGGCTAGGTAGGGGGAGTCGGTTTCTACCATGATGCGGTCAGCGGGGGTAAGTTTTGCCGCTTCTAGGGTTTCTGTGGCTTTCTTGAAGGTGGTGATGCCGGTGTAGGAGAGGTAGCCGCCGAGGTCTAGGATCTGGTGTGCGTTTTCCCAAGGTCCTAGGAAACAGTGGAAGACGGCGGTGACTTGATCCGCGTATTGTTTATAGATTTCTACTGCGTCTGTTAGAGAATTTCTGCCGAGGGTGCTGCCGGGTTTGTCACGGGTGTGGATGACGATGTTTTTGCCGTGCTGGGCGGCGAGCTGGAAGTGCTGGTGGAGGAATTGCCGCTGGCGGGCGTGGTAGGTTTCTTCTGTCCAGCCTTCTTCTGTGGGTGCCGGGTGGAAATAGTCTAGGCCAGTTTCGCCTACGGCACAGCATTTTGGATGAGTGATGTGCTGCTGGAGAGTTTCTAAATAGTGATCCGGGGTGTTGTGGACATCGCACGGGTGGATGGCGATGGTGGCGTGGATCTGGGGGTAAGTTTTTGCGAGTTGGAGGTTTGCCGAGATGTCATCTAGGCAGGTGGCGAGGGTGACCATGCGGTGGATGCCGTTGTCCGCCGCGCGCTGGATGAGGGCAGGGATTTCCTCTGGGGGGAATTTATGGGATGCGAGGTGGCAGTGGGAGTCGGTTAGCAAAATGGTTTTAAGTGTTAAGTGTTAGGTTTTAAGTTCTAGGTACTTTGGCTACCGGCTATTGTGCGGATAGCTCTAGCGCTAGTTTTTTCATTTGGCGGGACATGAGGTTGAGGGCGTTGGCTCGGGTGGGGGCTAGGTGCTCTTTGAGTCCGGTTTTGTCTATGAAGCTCATGTCTGCGGTGAGGATGTCTGCTGCGGATTGTCCGCTGAGGGTCTTTACGAAGAGGGCGATCATGCCTTTGGTGATGAGGGAGTCTGAGTCCGCGTGGTAGATGATGTTGTCGTCTTGGTTTTCTGCATCGAGCCAGACTTGAGATTGGCAGCCCTGGATGAGCTTGTCAGCAGTCTTGCTGGCGTCGTCCATAGGGGTAAGTTTTTTCCCTAGGCCGATGACGTATTCGTATCGCTCGGTCCAGTCTTGAAAGATGCTGAGGTCGTCTAGGAGCTCGTTTTGTGCTTCGGTGATGGTCATGGTGAGTGGAGTTTTAGGTTTAAAGTGTTAAGTTTTAAGGGCGGATTCTTTGGTGGCTTTTACTGGTAACTGGCAACTGGTAACTGGCAACTGTGAACTGTAAACTGGCAACTATCTTTTCGCTAGTGTTCTGGAGATGAGGGATTTTAGGGTCAGGCCTTGGACGGCGATGGAGAAGATGACGATGATGTAGGTGACTACGAGGATGTAGGTGCGGGCATCGCCAGCTGACTTAGGGATGGCTAGGGCTAGGGCTACGGAGATGCCGCCGCGGATGCCTCCCCAGGTGAGGATTTTGACTACTCCGGGGGTGAATTTTCTAAATTTACCTAGTGCGCTGACTGCAAGTGCTGAGGAGAGGTAGCGGACCGCGAGTGATACCGGGATGAGGAGGAGTCCGGCGATGATGACTGGGGTGGAGAAGTCTAGGATGAAAATTTCTAAGCCGATGAGGAGGAAGAGGATGGCATTGAGGATCTCATCAATGAGTTCCCAGAAAGTGTCGATGTTAGTTCTGGTTTGCTCACTCATAGCGTTCTCGCGAGCGTGGTTTCCGATCATGAGACCAGCGATGACCATGGCGAGTGGTCCGCTGAGGTGGTAGTACATGGCGAGGCGGTAACCTCCTGTGACGAGGGCTAGGGTGAGGAGGACTTCTACGTGGTAGTTGTCTATGGATTGTAGCATTTTATAGCAGATGTAGCCGAGGACGAGCCCGAGTAGGATGCCTCCACCGGCTTCTAATAGAAAGTCATGGGCTACACTGGAGACGGTGACATTTCCTACGCCGCTGACTGCGATGCCTACGAGGACGAGGTAGATGACCACTCCTACTCCATCATTGAAGAGGGACTCACCGGTGATTTTTGTTTCGAGAGATTTAGGTGCTCCGGCGGTCTTGAGAATACCGAGGACTGCGACTGGATCTGTAGGTGCGATGAGTGCTCCGAAGACGAGGCACCAGGCGTAGGGGATCTGGACTCCTAACAGGCTGAAAATATAGTAGGCGATAGTTCCTACGGCAAAGGTGGTGATGGTGACTCCGATGGTAGCCATGATGGCGACGATGCGTCTCTGGGATTTGAGCTCGGTGAGGTTTACGTGGAGTGCGCCTGCGAAGAGGAGGTAGCTTAGCATGCAGTTCATGAGTGCTTCATTGAAGTCAATGGATGCTACGAAGGCGGTGGCGGAGTCATCGAAGGACGGGATGAATTGCCCTACGGCGATCATTACTAGGCTGGCAATGAGGGAGATAAGCATGATGCCAATGGTGACTGGGAGCTTGATCCAGCGGTGATTGATGTAGGCAAAGAGTGCTGCTAGGGTGAGGAGGATGGCGGTGATGTCTAAGAAGTTCATGGTTGGTAATTTCTAATCTGTGGGGATGATGGGGTGAGTGGGGCGGGAAATCAAGCCGTGAGTGGTGGTGATGTATTTTGGTGAGTTTTTTTGGTGTCAATCTGGAGTGGAGGGTTTAGAAGGTGGGTATGAAACAGTATCATGATCTGCTTAAAGATGTCTTGGAGAATGGCGAGAGGCGTGGAGATAGGACGGGAACGGGAACGCTTTCAGTGTTCGGTAGGCAGGCGCGGTATGATCTACGAGATGGGTTTCCGTGTCTGACGACTAAGAAGTTGCACTTGCGTTCTATCATTCATGAGTTGCTGTGGTTTCTGAAAGGGGACACGAATATTTCTTATCTGAAGGAGAATGGTGTGCGGATCTGGGATGAGTGGGCGGATGAAAATGGAGATTTAGGTCCGGTGTATGGTCAGCAGTGGCGATCCTGGGCGAAGGATGACGGGACGTCTGTGGATCAGATCGCGAGGCTGCTCCATGATCTGAAGCATAATCCTACTTCTAGGCGGCATTTGGTGTCTGCGTGGAATGTGGGGAAGGTGGATGAGATGGCGTTACCTCCGTGCCATTTGTTGTTCCAGTTTTATGTGCATGATGTGGGGAGTGAGAAGCCAGGGCTGAGTTGCCAGTTGTACCAGCGGAGCGCGGATTTGTTTTTAGGGGTTCCATTTAATATAGCTTCGTATGCGTTGTTCACCATGATGATAGCACAGGTGCTGGGGTATGAGGCGCGCGATTTTGTGCATAGTTTTGGTGATCTGCATTTGTATAGTAATCATCTGGAACAGACAGAGAAGCAGCTTACGCGTGACTTTAGACCGCTACCTAAGATGTGGATAAATCCTGAGGTGAAGGATATCGATGCGTTCACGTTTGAGGATTTCAAGCTAGAAGACTACGATCCGCATCCGCATATTAAGGCGGCGGTTAGTGTTTGATTTCGGTTGTTTGAGAGATAAAAAAATGAGCCATTCCGCGTTAACGGAATGGCTCATTTGGTTTGAATATTTTTGTCAGAAGAAGATTACTTCAGTTTCTTCATCATTTTCTCAGCTTCTTCGAGCATGTTTTCCATGCTTTCTGTGCTGCGTGATGAGATGTGGAGACCATCATCTCCTCTTGTGAGTGTGGTGACGCTGCCTTGGTTAATCTTCTTAAGAGCTTCTACCGCTTTGTTTAATTCAGCTTCTTGCTCTCCTAGTCCTTCCATCATGCCGTTTTCTTTGGCAATTCCGTGAATTTGTAGTAGTAGATCAGCGAAGTCCTTAGACATATACATCATTGCATTTCCTTTTTGTGGGAGACCATTCATGGTTCCTTTGTATGCGAGGCTGTTTGCTAGTGACTCAGTGCCACCTGTGCTGCGCTTTAGGAAATCTGCAGATGATGAAATCCAGATTTGATTCTTGTTCTTATGGATAGAGATGACTGGTGCGTAGCCCATGAGCTGTGCAGCCATTTCAGCAGGGATAGAGTAGGTAGTGACTCCACCTTCTTCTTTCTTCTGGAATGGCATTCCTGACTCAGCGATGAGGTCATCACCCATTTTGTCCCAGAGGAATGCGATTCCATCGAGACGTGCTACGATGCTTGGCTTATCAAACTCACCGAATGGTGTAGGGATGACTTCCTTTTCGTCGAGGTCAACTGCGAGGTTCACGCGGACGTTAAGTTTGCTCATGAGTGCAGAGCTGGTCATTCCGAGCTCAGGAATTTCTTCCTTCATTGCTTGCTCGAAGTCTTTTTGGTCACCCTCAGGTGCATTTCCAACTTTCATGATCTTTCTGAAGAGTTCCTCAGCAGTTCTGAGATCTAGATCCATTTGCATGACGAGGTCTGAGCCAGCTGGACACATGCTTGGTGCTGAGAAGTCAGCGCCTTTTTTGCCGAGTAGTGAGAAGATGCCTTTGTCAGATCCGGCATTGTGTAGGAACATGAGGTTCTTCCATTCTGTACCGTCTTTTTCTGAGCTCATAGCATAGGAGGTGATGTCTCCGAGTCCTAGAACGTCTAATAAAGCTTTCCCATCTACGTCTTCTCCTTCGTTCTTAGCTTCTTCAGTGATCATAGCTGCGAACTTGTCGAGCAGATCCTTGGATGATTTGGCTTCAGTAAATTCTGCATTGAGGTTTACCTTAGCTGCTGCTGGGACGTCTGCCGCAGCAGCTTGTCCCCATGATGATGTGCTAGCAGCGAGTGAGATAGCTGGTAGCATGAATAAGTATTTCTTTTTCATTGTCTTTTTATTTGGTTGTTATTGGTTTTGAATGAATGGTAGTGAATCACCTAACGGACGTGATGATTTCTATTCCTACTTAGAAAGTAAAACGGTGGTGGTTACAACTAAGTATTTTAAAATGATGATATTTTGCTGTTAGTGTGTACTTGAGTAGAATGAGGCTGATGATAATCTAAGTTTTCTCTTTTCATGTCAGAGATGTGGGCTAGTTTGGTGTTCTATGAAATTAAAATTTTGCGGAGCAGCTGGGACAACAACGGGATCTCAGCATTTATTAGAGGTGAATGGGCAGAAGATTCTGCTGGATTGTGGGCTTTATCAGGGTCGAAGAGGTGATGCATATGAGATCAACTGTTGCTTTCCGCATTTTAAGCCAAGTGAAGTAGATAGTGTGGTGCTGAGCCACGCGCATATTGATCATAGCGGAAATTTACCGAACCTGACTAAGAGTGGATTTAAAGGGAATATCTATGCGACTTTTGCGACCCGTGATCTCTGTCAGATCATGCTGGCGGATAGTGCGCGGATTCAGGAGAAAGACATTGAGTATCTGAATAAAAAACGCCGTAAAAAGGATCTGCCACCAGTGGAGCCACTTTATAAGGAAATAGATGCAGAGTTGTGTCTGAGGCAATTTGTCAATGTAGGCTACGATCGACCCATTATTATTGCGAAGGGTGTCACGCTTCGGTTCTATGATGCTGGGCACATTTTAGGGAGTGCTCAGGTGGTGCTGGATGTGGAGGATGAGTCAGATGGTAAGACGAAGCGTTTGCTGTTCTCTGGTGATGTCGGACGTGGGGCAAATGATATTTTACGCGATCCAGTAGCGGTAGAAAATGTGGACTATGTGCTGATGGAAAGCACCTATGGAGGACGCGAACATGAGCTAGGGACGCAGGCGGATGATAGGATCGCTAGTATTATTAATAAGGCATTAGAGCGTGGCGGGAAGATTATCATTCCAGCGTTCGCGGTGGAGCGTACGCAGCAGATGCTTTATGTGTTGCACCAGTTATTTGTGGAAGGGAAAATTCCGGAGGTTCCTGTGTTTGTGGACAGCCCATTAGCGGTGAACGCTACGGAGATTTTCAGATTACACCCGGAGTGTTTCAATAAAGAGATCTACGACTTCTTGTTTGAAAAGGCGGATCCATTTGGTTTCGAGGGACTGACTCTGATCCGTTCTGTGAATGGTTCTAAGGATCTAAACAGGCGCAGTGGGCAGGCGATCATTATCTCCGCATCTGGTATGTGTGAAGCGGGTAGAATTTTACACCATCTTAAAAATAGCATCGATGATCCTAAGAATACGATCTTGTTTATCGGATACTGTGCACAGAATACTCTGGGGTGGAAGATCCGTGAGGGTTGGGATGAGGTGAAGATTTTTGGAAAGCCGTATCCACTGAAAGCACATGTGGAGATCATGGATTCCTTCTCTGGTCATGCGGATCATTCCGAGCTGATCGATTATTTCCAGGCGATGACTGGACCTAAGAAAAAGGTGTGGCTAGTGCACGGTGAGCAGAGCAGGAGCGAGACATTCTGCGATGCTCTGAAAAAGGTGCATGATGGAGATGTGAGTGTGGGCGTGCTTGGTGAGGAAGTGGAATTTTAACTCGGGAGAAGAATCATGTCTGAGAAGAAAAGAGTGCTTTTCATTTGCACGGGAAATACTTGCCGTAGTCCGATGGCGGAGGGCTTATTTAGAAAGCTGGTGGCAGAGAAACCTGACTACGAGGTTCTAGGTTCTGCTGGAGTGTCTGCTTATCCCGGTGATAAAATTAGCCCTGAGACTGCGGCGGTTTTGAAGCAACAGTCCGCGGACTTGCCAGAGTTCAGGAGCCGTGCGGTGACTGCTGATCTGTTAGAGAACGCTACTCATGTTTTCGCGATGACTGAGAGCCACTTGGATATGCTCGTGCACGCTTTTCCTGACTATGCGGAGAAATGTAATTTGGTCTGTGACTTTATATCATTTAACGGCAAAGTAGGTGTGGATGTGCCTGATCCCATCGGGCAAGGTCCGCGCGCATACAATGCAGTGGCGCAGGTATTTGAACACGCTCTCCCTGCACTCGTTATGTTTATGAATGGCGAGCTGGAAGATGAGGTGAGTTAGTCTCTACTGTTGAGCCAGAGTCTTTTGCAGCTGGATCATTTCTTCCATGATGGTTTCATCATTGGGGTCTTCTAAAGTGGAAGCTACCTGCTCTCGCACCGCATGTCGGAAGTTTTGTCGCAAGCGTTGAATCGCTTTTTCACAAGCGGCTTCTGATATGCCGAGTTCTTCAGCTGCTTGTCGATGAGTGAAATCACGGCACGTTTCAGGATTCAGAAATCTGCTCAGTACTTGAAATCTAAGAGCGGCTTTTTCTGATGATCCCGCTTGCTCAGCGAGCAGGTCTATGGCCGCTCTGATAGTGCTCCGAGCCCAGTCACGTTCAAACTCTAGATCTGGAGAATGGTGCTCAGATTTCTGATCAATGTTTAGCCATTCTTCGGCTTGGTTGGCATCGAGCGAGATGATGGGCATGCCGCCACCGCGCTTGAGTGCTGTTGCGTGGACTGCGAGATCTTTGAGGTGTCTAGTGAATCCTGTTAGTAGAAAAGTCCTGAGCTTGCCTTTATCATGGTCTGCCTTTGAGAAGTAGTCGGCATTTCCTATAGCGAGAAAAAAACTCTGCACCGCATCCTCAGCATCGTGGCTGCTTTTACCACGATGCCGAGCAAACGAGTAGAGTGGAAACCAGTAAGTCTTGCATAATCCGGCAAGCGCAATATTTCGCGAATCAATACTGTTTTCAGAACGCAGTGATAGTACTTCCGTCCAGCATGTGGGCGGAAAAACAGCATTCGTAGCGCCTGCTCGTTCTGATTTCATAGTATAGTAAATAAGTGAGTGTAAGGTGATCTATACACACTATCCTATCGACTAGCAAGCCCGAGTCTGAGCCCGAGTCTGAGCCCGAGTCTGAGTCTGAGTCTGAGTCTCAAGGTATGATCTCACTCTAATAGTAGTCCCCGCCGCCACTGCCGCTACCGCTTCCACTGAACCAATCACTGCTTCCGCCACCGCCACCCATGATGGAGTCCGCTGTGTTGTAGAAGTGATCTAACAGATCGATGAGTGTTGAGTCTAACTCGGAGTAGAGCGACGTAGATCTGAGTGTCTCTACGGATTCTAACACAGTGACTACGTGCTGACTGAAAACTTCCTTGGCAGTTTCCTGGCTAGAGTCGTTAGCGCAGGCGGTCATGATCTGCTCACGCACTTGCACCAGCTCAGCACTGGCACCTAGGGCGGTTTGTTTGTCGGATGCTGTTGATGCATTGATGTAGTATTCGAGGGCACATGTGCAGCCTACGAAGGTATAATGGTCTCTTGTCATGGTTATTTATTGTTGGTTGTTGGTTTGTTATTAATGAAAATTTAAGCGGTAAAAAAGGGATGAGAAAACAGCCCATTTGCGGGATAGTCAGCCAGTTCTGTTAGTTCTTGAGTATTATTGCATGTCTTCACCCCTGCTGGCCAGAGACGCTCAATGGTTTGAGTGCTGATTTCATATTTTTTCCAAGTGGGAAGCTTTCCTTGCAGCCACGCATCGTGAGCAGTGCGTCTCAGCCAGGTGGCGAGTTCTCCTGTATCTGTGGGAGCTGGGCTCTTCTTGGTATAAATTCTATCTTGCGCGTGATCCAGGATTTCCTCATCTGCTAAAACGAATGGAAGCTTCCAATAATGGGTGCCTTCTTGCCACCATCTTCTTCCGAATTCGGTAAAGGCGATATTGCTCTCACCTTCTTCTTGACCTGCCATCCACCAGCTAGGGCTGTATGCTTTCCAGAGTCCCTTGAGCTGACATCTGCCAAATTGGTGGTCCACATGCATTGGAGGGTGACTGCGGTATTCTTCATCATCTTTAATCATATCAATGATGATTTGATAGGCTGAATAATTTACCGCATAAGCATGAGTGCGTGTGACGTAATTTGCTCTTTCTAGCTTAGAATTTTCTGTCTTTTCTGGTCGGCGAAGATGCTGTCCACCTAGGAAAAATTGTCCCCAATCGCTGGGTAACAGAGGTAAGGTTTCATCCAGCCACTCTGCAGTGCGGGGGTGGAAAATAGAGTCGTCTTCGATGATCAGAACGTTATCCAGATTATCCCGCTGAGCTTGCTCGATGACTCTGAGCTGAGAAAACCTACATCCCCATGCACCTGGTCCACCCGTCCACCAGTCTGGAATGGTTTCCTTCCTGCCATCTACAGCATCAAACCATGTGATGTCACCTTCCTCAGCAAGCCCACATTCGGTGAGGTTCGCGAGTAGTTTCTCGCGTCTGTCTGGTCGGTCAGAAAGCGAGATGATGACGATGCGGCTAAAATGTTTCTTAAGTGCGTGCATGTTATGGATCTTTTCTGCGGTTCCGTTTGAGTAAGTCATTCAAGCGTTTGGCGAGTTCTGCAATTTGTGTTTCTTTGGTTTTTATGAGCAGTTTGCCTTTCTCATTTTCATTGAATAGGTCACGGAATCTCTTAGCCCATATCCTATTATTTTCCATTTCCTTATTTCTCTGAATGATGAGTTCGGCTATTTGCTTTCTCAGATTTTGAACATCTTTTATATCAGCTTGTAACTTCGCGTATTCTCTTTTTACGCGGTTAAGCTCAGTAGTGAGCACAGTAAGCCTGCGGTTCAGTTCCGTGACCGTTTTTTTACTCTGATCGAGTTGTTTTTTTGTATGGGTTAAATCAATGAGATTCTTATCATACCTATCCTTGAGCTTGTTGTAGTTTGCTTGATGGCGATCAATGGTATCTTGCGTTTTCCCGATCGTGATGTCTTTATTTCTGTTAGAATCTTGAAGTCTGTTTATCGTGATGTCTTTTTGCCTAATGGAATCTTGAAGTTGTTTGATGGTGATATTTCTTCGCCCAATCGTATCATTGGCTTTATTAAAATCATTGGTAAGATCCGCTACATTTTTTTTCAGGACTAAGATTTGAGCTGAATCACTTTTCTCACTGTCATCTAGTTCATCTTGGAGTTTGTCCGCTTTATCTTCTTCAGCTTTTCTTTCTTCTTCTTTGTCTCGGACTTCTTCTCTCAGTGAAGAAATTTCTTTTTTAAGCGAGTCGTCTCCATCAGGATTTCTGTCTGAAACTAAATAGCCAGTCACCCCTAACAAAGCAGCCGTGGTAGCTCCTAGTCCGATGGCGAGATTCCGCGCAAAATTACTAGGTGATGGTGCTAAAGATGATGATGGAGAAGGAGCTTTATTTGGGCTGGGTTCGGATGAACGGGGGGTAGGAGAGGGCAGCGTAGGCTCTAGGTGATCAGGTAATAGATGATTAAAAACATCACCTTCTTGGTTTACATAAATGGAGACTGGCTCTCCTGTTACAGGGTTCGTAGCAATGAGTTCCTTCACTGGCCAATAGGGAAGCGCACTGGCTGGCGAGGGTGCCCAGACTAGATTATTTGTGTTGGGTCTTAGCTCACTTCTTTTAAATCTAACACTACTGCCATCGGGTAAAATGTGGTTTTGCTTAGATGCCTTTTCAGCATCGTCAGAGTCCTCGCTCGGAAAGACGGGTGTCTGCCAGTTTTCTAACAAGGAAACCTCTCTCAGGGCGAGCGTCTCAGTATCTAACATCGCCCAGGCTCCGTGCTTGGCATCTGGGTCAGATGGGATGAGAGGGACGAGATAGAAATCATCATCAGAATCATCTGGATCTTTCACTAGAATGGGTTCTCCTGCCGTGGCTCCCTTGAGCGCTGCATTCCAGTCTGCTGGTGAGTCTGGTCTGCCGTAGAGTCCATTTTCGCGGACGGCATCGAGCGCAGTTTGACCAGCATTTTCTAACGGATTAGCCGCTGGCAGAAATGGAGCTGCACCGAAGCCAGCTGCTGCAACATTTCCAGGCAAGATAGCCGCTGTAGCCACCCCATTTGGCACTAACGCTATGGCTCCGTCACCTTCCCAATCAGGAGAGCCTTGCAGCCCGCGTCCACTGATAAGCTCGTGCATAGTGATGTATCTCTCATGCACTGCACCAGGAGGATTATCTGTGTGGTCTAGGCATGGACATGGTGACTGGCTATGCTTGATGGCGGGTTCATCTGGGAAAATGGAGAGACCGTAGAACTTAGGCATCCCTGCCCACGCAGGGTCACGCATCAGGAGACCAGCGGGCGTGCCATCATCCTTTCTCTGTAGTCCAAAAGCGACCACCCAGTGCATTCCTTTGCTAACGAGCATGAGACAAGGTTGTTGCTTTTGGTCCAGCGCGCGGATGATCTCTTGAGCCACAGGTGTGGTCTCAGAGTTAAAGGTTTTGACCCATTCCATGTCTCCAGCGGTGTGGTCATTGAGCATGTTGAGCAGGCTTTCAGCGGGAGACTTTACTGGTCTGCGGTCTTTATTTGCCTTAGCATGACTTCTTACTTCCTTGAAAAATTCATTCTGAGCAAAGACCGGCGGTGACTTTGCGCTGCCTGTAAACTCCACTACCATCAGGGCACAGGCGGGACCACAGTATCCATTGAAATCTTGTAGGTGTCTTGATACTGGCAGACGAAGTGTGGCTGATGTTGAGTGATTCATGTTAGCGGAGTTGTTGGAGTTGCTTGTAGTATGGGCTTGCTTTGTTAGAGTCTGAATCTGGCTCGGAGAAAAACTCGTTGAGCGATTGGTCAATGATCGCTTGGCGTTTTACTTTAGGAATTTTTTGTATGTTTAGAATGATGAGCTCTAGCCACTTTTCTTCACTGTCAGAATCTACGGTTTTTCCACCACTATCTCTAAGTACAGGCATGATGCGCAGGAGTTGTGTGAGTGCTTTTAATAGGTCATCCGTTTCATTATTGAGAAGATTTAAATATGCTAAAGATGCACTATAGACATCTTTTGAATATTCAGGCAGGGGAGTTGAGTGATCTGCTATTTCAATAAGTAGTGAGAACCACTTGCGCACATGATCTGTGGTGAGTAGTGCTGGAGAGTCTTTAAAAATTTCTGGAATGAGCGCATAACATTTTGCTTCTGACCATTTCCAGTAAGCAGCGATGCCTGGCTGGTAGAGCTTGGCTTTTTGGTTATAAACTTCTGCCCTGGAGATGAGCCATTCCATCGCTTGCGGAGTGCCTTCTCGTTTCTGGTAATCAATAGCGATTTTTCTAGTTCCCTTCAGTAATGAGATGTGGGAAGTGATATTGGGGACGAGGCGGCAGATGCGGAGCTGAATGTTAGAGAGCTGGTTGAAATGATATTTTGCCTTAGGCCAGTCAGTTTCTAAATACAAGAAGGCGCACTGCGCACTCGCCGCGCGGTGCGAATAAAGAAATCTGATGTCATTTGGCTCAGCCTTGTAAAGTGGCTCTAGTCTCTGTGAGATGATATTTAGGAAGCGGTTTGCAGAGTCTTCATCATTCTGGCGCGTTGCTATCTCATGCATTCTGAAGGCTATGGTTACTGAATCTGTGTGCCAGCGGACATTTCCCGGCTCTTGAGTAGTCAGGAATACGATATCACTATCTAGTTTTTGAAATTTCTCTAAACTTTCATCCAACGTCATGTCATCATTCTGCAATTGATGCTTAAGCATGACTTGGCGGGCAATGACATGTTCATGTCTGAAATGTAAGTTTGCTGGTGAGAGAAGCATGAGCTTTTCAGCAGCTGTTAGATAGTTCTTGAGTTGAGCAGCTTCATTGTAGGAATCGCTGAGTTTGTTATGAATTTTTGATAAAGTGAAATGCCCCATGGTTGCCGTGATAAGGGCTTGCTGATTTAGCGGCGAGTCTGGATGGGTGAGCATTTCTGGAGTGATTTTTTCCCATAGCTTCATTGCTTGTTCACCATAGATGAGCGCTTGTTCAGGCTCATCAGCCTCCAGCTCTAGGATAGCACGTTCCAGAACGAGCTTAGCAATGTGTTGTGCCAGAAGAAGATCATCCGGATGGTCTTTTGCAGCCTGCTCAGAAAATGCGATGGTGCTGGCTAGGATGGTGCGAGCTTCGTCAAATTGTAGATCCTCTATCAGTGCCTCACCTAGTCGTCTGCCAGTGGCTACTAGTGAACGCGATGCCTCTAGACTAGCTGGTTTCACTTGAGTAGCAGCCTCAGCTTTCACCATCGCTTGCTCTAGTCTGTCGATAGATTCCTTGATCTTGCCTCTGGGTCTGAGGATTTGTGCCCACTGAGTGAGGAAATCTGCATGTCTCGAAAGACTCTGAGAGTCTGTCCGGTTATCCATCGCGTAATGCTCGGATACATTTTCAAATACATCATCTAACAGATCTAACCTGCCCAACGGTTCGAGCCGTGGAGGAAGCTCACGAGTCATGAAGTCCACGCGATTCTCTGCATCATCTAGAGCTACGGTGAGTTCTTGATTTGATTTCCAGAGAAGTATCCCGCCCGTGATCAGACTAGTGAGTAGCAGTAATGAAAGTGTGGTGAGAGCTGGGTTGCGCCTCGCCCAGTTAAGCATGCGCTCTACGGAGCCAACAGGGCGGGCTTGGATTGCTCTCCCCTCTAACCACCGATTCAAATCATCCGCAAATGCCGAAGCCGAATGATAACGTTTACCTGGTTCAGATGCCATGGCTTTCATGACGATGACATCCAGATCACGTGGAATTTTAGAAAGTTTAGCACGTGGTGAGATAAGAGTATCTTTTAGAATTTGGGTGAGAACTTCTGCCGCTTGGGTGCCTTCGTAAGGTTTTTTCCCACAGAGAAGTTCATAAAGAATAGCCCCTAATCCATAGACATCGCTCACCGTGGTAGAGCGCTTGGAGCCACCAGCGGCTGTCTCAGGAGCGAGATACGCAGGGGAACCTAACAGGTAAGTGGACTTAGTGATGCTACTATCGTCATCAGCCCATTTTGCTAAACCGAAGTCTGCAATGTAAGGATTATCTTCTTTATCAAAAAGGATGTTTGCGGGCTTGAGATCGCGATGTAGAATGCCTCTTTCGTGAGCGAAGTGGATGGCTTGGCAGAGCTTAACAAGTAAGCGCGCTATCTCTCTCCATTTTTCAGAGAAACGATCAGTCCGCTCACCTAATGTCCCTCCGTGGGCTAACTGCATGGTGAGCCAAGGCCTGCCGTATTCGTCTTCACCTGTATCATAGAGGGGGAGCATGGTAGGGTGCTCTACCGCCGCCATGGCTTCTACTTCTATCATGAAGCGCGCTCTAGCGAGTGCTGCGCGAAGTGAGTAGGGGGCGATGATTTTTAACGCAACCTCACGCTCTGGCTGATGCTGACGAGCGCGGTAAACGATGCCCATTCCTCCATTACCTATCTCCTCAAGAATATCATAACCTTCAATTTCTGGCGCATCTTCAGCTGCGACTACCGCATCTTTTTCGCCACTAATAATATCTGACCACATGCACGCCGGACAGCTCCCACCCATGATGGATTGATCTAAGGTGGCTCCGCAAACTTGGCAATGCGTTTCTAGTGAATCAGTAGGATGCATATAATGGAACGGGAGTAATATAAAGCTAAGGATATGAATAGCACCTGTCAATGATGCATCTAACTTAGATTGGTAGCTGGGTATTAATAGTTAAATGTAAATTTAAAATAAAACCTCACTGCGCATGGAACACAGCGAGGCCGAGATATGGACAATCTCTAATCAACACACAAATGATGTTCTCTTGCGTCTCAGAATTAGGCTAATGCCGCCAAGTCCAAGTAGAAGAGTAGAAGATGGTTCTGGAATAGCTTGAATAGAACAAATATTCCCAGCACTAACACTCTCTATAAACACGGCCTTTACATTGTTGTCATCCGTCCATGAGCCAGTATGATTTTGGCTGTTTTCATTGACGCCAAAAAAGAATCTCACTTCAATCGACTGACCTGGATCTAGCACTCCAGTATTGATGGCCCATGAGCGAGATCTTCTAGAGACATTCCAGCCAGGGACATTACTTGCACCGAATGTGGCATCTTGTTCATCTATCCCATTGTATTCATCCTGGTTAATGGATACATATCCCAGCTCGGTGAACGAAGCTCCATTATTAATGCTGTAGGCAGCGAGAATGTGGAAGCTCACGTCAAAGGTTGAACCAGAAGATACGGCTGCACCGAAGCTGATATTGACATTAGAATTTACTGAGTTACCAGAGTCATCTTCACCCGTGGCTAGGCAGTGTGAGCCAGAGCCTGCTGGTGAAAATTTCATGCTGATATAGTCGCTACTGGTGGTAAAGGGGAAGCTATCATCTATCGTACTAGGATTATAGACTCTAGCACTAGGAGTGCTTCCTGAGCCTTGTAGTGGTGACCAGTTAGCATATCCTGCTCCAGAATCTATTCCGCCTCCTTCACAGAGTGGACCTACTAAAAGAGGGCGGTCTGGCTCTGGTGATGCGGCTAGTGAGCCGTTGCATGAAAATGTAGGATTACAGCAAACTGTAGCCGCACTAGCGGCACCGATAAGTGATGAAGTGATAGCTAAGCCAGCTAGCGGAGCACACATTATTTGTTTTGTTCTACTTGTAAGAGAACGATCATTATATAATTTCATAATAGTATTTTGGTTATCGCGTGATGCAGGGATTCTGCTAATTACGCCTTCTATCCATCTGTTGGGAAACAGATAGATTGCCGGACAAAATACTTATTATTTTTTCTCAAAAACTAGTCTAACAAATCAGGTCGGTTTGCCTTCGTGCGTTCCACAGCCTTCTCCTTTTTCCAAGCCTCAATCTTCCCATGGTTACCACTCAGCAAAACTTCTGGAACATCAAGCCCATTAAAACTGTTAGGTTTAGTATAAGCAGGAGCTTCCAACAGATTAGGGTCACTGAAAGACTCATCCTGGTGTGAGCGTTCATCTCCAAGCGCTCCCGGAAGAAGACGAATAATAGCATCCGAGACCACCGCAGCAGCGATTGCTCCATTCGTCAGCACGTAGTCACCGATGGAAATTTCATCATTCACCAGCTCATCAATAACGCGGTGATCCACACCCTCGTAATGTCCACAGAGAATAATCAAATGCTCCAGTTTAGAATATCCCTGAGCCATTTCTTGCTTAAACGGCTTCCCCTGCGGAGTCATCAGCAACACCCGCGAACCCTCACCCCGTAACTCCTCAATAGCGGCAAAAATAGGCTCAGGCTTGAGCAGCATTCCCTGTCCACCACCACAGAGATAATCATCAGTCTTCTTATGCTTGTCCGTAGCCCAGTCTCGTAAATTATGGGCAAAAATTTCCACAATGCCCGCCGCCTGCGCGCGCTTGATGATGCTTTCGCTAAGTGGAGCCAGAGCTATCTCTGGAAAAAGTGTGATGATGTCTATGCGCATTATGATGATTTAAAGTTGGCTTACGCATACGTTCTACTATGATTTCCCTCATGAAGAAAGTGCTTATCTACACAGACGGATCATCCCGTGGGAATCCTGGCCCCGGAGGCTATGGAGCACTTCTCATCTGCGGCGACCATAGCAAAGAACTCAGCGGGGGATACCAAGAAACCACCAACAACCGCATGGAACTCCTCGCAGTAATCACCGCCCTAGAGTCTCTCAAGCAACCCTGCGAAGTAGAAGTCAACTCAGACTCCCGCTACGTGATCAACGCCATGGACAAAGGCTGGATCAATGGCTGGCATAGCAGAGGCTGGGCAAAAGCCGACAAAAAACCCCTCAAAAACACCGACCTCTGGAAACGCATCCACACCGCCATCCAGCCCCACACCATAAAGTGGAACTGGGTAAAAGGGCACGCCGGAAACCGCCACAACGAACGCTGCGACCTCCTCGCCACCACCGCCGCAGACGCAAAAAACTTACCCCCAAACAAAGGCTACATCGCCCAACAAGACACCCCAGATTTATTTGGTGATGCGTAATACCAAAACACCCTTCTCCAAATCTAAGCATTTAAGATTTAGCATGCAGTCATTTCCACCACAATGAAGCACAACCCAAGCCACCCAGTGGCACGACCGTCTCGGTCGTAGACTCAACCCAATGTGCCAGAGGCATCTT
>CAKZMG010000089.1 GCA_937128235.1 uncultured Verrucomicrobiales bacterium
CCATGCTCCATTCTCTCACCGTGAGCTACCAAGTATTTGCCAGAAAATATAGGCCCAAGACATTTCAAGATGTTCTAGGGCAGGACCATGTGATCAAGACACTCAGAAATGCTATTGAGCAAGATCGTCTCGCTCACGCATACCTCTTCGTGGGTCCCCGTGGCACGGGCAAGACATCCACTGCCCGCATCATGGCGAAGGCTCTCAACTGCTCTAATGGCCCGAGCATAGATTTCGACCCAGATGAGGACATCTGTCAGGAGATTGCCGAAGGCAGATCACTCGACGTCCTAGAAATAGATGGAGCCTCTAACAACGGAGTAGATCAGGTGCGCGACCTCCGCGAGAACGCCCGCTTCGCCCCCACTCATTGCAGATTTAAAATCATCTACATTGATGAGGTCCACATGCTCAGTAATGCGGCGTTTAATGCCCTGCTCAAGATACTCGAAGAGCCGCCTGCTCACGTGAAGTTCATCTTCGCCACCACCGAGCCGCATAAGATTTTACCCACTATTATTTCTCGCTGTCAGAGATTTGATCTCAAGCCCATCGCCACCCAGACCATTGCGGATCAGCTTACTTTTATTTCAGAAAACGAAGGCGTGAAGCTAGATGCAGCCGCAGCCTGGGCCATCGCTAAAGGTGCGGATGGAGGCATGCGTGATGCGCAGTCTATGCTAGATCAGTTAGTCGCATTCTGTGGTGAGCACATCACTGAGGAAAATGTGTTAGAGATTTTTGGCTTCACCTCGCGAGAGACCGTTGCCAAGCTTACCGATAGTATTATCAACAAAAACACAGTCGATGCATTAGAAATACTGCATGAACAAGCAGACTCAGGAAAGGAACTCGGGCAACTGTTAGAAGACCTCATTGGCTGTCTCCGCGCACTGCTAGTTTCTAAAGTAGATAGCTCCGCAGATAGTGATGGCATCCCGCAGGAATTCTGGGACACCCTGACCAAATCCGTAGAACCCGTCCCTACTGACAGACTCCTGAATCTGGTAGAAATTTTCGCCCAGACCGATGGCCAAATGAAATGGGCTACCAACAAACGCCTCCACATGGAGATAGGTGTCATCAAGGCTATTCAGTCACTCAACGATGCACGCATCAGCGATGTCATCACCGCCCTCGCCGGCGTGCATGATCTCAGCTCAACTCTACCGCAAGCTACAACCACCGTAGCAGAAAAATCTGAACCAGCTACAGAACCAGTAGCTCCTCAAAAAACAGCACCTAAAAAGGCTGAAAAAAAAACGGATGAGATAGCGGGCGGGCTCGATAAATACATCGATGAAGCGGATGAGGGAACCTCACAACCAGTAGCTCTCACAACCGCACCCACACCAGAAGCAGCCCCAGCCCCAGCCACACCAGCAACCACTGCAACCCCACCAGCAGCCAAAGAAGAACCTAAGGAAACCGAACCTGACACCTCAGTGGAAGATGACTTCCAGAGTGACCCACTCATCGAGCAAGCGATGAAAACCTTCCAAGCCAGCAGAATTTCATAACAGTACAACCTAAAACATAAAACATAATCACCTAAAACATAAACAAAAATGGACATCAACAAACTCATGAAACAAGCCCAGCAAATGCAAGCTGGAATGGCAAAGGCACAAGAAGAACTCGCAGATAAGACCGTGGAAGCAAGTGTAGGCGGTGGCAAAGTTACCGTCGTAGCCACAGGCTCTGGCGATGTCCAATCCGTCAAGATTGACCCATCCGTCATCGACCCAGAAGATGCAGAATTTCTAGAAGACCTCGTGCTCAAAGGCGTGCAAGAAGCCATCGCCAAAGGTAAGGAAATGGCAGCCGGAGAAATGGGCAAGCTCACAGGTGGAATGAACATTCCAGGGTTAGGGTAATCCAAAAAAATCAAAATCAAATGAACTCTGATCTTCTACAAAAAATCGAATCCTTCGAGCTAGATGATCTGGGTTCGGATTTTAAATTCTCTGACCGTCTAGCTAGAGAAAACGCATGGACCAAAGAGTTCGCTGTTCGTTGCATAGACGAATACAAAAAATTTCTCTTTCTCTGTGTCGAAGCTGGGCATCCAGTGACGCCCTCTGTGGCGGTGGATCATGCTTGGCATTTGCATCTCTGCTACACCAGAAGTTATTGGCATGACCTCTGCCGAGACATTCTTGAGTCCCCCATTCATCATGGACCCACGAAAGGCGGAGCTAAGGAAAATGAGAAATTTAATGACTGGTATCAGAAGACTCTGGATAGCTACAAAAGGTTATTTAAAACCGAGCCTCCAGAGGACATCTGGCCTTCACCCGAAGTTCGTTTTGCTTCACAAGATATCAAGAATATTGACTGCAATAAAAACCTTGTCATATCAAAGAAATCTTCTTTTCGAGCTGCTACCGCAATAGCTCTTAGCCTCAGCGTAGCAGGATGCGCCACAGTACTAGCTAATCGAAATGAATTTCCTGTAGGTTGGTTTTTTATCATCTGCACAATAGTCATTATCCTTTCTATCCTCTTTGGTAAAAATGGTGGTGGCAAAAATGGAGGGGGCTGCGGAGGTGGGAGTAGCTGTGGCGGAGGCAACAATAACGGAGGTGGCTGTAGCAGCGGATGCGGTGGTGGTGGCTGTGGTGGAGGCGGAGGCTGTGGTGGAGGATAGTAAGATTCAAGAATAGAAAAACAGCATGACCATTTCTGATCATGCTGTTTTTTAGTTTCTTCGTTTAGCAATTCAAGACACCAGAAAGTGCTCCCAATCATCTAATTGATGGAAATTTTTCAACGTCGCGGTGATAGGCACAGACCTTGGTTGCACGGGTTTACGGAGTAATTTTAAACCAGCTTCCTGCGGAGTTTTATCCGCTTTCTTCTGGTTCACGTTTTTGCAGGAAAGCACGCAGTTTTCCCAGCTGTTTTTACCACCTCGGGAGACTGGTATCACGTGGTCGATGTTGCCTTCGCTAGGCTTCAGTTTCCTCCCAGAATACTGGCAGACACCACCATCACGCAGCCATAGATTCCTAGAGTTTAGCTTTGGTCTATGGATAGGCACCTTGCTGTATCTGCACAGCACGATCACCGTAGGAGCACGGACTCTGCCATCTGTGACACCGATGGATAGATCACCATCACGCACTGTTAGATTCTTCCATACATCCCATTTTACCGGCACCATCCAGTCACTGGACTGAATGTCTAGACCTGTCGCCGCATCAGTAGCCATCTGCGCGAATGCCTGAGCGGGAGTCGTCACAGCGATCGCCTGCCAGTTCCTATTCAGAACTAGAACGACGTTTTTATGGATGATATTTTTCATGGATTCATATTTATTCTCTCTTTTAAAAGTTCGGGTGTTCGTCTCTCGGTATTCAGTGACAGGGGTTAAAATTTTTAGAGAGCGGAGCTTGTAATATAAAACACAGCTCCGCTCTCACTCTCTTTTTACAACACGGCACAACACATCTTTTTCATTCAGCTACTAGCTAGCCAGAGCTACAAATCCCGCTTTCTCAGCAGCATGACTGATCGCATTTTCTAAAACGTTCTTACCTTTAAGATCAGTAGCACGCTTCACTGAGATCATCGCCTTAGCGTAGTCATTCTCGTTCGCATCACTCTCATTGATTCTCTTCGTATCAGTGATCAGCAATACAATATCCACGAGCAAGCTCTGGTCATCAGCTAAAATTTCCGTCACATTTTGCAGCAGTATTTTCACACCTATCTTCTCAGTCTGCACAAGGTTTACTAAAAGGCTCAGCTCATCCCCAGCACTCGCGCCTACGCGAGCCATGGGAAAACTTACCCCTAATCTATTTCTATTATTCGTTGTATTCATATTTGTTATTGTTGGTTATTAAAATTGGTTGACCTGGTGGGACTCGAACCCACAACTTACCGCTTAAAAGGCGGCTACTCTAACCACTTGAGTTACAGATCATTTGAATTTAGCATTTATCATTTAGGATGTGGTCATTTGCCTGCTAACAACCATTCAAGGTGGATAAACGCTTGCGTAAATGACCACATGCTAAATGCTCCATGATAAATGATAAGTGGCATTCCTGCCGGGATTTGAACCCGGGTCGCTCGATAGAAAGTCGAGTGTGTTAAGCCGCTACACTACAGGAACACAAACATTTAGGATTTATCATTTAGCATGTTTTCATTTATCTACTAACAACCATTTCAGGTCACATCACGCTTGCGTAAATGACCACATGCTAAATCTTAAATGCTAAATGAAAAATGGCAGATAGGGTGGGACTCGAACCCACACACCCGTTGAAGGATTTACTGTTTTCAAGACAGCTGCCGTTAGGCCGACTCGGCTTACCTATCTGTTTGGAAAAAATACACCCGGAAGGACTCGAACCTTCAACCTCCAGATTCGTAATCTGGCGCTCTAATCCAATTGAGCTACGGGTGCGTGAGAAATGGAACGAGATGGAAGATTTGAACTTCTCGGCATATCCTACCCGCAGTTTTATGCCAACGGCTTAGAAGACCGAGGCGGGAGCATCTCGC
>CAKZMG010000090.1 GCA_937128235.1 uncultured Verrucomicrobiales bacterium
AAAAATTTGCCTCTTTACATCTAAGCTAGATGTTAGAGTCTGGCTTCTGTCGAATGAAAGATGAACTAGACATATTTAATGACATCGTAGATGAGCTTCTGAAGTTAGAAGAAGCAGATCCAGTGGTGAAGCTGGGTGATCCGGAGAGAATGAAGGATACATTCGACATCGCGGTGGGGGATGAGCCTATGGGTGAGGCGGATTTTCGCGCTGTCTTAGGAAATGTGGTGCTCAACACACCTCGGACAGCGAGCCGCTCGTTTTTCAATCAACTCTTCGGAGGCAGAAACCCTGTTGCTACGCTCGGTGAGCTGCTCTCAGTGATGCTGAATATTAGCATGTACACTTATAAAGTAGGTGGTCCGCATGTGGGGATAGAAACGGAGTTAGTGCAGCAAATTTGTAAGCGAATTGGCTATGATAAAGAGGGGAGTGGCGGAACATTTGCTCCTGGTGGATCGATGAGTAATTTCATGTCAGTCATCATGGCGCGAGATGCCTATGACGCGGAGATAAAGAACATGGGCATGCGCAAGCAGCTCGTTATTTATACTTCGCAGGAAGCGCATTATTCCATCGCTAAGAATGCGACTTTTGCTGGGATAGGAAAAGAAAATGTGCGCTATCTCCCGGTGAATGATCTCGGACAAATGGAAACAGATCTGTTAGATAAATGGGTAGCAGAAGATAAAGCCAAAGGTCTGCATCCATTCCTGATAAATGCAACGGCAGCTACAACTGTTCTTGGTGCGTTTGATGATATTGATGCGCTTGCTGATATTGCTAAAAAGCACAACATCTGGCTTCACGTGGATGGTGCCTACGGTGGCTCTGCGATCTTTAGTAAGAAACATAAACATCTACTGAAAGGCATAGAAAAATGTGATTCATTCACCATCAACCCTCACAAAATGTTAGGGACTCCGCTCTCATGCTCGATCATTGTTACCAAGCACAAGCAGCAGCTAATCGAATCATTTTCACAAGACGCGAGCTACCTTTATCAAGGTGATGGTGATGATTATAACCTTGGTAAAACATCGCTCCAATGTGGGAGAAGAAATGATGCTTTCAAATTCTGGACACTTTGGAAATCCGTTGGCACGAAAGGGCTGGAGAAGATAGTAGATCAGCTCTATCACTTAGCAGATGTGGCTCGCGATTACGTGAAGAAGCACCCCGATTATACTCTCTACAGCTTTGAAGAATCAACAGCGGTGTGCTTTAATTATAAAGATATTTCACCAGAGAAAATCTGCAATGCGCTCTCTGAAGAAGGGAAACTCATGGTGGGGCATGGCTCCTTCAAAGAGGATACTTTTGTTAGATTTGTGACGGTAAATTCTCGTCTAACAGAAGCGGACATTATTCGTTTTTTTGAGCGGTTTGAGAAATTTGCAGAGAGCTATGATTTCTAACTGTTGATGATACGATGAAAAGAATCACTGACATTATTTTTTCTTTCGCGGGGTTAATTTTGTTATTGCCTGTATTGGTTTTTGTAACGTTATTTATCATTCTGTTAGAGAGGAAATCACCCTTTTTTATCCAGCCGCGATTAGGTAAACATAAGAAGGTTTTTCAGATTTATAAATTCCGCACGATGCTCGATGGCGAGATCACGAGTATTGGAAAAGTGCTCCGTAAATCAGGCATTGATGAGCTTCCACAGCTGATTAATATTTTACGAGGTGACATGAGTCTGGTTGGGCCTCGCCCGCTACTAGAGTCAGATGTGGAACGCCTGAAATGGACAGGGGACTATTACGAGAAACGCTGGAATGTCCCCCCAGGTATCACTGGCTTAGCTCAGCTTGGCTCGCAATGTCATAAGAAATTTACTTGGGTTCATGATAGATATTACGTGGAAAACGCGTCTTTATGTTTAGACTTTAAAATTCTAGCACTGTCAGCAGGCATACCATTCTTGGGTAAAGCCAGAGTGAAAAAACTCATCCATAACAACTAACTTTATGAATATTTTAATCAACGGCATGGGAAATATTGGCACCACACTGGTGTATCTGTTAGAGAAGTATTCTGGTCTGTTAGGCATCGAAAAAACTTACCTCTACAAACGCACTATTCAGCCTTGGAATGAAGCTGAGAGGGCACACTTGGAGTCACTGGGGGTAATTATTTGTACTACTGAGAATCTCGATAAAGTGCTCGCTGAGGTTGACTATATTTTCGAAGCAGCAGCGAATGGTGTGGGACTGGCTAACTTAGATAAGTATAAGAAATTGCCACATCTCAGAGGAAGCTCTGCACAAGGTAGTGAAAAGGGATTTGGTATTCCCTTTATGAGTGGTGTGAATGATGAGCAGATAAGAGGGGAGAAGTTTGTCAATGTGGTCTCGTGTAATACGCATGGAACAGCTGCTATTCTTAGCACTTTTACAGGTAAGTTTTTGGAGAATTTGAAGCAGGCTGATGTGGTGGTGGTGAGGCGATCTGAGGATATAGCGAACCATGCTCGCTTAGTCTCTGGAAACGTGGTGGCAAGACATCTGAGTCCAGACACAGGCACGCATCATGCCATAGATGTGGTGGATATGTATGAGACCATTGGAATAGATTGTCCGCTCACTTCATCCGACATCACAACACCGAGTCAACTGACCCATTCTGTTAGATTTAATATTGAGCTTAAAGAGCCTCTAACAGAAAGTGTGGAGGCTCTTATTGATGCGCATGTTTACATTTCCAAGACGCGAAAATTTGACTCCAATGTGATCTTTGAGCAGGGGAGACGGCATGGTTTCCAGGGACGTCTTTACTCTCACGCTATTGTAGTCATGGATAATTTCCTCCAAACAGAAACCAGTCTAAAAGGATGGGCATTCGTCCCGCAAGAGGGGAATAGTATCCTTTCTACCATCCATGCTTTCATGCTTCAGATGGAGCTAGAGAATGCGGAGGTAATACTAAAAACC
>CAKZMG010000091.1 GCA_937128235.1 uncultured Verrucomicrobiales bacterium
TCACCAACTTTATAACCTATGGCTACACAAAACATTAGTATGACAGATGAGCTTGCTGCATTCGTAACGGAACAAGTAAGTAAGGGAAATTTTGCGTCTGTGAGCGAGGTCTATCGTGAAGCCCTCAGAGATTTTCGTGATCGTGTAGATGCACAAAAGCAACAAAAAGATTTGATTTTGACCAAGCTCAAAGCCAGTCAGCAAGCTTATGAAAGGGGAGAATACATCGATCTAGAAAGTGATGAAGGTATTACATCTTTAATGACGGAAATTGGATCAGAAGTAGATGCAGAACATGCGTAAATTTCATCTAACGCATCCAGCCAGAGAGGATATCAAGCGAGCCTTACAAATCAGCCTGGAGAAACACGGACTTAAAGCCCGCCTCCACTATGAGCAATTGATTACCATAGCCCTGACTCATTTAAGAGCTATTAAAACCTCGCTCGAACCCATTGGTTCGAGCCCGTTTGATGATACTATTTTCCGCAAGTATCACCTTCTTAATGTAAAAAAAGAAGCTACCAAGAAAGGATTCCGCGTCAAAAAACCGTCCCATATTTTCTTTTATGAGGTAACCAATGAGACAATAATTGTGCATGCATTATTGCCTGAAATGAGAGATTTCATTCAACATCTACCCTAAGCTACCTTACAGCCCAAAAAACCGCGAGAACTCGCGCCACTCGTCCACTGCCTGCTCATGACTCACAGCCTCAAAGCCAATTTTAGTCATCGCCTTAGCCTGCGTTAGTAATGGCAAATCAACCCGAGCCACATTCCCAATCTTAGCATAACCACCCTGAGTTTGTCGGTCATTGAGCAGCACGATCGGGTGACCACTCGGTGTTAGTTGGATAGAACCTAGAGGAATACCTTCTGAAGTAATACCAGGCAATTTCGGCAATGGATTTTCCGCTATCAAATGAACTCCCATCCGATCCGAATGCGGACTGATCGAAAAGTTAGTTTCTAGCAGTTTCTCTCCTACCTCAGCATCCAAATCTGGCGCTAATATCAGCCGTATTTTTCTAACATCATCGTAGTTAGGAACATATTTTTCAGGCGTTTTTCTAGCTATAAAACTATCACCCAAATCACTTTTTTTAGATCTCAAGACATCATCCTCTGTTAGATATTCACCTAAATAATTCCTCACTACCGTAGCACTACTCCCCAGCATTTCAGGAGCAATGAATCCGCCCTTCACTGCCAGATAGCCGTGAGTCCCACACTTAGCATAGCCAAGCTTAAGCACCTCTCCTTTTTTGATGAAATGCGTGCACCAATTTTCAATCACTCGCCCATCAATCCGAGCACTCATCTCCGCTCCCGTGAGCGCTATCACAGAGTCCTCCTCTGCCATAAATAACGCATTCCCTACACTGATCTCAATGGTAGTTGCGCTGGGATCATTCTTTAACAAAAAGTTCGCCCAGCAATGCGCATGCAAATCCAATGGTCCTCCCTGGCTGATCCCCACATGAGTATGACCAAACCTCCCCAGATCCTGATAGTGCATCCGTGGCGAACTCTGTATCACACGCATCATAACTCACCACCTTCCGCTAAAAACTTACCTCTAGAAATAGCAACAAACCTAACTTTCATCCCCACTTTAAATGGAGTGATCGGGCTAGCATCCACATCAAATAAAGTCACTGGACAATTCCCCAAAATCACCCAACCACCCGGCGATTCATTCGGATACACAGCCGTCTGCTCCTCAGCAATACCCAAACTACCTCTGGCTACCCGCTCAGGAGCATCAAACCTAGGAACAGCCAAGCGAGAATCCAAACCAGACAAGTAAGCAAACCCAGGCGCGAAGCCTAGGCTCGATACAACATAGATACCCTCGTTATGAATCCGCACGACTTCATCAACCGTCATATTTTTCTCCGATGCCAGCCACTCAAGATCAGGTGCCACCTCTGGATGATAATAAACAGGCAACTCTAACAGCTCCCTCTCCTCCTCACTACTCTCCAGTAGACGAAACTCACTTAAGTTACTCTGAATTTCCCTCACGAGTTCCTCAGAGTTTATTTTCAACACATCAAACTCAACAAACAACGAAGCAAAACAAGCAACAATTTCAATCACCTCGCCCCCTAGACTACGCTCACGCAAAAACTCTGCAAACAGCGAAATCTCTAACGCAAGCTCACCACAACAGTCCTTCTCAAAAGAAAAACTAAGCGTCGTTTCAGACTCATTTTTTATGGAGCTAATCTTCAGCATAGAGACATTTTAAAGCAGCCACAGAAGCTGGGTTATCACCATGGAAGCACAGTGTATCGGCAGAGCTATCACGGATCAGCTCTCTCGCCTGAGCCAAAATAACAGCCTCATCCACATACAACGAACCCGGCACAGAGCGCGCCACTAACAAACCATCATCACCATAAGCCCGATCCGCGAACACCTCCTCTAACACTGGAACTCCCCACTCCACACTACCTTTACCTCTCGGCACAAATGGCACGATCAGAGGAACCTCATACTTCTCCGCAACATTCACCATCGCCTCTCTAACAATACCGCTCTGCATCATATCATGATAGAGAGCACCATGAGGCTTGATGGCAAACAACGTAGTTCCCTGCTCTGCACAAATCTCACTCAACGACCCAACCTGATCCTCCACCAACCTCACTATTTCCTCACCTGAATGCGGAACTGAAACTCTCCCGAAATTCTCCCTGTCATCATACCCAGGATGCGCAGAAATTTTCACCCCACAAGAAATAGCCAGCTTCACCGTCTCCACCATATGC
>CAKZMG010000092.1 GCA_937128235.1 uncultured Verrucomicrobiales bacterium
GGAATAGTATCCTTTCTACCATCCATGCTTTCATGCTTCAGATGGAGCTAGAGAATGCGGAGGTAATACTAAAAACCATGCAAGGAGATCTTTTGAGAAGCGAGTGGTGATGAGTAATTATGATGTCTCATCAATGTTTAGCCAGTAACGCGAGTGCTTCTTTTCACCTGTTTTATAAAGTGCTTTCTTAGTGACGAGGTCAGCTAGATCACGCGTGGCTGTGGCAGAAGAAGTCTTGGCAATAGCCTGATAGTTCCTTGAACTAAGTCCTCCTTTGAATCCATCTATTCCGGCTTCAAATAATCTAAGAATGACTTTTTTTTGTCGGTCATTTAGTTGATTTTCTAACCTGTAAAGTAGATCAGATTTCTTCAATACGAACCTTAACAATTTCTTACTTCTCTGCTGAGCATTGATGATGAGATCAGTAAAATATTCTATCCATCGAGTGACATTTAATGATCTGTTAGAATGCTGGAGTTCATCGTAGTATTGTTTTTTATTGGCGGCTATGGCTGATGAGAGGGAAAGTAGCATGGGCTTACCAATATCTTGTGATATAGAATACTCAGCTAGGGCTCTGCCTATTCTGCCATTTCCATCCTCAAAAGGGTGGATCTGTTCAAATCTTAAATGAGACAGGGCAGCCTTGATAGTAATGGGTAAATGTTTCTCTGACCGATACCAATTCATGAATCCTTCCATATGTTTTGCTACGTCAAGCCCAGAAGGTGCTTGATAGTGAACAGTGGGCTGATGAATGGCGCCTGAAATAATCTGCATGGCTGCTTCCCGAGATCGGTATTTTCCAATTTCAATGAGATCATTCCGACCATTCATTACTAGTTTATGCCATTGAAAAAGGCGTTCATGATGGAGTGGTGTGCTGGAGTTTTTATAAACATCGATCATGAGCTCGGCGATGCCTTGTTCTGATGCGGTCGTTTTTCGTAAATCTGTATGGATACCAAATTGCCGTTGTATTGAAGATTGAAGACTATCTTTGTCTAGATACTCTGCTTCTATTTCTGAAGTCTTGTGTGCTTCATCGGTCAGTAGTTTTACTCTGACTAAATTTTCATCGTTCTCACTAAGTTGAGAAATGATCCCTATCCACTCGCCTGAAGCGATGAGGAATTCTTTCTCTAATGACGCTACTTTATCACTTTCGTAGTGATAGTTGGGCCATTTGTTATTTTCCCATATCCATGCCATGATCGATAGAGTATCCTTTTATCGATCAAACACAAGTGTTTTATGATCTATAAAAATGTGGTTTATCGATCTCGTAACAGTTTTTGCACAAAACACGTCAAATATAACAGTTTTGGCAGTTTCGTAATGGTTTTGACAGGATTTTGATTATTAATAACAGTTTTAACGGCTTCTAAATCTTCGGAACGAGGTGGCTATGAAATAAATGATTAGGACGAGGATGATTTGTCCTATTTTACTAGGTGCCTCAGGGTCAGTACTGGGTAGTAGAATAATGGTGAGGCAAAGGGTAATGAGAATAGTTTTCCCTATCCATTTCTTTTTAGTTGGCTTGCTGGTAGGTTGTTGAATAGGAGGTTCATATGGGTTCTCATTCTCCATGAAATTGACTAAGATAATACCCAATTAGTGGCGTAAACTAGTGCGCTTAATCCAATGAACGAGATGGCGATGACTGTGGTGCAACCAGCGGAGGCAGGCTCATTTTTAGCCTTTTGCCAGGTTTCGTTTTCTTTGAGGTCGCTCCGGCAGTGTGGGCAGATGTTTGCTTGTCTTGAAATGGTTTCACGGCACTCTGGGCAGTGGGCTGATCCGCCATCATGTGAGACGTATTTTCTGAAGACACTCATTTTTTATACCTTTGCTGGTGTGATGCTTAGTACTTTATCTACTATTTTATTAGCTGTCGGCAGTTGCTCGTCTTCGATGGCTGGTGCGTAGATGGCTGGAGCATCCAGGGTGGTGACTCGTTTGACTGGAGCGTCTAAATAATCGAATGCGTGTTCTTGGATGAGGGTAATGATCTGTGCAGAAACTCCACAGAATGGCTTGCTCTCATCTACCATTACAGCGCGGTTTGTCTTTTTCACCGAGTTAATAATGGCGTCTTGGTCGAGTGGGCGGATGGATCTTAGATCTACTACTTCAGCGCTTATGCCGTGTTTTTCAGCTAGAATTTCCGCTGCATCGAGTGCTTTGAGGACGGACTGACCATGTGCCACGAGGGTGACGTCTGTGCCTTCGCGTTTGATGTCAGCGACTCCGAGTGGGATGGTGAAATCTCCGTCAGCCGGATCTGGAACTGGCCCAGACATGCCGTAAAGAAGGGTGCTTTCCATCACATAAACAGGATCATTATCACGGATTGCAGTTTTCATAAGTCCTTTAGCATCAGCTGGTGTAGCGGGTGAAACTACTTTTAGTCCAGGGAACGCAGCAAAGAGTCCTTCTGGAGTGTGTGAGTGGGTAGCTCCTACATTAGTGCCACCATTTGCAGGTCCGCGCACTACGATAGGGCAGTGGCATTTTCCGCCAGACATGTAGCGCACGTTAGCAGCATTGTTTACGAGCTGATCAAATGCCACGGAGTGGAATGACCAGAACATGAGCTCCATCACGGGGCGTATGCCGAGCATGGATGCACCGATGCCCATTCCGATAAATCCAGCTTCTGAGATGGGGGTATCGACAATGCGTTTGTCTCCCCATTTTTCCCAGAGTCCTTCGGTGACTTTATAGGCACCATTGTACTGTGCTACTTCTTCTCCCATGATGACGACATTTTCGTCACGGGTAAGTTCTTCGTCAAAGGCCTCGCGGAGTGCGTGTCTGTATAGTATTTCTCTCATTGTAGTAAGTGGGTAAAAAAGTTAATCGTTGAAAAAGTGGCGGCCAGTGTTACCGGATTCAGTGTTGTTATCGACTTCCCAGTAAACGTCATCGAAGATGGATTCTAGTGGGGGAATCTCAGCTGCGTCTGCAAATGCGACTGACTCAGCGACTTCTTTTTTCGCCTGGGTGTCTATTTCTTTAGCGGATTCCTCAGTGAGCACACCTTCCTCGATCATGCGTGTTTTCCATAGGTTTACTGGATCATGGAGTTTTTTGTATTCGGTGATTTCCTCTGGGGTGCGGTATTTCTTATGGTTTGCATCCGCTACGGAGTGTCCGAAATATCGGTATGTGGCAATTTCTAAAATGGTTGGTTTAGATTCATTGTGCGCGCGGTCGATAGCAATCTGTGTCTTAGCGCGGACTTCGTAGATATCTTCACCGTTCACGATGTCCCAAGCCATATCGTAGGCTTCTGCGCGCTGAGCGAGGCAGTCTTTGTAGGCGCTTGAGCGTTTCTGGCTGGTTCCCATGGAGTAGCCATTGTTCTCAATGATGTAGATGACTGGGATGTCATGGAGCTCTGCGATGTTAAGTGACTCGTGGAAGGCTCCTTGATTAATGGCACCGTCTCCTAGATAGCAGAGGCAGCAGCCCTTGAGGCCTTTATATTTTAGACCATAGGCTAGTCCTAGCCCGAGAGGTGTCTGACCACCTACAATTCCGTGACCACCCCAGAAGTTTTTATCTGGTGCGAAGAGGTGCATAGAGCCGCCTTTGCCCTTAGATGCGCCAGAATATTTACCAAATAATTCTGCCATGCATTCGTTCATAGACATGCCGCATGCTAGTGCGTGTGCGTGGCAGCGGTAGGCTGTGATGACGTGATCATTTTCTCCACAGAGAGAAATAGTGCCAGTGGCTACGGATTCCTGACCGATGTAGAGGTGGAGGAAACCACCCATTTTTCCCTGAGAATATGGTTTTTGCGTGCCTTGCTCAAATCTACGCATCCTGGTGAGGGTGCGGTAGATATTGATCTTATCCTCAGGGGTAAGCTTTTGGTTGATGGCGTATCCGGAGTAGTCTGGAGAAGTTGGGATCATATATTTATTGGTAAATTGAGTGTTAGTGAAAGCTAGCTAGCTTATACTGCTTGCTGTTGAAGTTTGAATTGGGTTGCCTTTTGGATGGCTGGTAGGCTCATGCTGGCGAGAAATAATGTGGTGCCAATGGTATTCCCAATGAGACTATTTCTGAAGAATGTCCATGTCGGTAAACCTCCGTGAGCAGGGGAGCCAGTCCACATGCATTGAATGTAGCCTTCTAGGGTCTTGGCATATACTGGATCTACAATGAATGATACCGTGTTGGTGATGAGGTAGAATGCAGAGGCAGCTAAGATGGTGCCTAGGACTAGCTTGGCTATAGATTTGCTGGTAAATTTTAGCCCAATCAGTGCAACGATAGCGAAACCGAATAGAGTCACAAGTGTGGCTGAGTGTAATGGGTAACCTTGGATCATATTTACGATAGGGCTTGAAATGAGCCAAACGACCAGAGCGGTTGGGAGCATCCATCGGTTAGATTTCCATAATGCTGCACCACAGAATAGTAAGGCTGCAATAGGAGTGAAGTTAGCTAGATCTGGCTGGCTGGCCGTGATGATGCGGAATACAATGAAGATTGTGGTGACGATGATGGCTGCTATCCAGGGGCGTTTCATGAGGCAGATACTAATAGCATTCATGACAATGAGCAAAGCATTTTAATCTAAAATTATGGCTGTTGTTCCACGTGGAACTTTGTATTTGATATTGAATACTGAGTCGTGACTATTTGCCATAAAGTTCCACGTGGAACATGTAAATCTGTTGATGCACGCTATTGACCTTGGTGCTTACTACGAGTATTGATTTCGCATGTTTAAGTATCCAAAGAAGTATGATGTTCTGGTCATCGGGGCTGGTCATGCAGGTGTAGAGGCAGCACTCGCAGCAGCTAGGATGGGCTGCTCTGTGGCGATGCTTACTCAGAACTTGGATACCATTGGGGCGATGTCTTGTAATCCTGCGATTGGTGGTTTGGCGAAAGGGCATATGGTGCGGGAGATAGATGCTCTAGGAGGAGCGATGGCTCTGAACACGGATGCGACTGCTATACAATGGCGGATGCTGAATCAGAAAAAAGGTCCATCGGTGAGAGCACCTAGAGCGCAATGTGATAAGAAAGCGTATCAATTTAGGATGAAACATCTGGTAGAGAGCACGCCTAATCTGGATCTTCATCAGGGGAATGTGGCAGAAATTATCGTGGAGAATGACAAGGTCCGCGGAATACGGACGAGTCTTCAGATGGAGATTTCTGCCAAGACTGTGATTCTCAGTGCAGGGACATTTATGCGCGGACTCATGCATGTGGGTCTAAAAAATGAGAAAGGTGGCAGAATGGGAGATGCCATTTCTACGGTGAGCGATAGCCTCAAGCATCTAGGTTTCGAGGTGGAGAGATTTAAGACAGGGACGCCGTGCAGGATCAATGGGAGATCGATTGATTTCTCAAAGTGTGAGAGGCAGGGAGGGGATAGCCCTATTCCTAAGTTCTCGTATCTTTATAAAACATTGCAGCGTGAACCAAACGATATTTTCACACTTAATCCGTGGGGAGACGAAACGTTCCACGTGGAACAAGTGCCGTGCTGGATCACATACACGAATCCTCAGACGCATGATGTGATTCGCGAGAACTTGCACCAGTCGCCAATGTATTCAGGGAAGATCGAAGGTGTGGGACCACGGTATTGTCCAAGCATTGAGGACAAGGTGGTGAAGTTCGCTGAGAAGGAGAGGCATCAGGTTTTCTTGGAGCCTGAGGGACGACACACGCTGGAGTATTATATTAATGGAGTATCGACCTCGCTTCCCTATGATGTGCAGTTGGATTTTATCCGTTCTATTGAGGGGCTGGAGAATGCAGAAATTATCCGTCCTGGCTATGCAGTAGAGTATGATTATTGTCCACCTACCCAGCTGTTGCCTACATTGGAAACGAAGCTGGTGGAGAATTTATTCTTCGCTGGGCAGATCAACGGAACTTCTGGGTACGAGGAAGCGGCAGCTCAGGGGCTGATGGCAGGGGTGAATGCGGTGATGAAAGTGAGACAAGAAGTTCCATTTATTTTGGGACGCGATGAAGCATACATCGGGGTAATGATCGATGACTTGGTGACGAAAGGCTGCACCGAGCCGTATCGGATGTTTACGAGTAGGGCTGAGTATCGGTTACTATTACGCCAGGATAATGCGGATCTTCGTCTCACGCCAAAGGCTGCTGAGCGAGGGCAGGGGATAGTGACTGAGGAAAGGGTGCAGCACACAGAGGAAAAGCTGGCGAAACTTGCCGAGGCTGGTGAGTTTATCCGCAGTACGACTCATGAGCGTATGCGACTGGATGCGTGGTTTCGCCGCCCTGAAAACACTTGGGAAAAGCTACCAGAGGAATTTAAGGAGAAATTTGATGCTGAGTTATGGCCTATCCTAGAGACAGATTTTAAATACGCAGGACATCTGGAGCGCCAGCAGAGACAGGTAGAGCGGGTGTCTAAAATGGATAACAAAAAAATACCACAAACCATTAATTATAAAGAAGTTAATGGATTAAAAAATGAGGCGAGACAGCTATTGGAGAAGATCAAGCCAGTGACTATAGGTCAGGCAGGGAGAATCTCTGGAATTACCCCTGCAGATGTAGCTATTCTCTCGATCTGGATTGAGAAGATGGAGAGGTAGAAGAGAGAATCATTTGAGCGTTTGTTCAAATAAGATCAGAGGGTTGATCTTAATTGTCATGTGTAACGATAAGATCAGAGCATTGATCTTAAATGGTTTGACACTAATTAAGATCAATGCTTTGATCTTAATATGATAAGCATTGCAGCAGAGGACATTAAGAGAGCGATGAGTCAGGAAAATCCTTGGTGGGGTGAATTTTCTGAGCTTTCTGGTAAGTACAGTGAACTCAAAAGACGGCAATTTCTACCAGAGGTGAAGAAACTGGTGATGAGAGAGAGCCCAAATCGTGAGGTGATTTTACTGGGACCGAGGAGAGTAGGGAAGACGGTGTTGATTCATCACCTGATAGATAGCTTGTTAAATGATGAAGGGGTGGAAGCTTCACGGATTCTTTATCTACAAATAGATAATCCTCTTTATGTAGGCATGAGTTTGGTTCAATTGTTAGAGTATTATTTTGAAATCACTGGTTGTGACTGGAGGAGTAAGAAGTGTTTTGTTTTCTTTGATGAGATACAGTATTTGAATGATTGGGAGCTTCATTTGAAATCAATTCATGATGAAGGTGGGGCGAGTCGGTTTACTGCTACGGGTTCTGCGCAGGCGGCTCTTAGTAGAGGGAGCAAAGAGAGCGGGGCAGGAAGATTCACCGATTTTATTTTGCCACCACTTTTGTTTAAAGAATATCTTCATTTTAAGAATAAGCAGGAGCTTATTGAGGAGGATGAGAATGGCTATTTCGCTACGGACATAGATGAGCTAAACCAACATCTGTTAGATTATGTTAATTTTGGCGGTTACCCAGAAATTGCCTTATCAGAGATAGGGGCAAATGAGGCTTATCGTTACATGAGGACAGATATTTTAGACAAGGTGCTACTCAGAGATTTACCATCACTGTATGGGATTCATGATGTGAGAGACCTGAACCGGCTATTCACGATGTTGGCATTTAATTCTGGGCATGAATTAAATCTAGAAGGCTTAAGCCAGTCATCACAGGTGAGTAAGAATACGATTAAGCGTTATTTGGAATATCTGGAAGCTTCATTTTTGATAAGAGTAATGCACCGCGTTGATCAAAATGCACAACGGTTTAAGCGTGATCATACGTTTAAAGTTTACCTCACTAATTCATCGATCCGAACTGGACTTTTTGCTTCACTAGAGATGCAGAGTAATCACTTGGGTCATGCGGTAGAGACGGCGCTCATTGCACAACGTTTCCATCAGATCAATGAGTACTTACACTATGCTCGGTGGAAAGCTGGGAGAGAATATCAGGAGATAGATGTGGTGAGAATGAACCGTGGAATGCAGCTGACTCATGCCACTGAGGTGAAGTTTACAGACAGAGTTACGAAGCAGCCGAAGAGCTGGGAATCGTGGCTTGATTTCTGTAATATGAACAAGCTGGATGACCTTACTATTACCACTAAATCAGTGCAAGATACGCAGGTTGTGGGTAGGGTGAAGATTCATTTTGAGCCGACGGCACTATATCTTTATAGAGTAGGAAAAATTTAGTATGCCAACAACTTCTGAAACAATCATTTTCTATTTCACATCGGCTCTGGTCTACATACTAGTGCCGTTTTGGTTTATCGTTACTCCGTTGTTTGCTAATCGTTGTAAATGGTTAATTTATAGAAATATTAAGAGGAGCTTATGGGTGACTGTATTGCTGATGTGGCCGTTGATGATAGCTCATAGAGCGCTGATAGAAGTGCCATACAATATGATGCTAACAGATGATCCGATGTATGATGGTGTGGGTGGCAATGGTGTTGTCCTGCTTTTTGGTTGGGCTATTGCAGTGATTTGTTCACTACCTCATTGGTTAGTGCGAGTGCTTTTTGGAAAATCTAGGAAGAGGAGTAAGAAAAGCGTATGAGTGAAGAAGAACTAAATCCTTATGAAGCACCTAACGTAAGTGAAAAAATTTATGACGGCAAACCTAAGAGAGGATATGTTGAGATGTTGCTTGGTTGCTGTGTTGTAGGGTGTGTGATTCCGCTTGTTTTTTTGGTGATTCTTTTAGTGCTAACTGGGATTTGGTAGGTTTGGCGTTACTTTTTTGGAATGGTGTATCATTTCTTGATTTCTAGTTTTTGGTTTCTGGCGAAATCTGTGGTGCTTTTTGAGAGGAGGCGCACAGCGGCTAGTGGGATGCCGAAGATGAAACCAAAGATAAAGCTGTAGGTGAGTATAGAAGGACTGATGGTTTTGATGAAAGGGATAAAATATTTACCATTATCTAGGAAGATGACTTGGCTGCTAAAAAGTAATCTTACCAATAAGCTGATAATGAAAAAGGTGCAGGAGAGGGCAATGGCTGTGAACAGCATTTTACTCAAAATGATTCTTTTGGCAGGTGGCGTTGGTGTTGATGGTGGTTGAGTGGGCATGTAGTTAGGGAAAAAAATTAACTAGAATATTCTAGCGATGATGAGGGTGAGTAAGAGTAAGCAGAAGATGCTTATTGATAAGTTGACTCGGTTGACTGGTTTATTGAAATCTAACAGATCTTCGTCTTTGGATTCTATGCGCAATCCGTATAGGGAGAGGATTGGGTAGAAGACGAGAGGTATCATAGCTGTGAGGAAGCAGGTGAGTATTGTTGTGATGAAGATGTGCCAGATGGATTTCCCCACACTGTGTCCATTGATATAGCTTATGATGAAACATGCGAGGGGTAGCATGATTCGGATGAAGATGAGTGTGGATTTTTTCATGGAACAGTATCAAGAATAGCGAATCTATTCATGAAGTTCTAGCCCGTATTTTGTGAGTTCGGTTTTTGCTTCTTTATCTTCTGCGAGGGTGATGAGTTTGTGGTCTGGGAGGATGACTATTTCTGCTGACTCTCCTTCTAGTTTGACGGAGTAGGGGACTTGGAATTTTTGCTGAGCGGTTGCGATGGCGAGAATGGATGCGGCAGAGGTGTAGTCTGCGATGATTCCGATGGGATTGGAGTTTGCATCATAGCGGCTCATGATGAAGTCTGCCCAGGCTTCATCGCCTTCAGTGACTGTGCCAATTTTTAAGAGTTCTTCAGTGAGGCGATCAAGCGCGTGATCATAGGTTTCATCAGTATGACCTTTAAGCGATTCTATAGGTGCGGGTTGATTGTTATAAAACTCATCAACGGATTCGTAGTTGGTGTGAGCGAACGTTACCTGTACTTGTTTTTTGTATGTATTTGTGAGGCAGAGGTGTTTGATTTTTTGGAGTAGGTTTGGCATTTTTTATTAGATAGATTTTTTAAGCTCTTTGGTTTTCTAAGTTGAAATCTTAATGATAGTGGCTGGCTTGATCAATGCGAATGTGATGTTGAGAAGATGTTGAGGAGCTTGGAAAGGTTATTTACAATGTGTTTTGCTTTGGTAGGAATGATGAATACTATTTTTAATAAAACCAATATCTTACCATGAATTTGAAGACCAAGTTATTTTCTATCCTAGCTCCTATTACCTTTCTCAGTGTTCCGCTTAGCGCGCAGATTTATGCTGATGTTGCTATTTCTCAGGGTACGAATTCTCTTGGGACGATTCGGATCACACTCGAACATGTGAAGGCACCTCGGCAAACGGCTAATTTTATTGGGCTGGCGACTGGGAGGAGGCCTTGGATCAGTCCTACTAGTGGTAAGGTGATGATAGATACTCCTTATTATGATGGTCAGATTTTTCACCGCCTCGATCATGATTTTGTTATCCAGGGCGGAGACCGCACGGGAACTGGTAGCGGAGGGCCTGGCTATGTGGTGCAAGATGAGTATGAGCCCACGCTGAGGCATGATGGACGATATATTCTTTCTAGCGCGAAATCGAGTCTGCCCAATACTGCTGGCTCTCAGTTTTTCATCACTCTCGAAGCGGCTAGTGCCCTTGATGATAAACATTCTATCTTTGGTAAGGTTACGGGAGGACAAAACATTATCGATAGCTTCACTGATCCTGTTCAATTTCCGACTGATGCTAATGAGCGACCACTGACTCCGATTACGATGGATAGTGTGACTATTTCTGGGCCAGATTATATTACTTTTGATATTGATAACCCGGCTCTCGGTCTGCCTCATGTGAAGGGAGTTACTCCTGTGATTGATTTTGATTACGCAACGAACTCGGTATTAATTAAGTATCCTAGATTGGCTCAGCACAACTACATTTCTTATACATCATTGGATCTCCAAACTTGGAATAAATATGCGCATTCGTTGAGTATTAATGATGATGCGGCTCATGTTTTAACGATCCCAAATGTTACCGTTCCTAAGTTCTTTTTCTCACATGCTGCGATAGATTATTCTCATATTTATAATCCTCCAGCTGATCTTCTTGCGAGTGGTAGTACATTCACTTTTAGCAATGCATCGGGAGACACTGTTACTCTTGTGTCAGATGGTGCGGGTGCTGGAACTTGGACGGATAGTGATGGCGGCTCGGGAGCTCTTACTGCATTCACTCTTACTGATAGCGCACCTGCCACTGGGAATTTTATAAGCGGTGGTGAGCAGGCGCAGTTTATCCCGCTTACGACCTTGAATGTAGAGTTTAGTGATGCGGCAGGTGCTGGGGATTGGGTCACCTTAAGCGGCAGACTCTCTTTTCATTCTTCAACGAATGGCGGTTTAGAAGGCGGGGCAAATGGAAATACGGCGGTTAACCAGCCTTTTACTTTTACTCCGTAGCATCTCGTGTTGAGATGCTGGAATCTGCGCATGATCAGCGACAAATTACTCATTTTATTCCTAATGTAGAATCCTTGGTTGAGAACACTGTGAGTTTTTATTGCATTGTTTGGGTTTGGGTGGATAGTGGGTTATCTTTATTTTATGCAGCAATTTCTAACAGTTATCGGAGTGGTGATTATCGGGGTGGCCTTGAGGTCTTGCCGGTTGAAGGTGCTTAGGAAGCTGGGGATGCTGGTGTTTTTATTGGCGACTGGACTGGCTGTTTATTTTATGACGGGGAGTGTGCTGGCGGGTCTTGCTGGGATGGCGATTTGGTTTTTGTTGCCTTGGGTGGAGCTTCTTACGCGGGTGCGCAGTTTACGTCTGCCGTTGAATAATAAGCTGCAACATCGGTTCCCGCCAAATGAGGATCATTTCCCGAATGCGGATGCGATGATCGCGGCACTTGAGGAGGCGGGGTTTGAGCATGCTAAGAATTGTGGCTGGGACTGGGCTGGGGCGAGCCAGAGCTATCAGTTTTTCTGGCATCCGGAGGAGCGGTGTGTGGCTGCTGTGTGTTTTTGTCAGCAGGCTAAGATTACGTTTTCGTTTGTGACGATAAGCTCGCGTGATCTGAATGGGTTTATGTGGCGCACGAGTAATTATCCATTTGCGCCTACTCTGAAAGAGAGCCCAAATGTGTGGCATAATCAGATAGGCTGTGGGGTGCAGACGGTGGATGCGATGCTGGCGAGCCATCATTATTTCATCACGCTGCACGGTGCGTGCCATGATGATTTATGCATCCCTTGTCCGGATGGGGTGGAGGAGGATGTGGAGCAGGATATGCGGAGGCAGATAGATTATAATTTAGAGAGCGGACTGATCAAGCTGACGGGGGATGGGCATTTTAAGTATTCTTTTAAGGGTCTGTTTTTTTTGTGGAAACAGTTTGTGAAGGATATGATTCGGCTTTGTTAGATTAAGTATGAATTTATAATAAATAAGAGTAATGATAACTGAAGAGAGTATAAGAGAGGCGCTGACGCAGGTGAAGTATCCTGGGTTCTCGCGGGATATTGTGGCGTTTGGGCTGGTGAAGGAGATTAAACTGGTTGGTGCGGATGTGGAGGTGACTATCTCGATGCAGACTAAGGATGCGAAGGTGCCTGAGCAGATTTTTAAGGATGCGCAGGATGCGCTGAATAAGGTGGAGGGCATAGGGGTGACGCGGGTGAATATCGATGTGAAGAATCCGGATGCGGGGGTGCAGGGTGGTGGTGATGCTGGGGGTGGTGGTAAGTCTGCTATTCCTGGCGTGAAGAAGGTGATAGCGGTTGGCTCTGGTAAGGGTGGCGTGGGAAAATCTACGGTTTCTAGTAATCTGGCAGTGGCTCTGGCTAAGGCGGGGTATAAGGTGGGGCTGTGTGATTGTGATCTGTATGGTCCTTCTACTGCGCAGATGTTTGGCACGGATCAGCAACCAATGGCGAATGAGAAGGATGAAATTATCCCGATCCAGGCGCATGGGGTGAAGCTGATGTCGATGAGTTTTCTGGTGAATGATAGCTCGCCAGTGATCGTGCGGGGTCCTCTGGCTACGCGTTATACGCAGCAGTTTCTGAGGCAGGTGGAGTGGGGTGAGTTGGATTATCTGATCTTGGATTTGCCTCCGGGAACGGGTGATATTCAGCTGACTATCGTGCAGACACTGGCGCTGGATGGTGCGGTGATAGTGACTACTCCGCAGGAGGTGGCGCTGATCGATGCGCGGAAGGCGGCTACGATGTTTGCGAAGGTGAATGTGGATATTTTGGGGGTGGTGGAGAATATGAGTTGGTTTGAGTGTGCGCATGGCGAGCGCTATCCTATCTTTGGTGATGGTGGTGGTGTGCGTGAGGCTGAGAGGCTTAAAGTGCCACTGCTAGGGCAGGTGCCGATAGATGTGCATACACGTGAGTGTGCGGATAGAGGAACTCCGGTGGCTCTGATGGATGCGGGTGAGAGTGTGACTAGTGGGGCGTTTGGGGAGATTGCGGAGAGGTTAAATGGGATTTTGAAGTGATGACGGTGGGGTTTTACAGCTTGGGTTGTGCCCTGCGGGGCTTACCACGAATGGGCACGAATATTCACGAATGTTTCTTGGGTTGGGTGCTTGGGTTGATGCCTGCGGCGCTGGACCACGGAAGGCACGGAATTACACGGAACCGGGTTGATGGAACGGAACTTGGGTTGGGTGCTCGCTATTTACTTCCACGCGCTTGCGCGGATAGAGGAGGGAGTTGTTAGATGAGTGATCTGGACAGAGAGGAACTGATGGGGGAGGTGCGGGATCTGGAGATTAAGGCGAAGCGGCTTTCTCGGGAGAGTTTTTCTGGGGAATACCATACTTCTTTTAAGGGGCAGGGGTTGGATTTTGAGGATTACCGGGAGTATCAGCATGGGGATGAAACGAGGTTTATAGACTGGAAGGTGACGGCTAGGATGCATACTCCGCATATCCGGACGTTTCGCGAGGAACGGGAACTGAGTGTGCTGCTGGCTGTGGATGTGAGTGGCTCTAACAAGTATGCGAGTGGGCGGCTGAGTAAGAAACAGAAGGCGGCTAGGATCGCTGCGGTGTTGGCGTTTTGCGCTAAATATAATGGTGATAAGGTGGGGCTACTTTTGTTTTCAGATAGTACGGAGTTGTATCTTTCGCCAGCGAAGGGGACGAAGCATGTGTTGCGGATTATCCGTGAGATTTTAGGATTTGTGCCAGAGGGGAAGGGGACGAGCATTGCTAATGCGTGTGATTTTATTAATAAGACGCTGAAGCGGAAGTCATTGGTATTTCTGCTTTCGGATTTCATGGATCATGATTTCTCGAAGAAGCTGGGAGCTCTAGGCAAGCAGCACGAAACGATAGCGATGCGTATCTATGATCCGGTGGAGGAGGAGCTTCCGATGTTGGGAAAAGTGAATCTAACAGATCCGGAGACGGGCTATCAGACGATGGTGAATACGAATAATGCGAATGTGAGGATGGGGTATTCTAAGCTGAACCGGCGAAGGCTGGAGGGCTTGCAGAAGACGTTTAATCAGTACAAAATAGCGAGCATGGAGACGGCTACGGATGAGGATTTTATCCCGAAGTTGCATCGGTTGTTTAAGAGGGTTCATAGGTGATTGGTTATTGGGTTACTTGGTTATTTTAGAGATAATGAGTTGGAAATTTAAATTAGTTAGTTTTTTGGTATTAGTTGGGGCTTTGTTTGCGGTGGTGAAGCTGAAGACGACTTGGCTGGATGAGAAGAAAATTACGGTTAGTAAGAAAAATGAGGCTTATTTTATTGAGAAGCTAACAGAACAGCTTGGGGGTAAGTCTGAGGTGCAGGTTGAGGGAGGGAGAATGGATATTCTGACAGATGAGCATGCTATAGAGGTGGAGTGGGCATCGAATTGGAAGGAGTCTATAGGCCAGTCGTTGTGGTATGCGATGCAGGAGAATAAAAAGCCTCGGATTATTATGTTACTTAAGAAAGAGGTTGAACGTAAGTATTTTATGATGCTTAATTCTGCTTTGCGTCATGCAAAATTAGAGATTGAGACCGAGTACATCAGGCTCTATGAGATTGATGATGATGATGCGGAGTTGATTCTACGAGATAGGTGATGAATGAGTTTATTTAGAGGATTAGATGAATGGAGTGAATATGGATTATCAAAGACAGCTGGATGAAAAAAAGGAGAGGCTTATGGGGCTTTTTGGTGAGTTTGGGGAGCTTCCGGAGTTGGAGGTGTATAGATCTGAGCCGGTGAATTATCGGATGCGGGCTGAGTTCCGGGTTTGGCATGAGGGGGATGATTTGTATTATATCATGTTTGATCAGGAGACGAAGGAACGGGTGCGGGTGGATGCGTTTCCGGCGGCGAGTGCGGGGATTAATGCGTTGATGCCGGTGTTGATAGGGAAGATCCGTGAGAATGGGGTGCTGCGGAAGAAGATTTTTCAGGTGGATTTTTTATCGACTTTGAGTGGGGAGATGTTGGTGAGTTTGTTGTATCATCGTCAGCTGGATGATGAATGGAGAGCTGAGGCTGAGGGGCTGCGGGATGAGTTGTTAGAGAGTGGATTTGAGGTGGATCTGATAGGGCGTGCGCGGAAGCAGAAGATTGTTTTGGGGCGGGAGTTTGTGATCGAGAGATTGCGGGTGCATGGGGATGAGTTTGTGTATAAGCAGGTGGAGAATAGTTTTACCCAGCCTAATGGTAGGGTGGCGGAGAAGATGCTGGAGTGGGCGGTGGAGTGTACGCGGGATTGTGGTTCTGAGGGGGGAGATTTGTTAGAGTTGTATTGTGGGAATGGAAACTTCTCGTTGGCTCTGGCGCAGAATTTTAGACAGGTGCTGGCGACTGAGCTGGCTAAGCCATCGGTGGAGGCAGCGCAGTATAATATAGAGGCTAACTTGGAAAGGGGGTCTAAGAATGTGAAGATTGCGCGGTTGTCTGCGGAGGAGTTCACGGAGGCGATGCGTGGCGAGCGTGAATTTAAGAGGCTGAAACAACAGGATATTGTGCTGAGTGATTATGATTTCCGGACGGTGTTTGTGGATCCGCCGAGGGCTGGAATGGATGAGGAATCGGTGGCGATGGTGCAGGAATACGAGAGGATTCTTTACATTTCTTGTAATCCAGAGACGCTGTGTGAGAACTTGCAGACGCTGACGAAGACGCATAAGATCACGCGGCTAGCGATGTTTGATCAGTTTCCTTATACTCATCACATTGAGGCTGGGGTGATGTTGGAGCGGAGGTAAGTTTTAAGATGAAGAGATCTAAGAAAAAAATAATGATGACTAGACCAGATAAGAGAGAGATAAATGAGTTACGCCCGATCACGTTTACGCCAAATGTGGCACCCCATGCTACGGGTTCTGTGCTGGTGAGTTTTGGGGATACGCGGGTGATCTGTGCTTGCACGGTGGAGGAGAATATCCCGGGGTGGATGAAGTATCAGAAGGTGAAGGGTGGCTGGCTGACTGCGGAGTATTCTATGCTTCCGTATTCGACTTTAGACCGTAAGCGTAGGGATATTTCTCAGGGTAAGCTGGATGGTAGGTCGTCTGAGATTCAACGGCTTATCGGGAGGTCATTGCGTGCGGTGGTGGATTTGAAAATGCTGGGGCATAGGACGTTATGGATTGATTGTGATGTGCTGCAGGCTGATGGTGGGACGCGTACGGCATCGATCACTGGTGGTGCAGTGGCGGTGGCTATTGCTCTAAATAAGCTGGTGGCGAAGGGGAAAATAAAGGAGTCTCCAATGAAAAAACTTATCTCTGCGGTGAGTGCTGGTGTTTATGAAAAAACGCCTGTTTTGGATCTTAATTATCCAGAGGACAAGGATGCTTCTGTGGATTTTAATGTGGTGATGACTGAGGATCTGGAGTTCGTGGAGATCCAGGGAGCGGGAGAGGAGGCTACGTTTAGCCGCGAGGAAATGAATGCGATGTTAGATTTATCAGAAGCGGGAATTAGAGAAATAGTTGAGCTTCAGAAGCAGGCGATTGCAGCTGCGGAGAGCGCTGGCCCTGAGGATTTGCAGGGCTTGGCTGATGCTTTTAGATAAGGGTATAAGGTTGACATTGTGGCACTTAGTAAATAGGGGATGAATGGTCGTCCGAGATGATTGATTTGTGATGAATGATCCTTATGAAAATACGAGTGAGAGCTCTGCTGAGGCAGCGAAGGCTATGATGGAGACAAGCCGTCAGTATAAGTCTGCGATAAGTGTGCCTGTGTTTGGAAAAATCCCACTAAGTCTATCAGATATAATTTCAGATTTGAAGGTGCGGGAGAACCCGCCGCTGTGGGCACAGTTTTTTAAGTATGTGGTATTTGGTTTTTTGGCTACTGCGGTGTTACTTGGGGTTTATTTTTTTCTTAGTAGAGTGTTTGGCGGATATGTTGCTGATGACTTACCTAAGGAGACTTTAAAAAGTCATTTGGCTCGTGTGATGTTTGTAGCATTTCTACTGGGTAGTGTAGTAGCGTATGTCACGAACCGGATGTTTGTGTTTACTGCAAGTGGGCGTCACTGGACGATGGAATTCATCATCTTTGTGTTTGTCTCAGGGGTAAGTTTTTATGCAGGAAATTTTGCGAAGGATTGGTTTATTGATGAGGGACTTCATAAGGATGTGGCGGCTCTCTCGTTTGCGGTTTCTTCTGCGTTGGTGAATTTTGTCGCGCGGAAGTATCTTGTTTTCTCTCAATCCTCTGCAGATTCTAATAACAGCAAACTCTTAAGCTATTAATAGCAGAAAATTTGATGCCGACTCTAACAGAAAATTCGAAAAAAAGCTGGCTGGCACATTTTCTAGCTTGGTTAGGGGGGGTGCTGTTGGCATTGTCTCCGTTTACTCAGGGGTGGGAGCTTATACCTCATATGCCAATGAGATTAGGCAATGGTCAGTTCGGTTTTAATCTGATTATTTTCACTTTTCTCTTTTTGGTGGGAGGGATGATAGGTGGTTATTGGTGGAGACTTTGTAAATGGTTTAGGGGTGAGGTTTCTGGTTCATTGAAGATGCTTGCAGTTGGTTGGTTTGTGTTTTCTGTGATATCTTCTCTGGGATTTGTGAACCAAGTTGTTTATTACATCGGCACGGGGCTTATGTTGTTAGGTGGGTTGGTTTATGCTTTTATGAAACGGACTAAAAGAAAGCCACTTGAATCCTCTGGTTCTATGCTGAAGTGGTTACGGAAGAGCTGTTCATATAATGTGTTTTTCTTTTTGTTTTTCCTTTTTGCCTTGTGGTCGAATAATGTGATGGCGGCATTGAAATTAGACATTTCTACTAGTGAATTGATCAGCGTGATTATAGGGCGTTTGTGTTTTTCAGCGTTCCTTTCGGTCTGTTTGTTTTTCATTGCAGAGCTGAGCATGAGGGCGATGCCTGTGAAGTCTCGCTGGCTGGTATGGGGGCTGTTGGCGTTGATCCCGATTGTAGTGATGAGTGATACTTGGCTGAATCAGCTCTATGGACGTAGTATGCTGGAGCTAGTGAATAGTCTTACCGCTACTGGTAAGATCGATGTAGTGAAGGAGCTTCAGGGTGGTGGATTTCACCATATTAGCGGGTCATTTGTGATATGGCTGTTATTAGGAGCATATCTCTTTTCGATTGGTTTTGCTTATGCGCTGTGGCTAATTTCTAAGAAACTAAAGTTTAAAGCAACGCTTCTTGGAGGCTTGGTGTTAGGTGCAGGTTTCTATATTTTAAGTGTTGGCGAGCAGGCTATTGGAAAGAGCTGGAAGGATCTCACTTCGTGGCAGCAGGAGTATAAATTATTTATGCTGAATCAAGGGCTGGTCTCACCGAAGCTAGGCTTAGCGGATTTTGCAGTAGAATTTCATGACTACCAATTCCAGTCACATGGGGTGACAGTACAGCCAAAGGACGAACTACCGGACATTTATGTCTTCATGGTAGAGAGCATGCGTCATGATAGCATGAGCGCTAAGACGACTCCGTTTCTGATGGAATTTAAGAATGATTGCCAGCAGATTGAGGCTACTTGGTCTGGCTCTAATGCAACGCATCTTTCATGGTATAGTATGTTTTATAGTAAGCCTTCATTGTTTTGGATGCAGGATCTGGAGGCTATCCCTGATAGAGAGAATTATGCCGGAGCGCCAGTGCTTAATGAATTAAAAGGAATGGGTTATCGTTTTGAGATCCGTGCTGTGTGTGATCTGGGGTACAAGGATTTTGGATTGTTGAACTTTGGCACAGAAAATTTATTGTGGGATGTGTTAGAGCATTCGGTGGATGGCAATGAGCTTACTGAGTATGGCATTCCCGGGCGTGAAAAAATAGTGTTTAACAGATTGCGAGAATCCGTAGGGAGTCAGTCAGCAGAAGGCGGAAATTTTTATTACATGGCATTAGACTCGCCTCATTATAATTATTATTGGGATAAGAACTTTAAGGTGCCATATGAAAATTATAAGGGTGATATTTCGTTCCCATTATTTCCAACTAAAGGGGAAGTGGAGCTATATCATAATCGTTATTTAAATGCGGTTTCATGGGTGGATTTCCAGTTAATGGAATTTTGTGAATTTCTGAAAAAAGAAGGCAAGTATGAGAATAGTATCATTGTGGTCACTGGCGATCATGGTGAGGAGTTTCAGGAACAGGGAGGCTGGTGCCATTGCACGAGCTTGATGCCTGAGCAAACGAAGGTTCCTATTCTCATTAAGTGGCCAGCATCGATGGGTGAAGCACCAGCTAAGAAGTTGGCGAGTCATTTAGATGTGATGCCTAGTATCTGTTCCTATTTAGGTGTCTCAGAAGAGACGATAAAGACGATGACGGGTGCTAATTTATTAAGTAAAGATGCTGCTCACACGGTTCTGGTGGCGACTGCATTTGCAAACAAAAATGGTGAGACGATGATGCTCAAACGGAATGGGCATACTGCTTATTTCTCTTGGGATAGACCATGGGAGCCGAGGGTCCCGAGTGAGATGAGGTTGGAGCGAATCACAGATTCAGAAGGTAAGATACTGAAGCTAAAGAACGCAGATTGGGGAGTGAAACTCAAGGAGCTCTTTCCTGATGCCTTTGATAAGTACTTTAAATCACTGCGGGAAATTAATTAGGGAGATTATGCTTTTTTAGTGAGTCTGTTTATTTAATGATGAACCTACGTTGATGGATAAAAAATACTTACCTAATTTAGATTTTTTGAGAGTGGTAGCAGCCTATTTTGTGATGTTGTATCACTTTAATTGGGAGGGAGATGATCCTGTATCAAGCTTATTTTCATACGGTTATCTGGGTGTGTATGTGTTCTTCTGTATTTCTGGATTCATTTCTCCGTTAGCGATGAAGTGGTCTGGCTATAGACTGAAAGATTGGAAAAGTTTTTTGCTTAGTCGGTTTTTCCGTTTGTATCCAGCATTTGCTATCATCGCGTTACTAGAGCTGTTCTTATATACAAATGGGAGCTGGATGGGTTATAGTTATAAATTTGATCAAATCACATGGTTTCAGCTAGTGACTAATTTCACCTGGACGGCGGAATTATATAAGGAAGATTGGTTAGTCCCTGTCTTTTGGACTTTGGCTATAGAGGCTCAGTTTATCATCGCTATATTATTCATATACCCATTGTTGAATCATAAGAATGAGTGGATCAGATTACTGCCTATTATTGTGTTTACGGTTACTAGTTATTTCGTAGGAAGAGGGGATACGTTGCCTAGTGATTTCGCATGGACAGGGGATACGTTACTTAGTTATGGGGTTGTTTTTGGAATGGGAATGCTGGTGTATCTTCATTACATGAAAAATATTCGCCCCTGGGTTTTAGTCTTATTATTAGCCTTAGCATTTTTCAGCTGTGCTCGTGGAGTTTCTATGACTTGGGCTCTGACATCTATGGGCACGGTAGTATTTCTTATTTTAATGCCTAATTTACCGTTTAGGTTTATTCCTTATTTTGGGAAATTTGCTTACTCGTTTTTCCTGATTCATATTACCTTCGGAGGTGCCGCTATGTTTCATCTGAGGTTTTTCCCGGAGGAATGGTATTTCCAACTGATACGTGTACTCATAGCGGGAGTAGTGTCATTTTTCGCAGCTTGGGTATTCTATTATAAAATAGAGAAACCATTTCATGCATTTGCAAGGAAGATAAAATCTAAAAGTTAGAAGGCATCTGTATGATAATAAAAAACGCAATCAGCTAGGTGCTGATTGCGTAGTGAAAGTTTTGTTATAATTTAGAAAATCTAGCCACCAATCTCGGTACGTCCAGAAAGTGAAGCACCTTCGTCCATGCTGAGCATTTTGGTTTTGATATCTCCGTCTAGCTTGCTGTTGGGCTTGAGCTCGCATCTGTCTGATGTGATAGTGCCTTGCACGTTTCCGAAAAGCTTAACTTCACCAGCAACGATGTCGCCTTTAATGTTAGCATTTTCTCCAATTGTGACGTGCCCACCGTCAGAATTGATTTCACCTTCGATTTTACCATCTATGATCATGTCGTTGGAAAACTTGATAGTTCCTACGATTTCGATTCCACTTGCGAGAACATTTGTTGCATTAGCCATAAGAGTGCGGATTCTGCATATTTCATCTGTGATAGCAAACATTTTTTAAAAAATAAGGTAGCTTAATTTAAATTTTTCAAGTGATCTAAAATAATACGTGAGGAAGTTCATATTTATGATAGTGTAGTGAGTGTCATAATAAATATAAGTTATGTAGTTCAATCATCCAATAAAGATAAAATGAAAATCTCAAAATTATTACCAAGTATCGTTGTCATTCCATTAGTATCGTTATCACTTATATCCTGTGGAGGCGAAAAAGAAAACTCTGAGAGTGTATCCGAAAATACAGTGGAGGCAGGTTCAGTTGTATCTAAATTTAATGATCTAGGAACTGATTTAAAATCTGTGCTTACCGTTGAACAGGTGAAGACATTATTAGAAGTGAAAGAAGAGATAAAGACAAAATCTCTGGATCATAAATCATATGGGAATGTCACCTATAGGTGGCCATCTGATAGGATAGAAGTGATTAAAGTAGGAGGTTCTGAGATGAAGAAAAAGAAGAATAATATGGTTAGGCTCAGTGTGCCGGTAGAGATAAAACTATATGGAATGCCAGATGCTTTATCCGCCTTTAATCACCAGTATAAGGAGATCACTCCAGAGGAAATGGAAAAGGCTCGCAAGGCTATGGCTGAGGTGAAAGCTAGACGAGATAAAGAAGCTGGAGTGACGCCAAGTGAGACAGAAAAAAAAGCAGCGAACTCTGTAATGTCTGGCGTGGCTGGAGCTGCTGCTAAGCTAGAATATGAAGCTGTGAGTGGGCTAGGTGATTCTGCGAAGTGGGAAAAATCTGGAAGAATACTTATCATTCTTGATGGCGATAAAACCTTATCCATCAGTTGTGATATAAGCGACGATAGTGATGAATGCCGAGATGCAGCAGTTAAATTAGGTAAGAAAATTTACAGTTCACTCTAGAAAAATAACCAATCACTGCTAATTTATCCCCAGCGTTCTCGCCATTCCTTTGGTAGGCGTTGGGGTCTGGCTTGTTTGTTCTCGTTATTCTCTCCGGCTGACATTTGCACCATGGCGAGTGATTGCCTACAAGTGATGAGACATTTCTCTATTCCTTCGGCATAAATTTCGAAGCTACACCAGAATTTCACCCTTTCCACGGATTCGAGTTTACCTTTGATAGTTAGTTTATGACCGAGAGTAGCCGGCGAACGGTAATCAACTTCTGTTCTTAAGACTACTGGGTATAGTCCAGTATTAGCCATATTTTTTAGATCCATTCCTAGCTCTTCAGTCGCAAGCTTGGTTCGACATGTTTCTATCATTCTTAGGTAGGCAAGATTGTGCACCACGCCGCCTATGTCTGTATCAAAAAACATAACGTCCTCATGAGTCGTGTAGCTTGGCATCTCTGGATTCATAGTGGAAATATACTAGAAAGTTTGAAAAACGAAAGCATCGATCTTGATGTCATTACAACTTCTGTGTAACATACTGGTAAGGTTCACGTAGGAATCAACGTAATACAAAAATAATACTATGAAACATACTCTTTTAGCCGTCACTCTCTCAATGGTTAGCCATGATGCTATTTATGCTGAGGAGATTTACATTGCGCCTCAGGCTAATAAAATCATGTTTCATGTTGATAAGCTACCTTTGGATAAAGGAATGCGGAAGAGGTTATCGACAAACCTTACAACACTAGCTAAACGCGCTCATGATGGAAGCGCCAATGAACATAGGCTAACGGCTCAAATATTGATGCTGGCAATGAGGCTAGATCGGGAAAACACGACCGCAGCTGAGCTAAGTAAGAATTTAGCTGGAGGAGGAAAGCTACCGGTATCAGATGGGCAGGAAAGATTAAAAGCATTACAGAATGTACGCCGGAATGTAGAAACACTCTCAAAAACAGATAGACTTAGTGAGGCGCGAGTACTTGAAGTTTACCTTAAAGATGTGCTTGTTGGTTTAAATAATGATAGCCCAATAGCCGCATCTCATAGGGAAAATCATAACCGTTGGGATGGAGTGGTGGCTCCTTATGTTAATAAGAGCACTGAGCAGAAAAGACCTGATCCCGATTCTGATAATCACTTGAGTCCAGAGCAACCAGACACTTCAAACGGTGATGCTGACATGCCTGATTCCTCTTTAGAAAATGAGGATGAACCTAATCTAACAGATTCTGACCAAAGTCAGCAACAGCTTCAATTTACAAAGTGGACAAAGCAGAGCAGTGCCATCAAGACGCCATTGTTTCTTGTGAAAATGGTAGATGATAAGCCAATTCGGATTGAGAAAATGGTAACGATGTTTACTAAAATCTCTCCACGCGTGAAACTTGAGTCAAAACTGATTCTAGAACTGAAGCCGTGGAAAAAACCTGAAGAAGTAGATAGCTTTAAGTCTAAGTTGGATCCTATGATGAAGTCAGAATTTGGAGAATACGAGTCTGTTAAGGTAGAGGTGACCACAGAGGGGATTTTAAGCGATAAAAGCAAAAATAACGTTTCTCTACCTTTGTGCCTTCAGCTTCATGCCTCAAAAGTTAATATTCCAATTAGAGACGGAATAGTAGTAATGGGTCAGCTATCAGGAAAAACAATCAAACGGAACTCGAGGTTTTGGCAACAGCTTAAACTCCTAAGAAAAAGTGAAGCTAATGATCAGCGGCTACTCATTCCGTTTAACGCTGAACCAGACCTAAAGCAGTTAGTGGCATTGGAAGAAGAAGATTTTTTCGTCAGAAATGAAGTCATTATCGTTATGAATCTAGACGAAGCTATTGATCTACTCTCAGAGAGTAATAATGCTGACATAAATGAAGCTTCTGAAGAGTTTGCGAGAATTCAGCAAATGATTGGTAGTAAATCAGTAGGTCCATTTGCTGTGAATAAAAAGATCAGGGCTAAACTAGAATCTATACTCATCAAAAACCCGAATCATTTATCGGCTAAAATGATCTTACTAAGAGGTGATGTAGGTCGTTCCAAAAACTTAGATAGTTATTTTGTGGCAGATGAGCTTTCCAGACTTCTGGAAAAAACATCCAGTCTGAATGAGAAACAAGAAGATGGTATTAATGGTGGCTCACTGGTAAAAATAGCGAAGGAAATAGAAGAAGTCATAGAAGAACTAGAACCTTTTATAAGTGCGGAGGATCGGAAACTTACTGCTCATTTGACAGAAATTGCAGGTTATTTAGAGGATATTAGCCGAGCTAAGGAGAAACAGAGTAAGAGAGAATCTATTGCAGTTAGTAGAACGATTACTGCAGCGTTGAATAACTTTAAGATTAAGTATCTTGAGGCCAAAGCTCAATTAGATGAGATAATGAGCAAACCGCCAACAATATAGAGGTTTCAGTGGTTTTAAGGTGCTAGTTTCTTGGAGAAGGAACTCATTGCACATGGCTACTATTTTTTGAAATAATCCTGTTTGAGGGCATAATAGACAGAGTTTTTGCATTTTTGTTGAAATAACTATTGCATTAACCTTTAATTTTGCCAAACTAACGCTTCATTTTACAAAAATAATCGCAACACTAAGACATCCCCCTTTAAATTACGTTCAATACTTTTTAACTTTTTAGCCATGAAGTTCCTTTCTCTCCTCCTATCATTTGCAGCAATTGTAGCATTTGGAGCTATATGTATAGCTCCAATGATGCGAGAATTCATGGAAGGAAATCTCACAGATAGAGCAAAAGATAAAATTGAGAGCACGGGAAAATACTCAGTGGCTAGTTTGAAAGTAGATCATTTTCATGCTAAGCATGTGGCTGTTAGTCTAGAGAACGAGGAATTTGTGCTGAATCAAGCGCAGGTGGAAAAAGAAATCATTGATAAAATTGAGCCAATACTAGGTATATATGCTGTTGATTGTGAGGTTGATCTAGTGAGTTTAGATTCTAAGTTGGCAGAGAATAAGCCTAAAACCCCAGATGGTGTAGTGGTAGAAATTCCAAACCCAAGACCACCACCACCGGGTGAGACGCCAGACCTGATGACCGATAAAGAACCTGCGAGTTTTTCTATTCTGTGGGATGCGAAAACCCAAAAGCTTGTGCTCAAAGGGAAGCAAACGAACAAGTTTGCAGGAACAGAGCTGGTGAAATTTTTTACGGAAGCAAAGAAACAAGCAACAGTTACATCAGCGATTGAGATTGATAACGTAAATGTAGCAAACTCAAAATACCTTAAGCGTGTGCTTAGGGATATTCGTCTCATAATTATTAACTCTAGTGACGATCTACGCATTGATTTTCAAGATGCAATCAAGACAAGCAATGGGCAGAAAAAAGGGTTTTTGAAATTTAGTGGAACGACAGGAACCCTAGAAAAATATAACGCACTATCATCTAGTATCCAGAATTTAGTCAGTGTTGATTTTGACGTAGAAAACGACCTTGTCTTTTATCCGTATGTCTCGATTAGAAAGGATGCCTTGAAAGAAAAAATCACTCTTACAGGCTGTGTGAAAGATAAGGCTGAGCTGGCGATGCTTGGATCAAATGCAGGAAGAGAGGTTACTAGTAATTTCAGCACAGATAATAAACTCGAAACCCATGCTCGATGCCTAGACATAGCTTGGCACGATATACATGCAGAATCTCTCATCGCCAAATACATGAGTAAAGTCGCAGAGGGTGAGATTGTTTACAGTAATAATAAGCTTACGAGTCTGAGCGGTGTTTCGTACGACTCGGACTATGTTGATGAAGTGAAGCAGGCATTTCAGGATAAGAATATAACGAGAAGATTGGTCTATAAAGAAGCGCCCAGGAAGAGAATTAACCTAGTAGAGCCTGAGCCAGCTAAGCCAGAAACGCTTGCTGAGCAGCTAGATGAATACAAGATTTATTTCGGTAGTGGAAAGTACACTGTGGATCCTCGCTATGATCCGCAGCTAGTGGAAATTTCTCAAAAAATAAAATCTAGCACGGATAAAACGTCAAAGATAGTCATAGGTGGCTATGCCGACAAAACCGGTTCACTTGAGCAGAACAAGAGGCTCAGCCTCAAGAGGGCGAGAGCTGTAATGTCTAAACTCGTAGTAAAAGGAGTAGATGCAAAAAGAATTCAGGTAGAATTTTTTGGCTCAGAAGCAAATGGCAGAACTAAAGCGGAAAGTCGCAGAGTAGAAATAAAAGTTAGAACAAATTAATATGATGATCGCATTTTTTACATACAACGACGTAAACAAGTATTTTCAACAGAATTGGCTATTTGGAATCATCCTAGTCGGTTTTGTGTTCTTCATTCTGGGCTGGATTATCAGCCGAATGATGCGTCCCTCTACCTACATGATTGAAGAAGAAATTTATAATATCAAGAAACACATCATTGCTGACTTGAACACCTCTAAGAAGTTTAATGCAGACTACCAACTACTCGCCAAAAAAGAGAAAAATAAAGAGGCGAAAGCGAAAGAAAACAAGAAAGAAGAAGCAAAGTAAACATCCCCAATTTGAATAGCTAACTAGCGGACTAATCAAAATCTAACAGCTAGCTATACAACGAATAGCAATACCTATTTCCCCCAAATATTTAACCCCTTCCTCCAAACAAACTTTACAATGAACACATTGAACGAGACTTTATACATCGCATTTTTCATCGGCACTGCAGGAATAGTGGCTGTTTTATTCTACATGCTGGGGCAGTGGCTTGAGCGCCTATCTGCTAGCAAGAATAATAAATCTGTCGTGAAATCTCTTCATAGTAATCAGCGTTTGGCGAAAGAGCTCACACATGAAAGCAATATCCACAGGAGAATTGCGGACCGCTATAGGGAAGCGTTTGATAAGAAAGAAACATACTGGCAGACAGTGCGTGGTCGTTGGCAAGAAGAAGCAGATAAGGCAAAAAAAATTATATCTAAACAAGAGGCAGACCGCGAAAAAAATCTAACAGAGCTCAAAGAATCTAACAAAAAGCTTCTAGCATTAGAAAATGATTTTCAAAAAATCAAGCGAATGAGTGATACCGAGCTCACTCAGCTCAAAAGTTCTGACGTAGATAAATCAGAAATAAACAAATCAGAAGTAGAGGCTTTGAAAAAGCAGCAAGATCTGCAAGGTCTCATAGATGCCGAGCTTTCCAATGTAACTAAACTGACTAAACAGTTAGAGAAAAAAGAGGAAAAAATCTCTAAGCTAGAAAAGGTAATCCACCGTAAAAATAATGACATTAATGAACTCAAGCACATCAGGGAAAGTAGTGATGAGGAAATAGAGCAGAAGTTTAAAGCCCTATCAGCAAGTTTCGCGGAGAAAGAAAAAGAATACCAAGCTTTAACCTTAAATTTAAAAACAAAGGATGATGAGGTAGGTAAGCTAGAGAACAAGTTATTAGAAAATACTAAAGAAATCACGACCCTACGTTCAAAAGCACAAGTTGCTGATACAGCAGAAGACCTTAAAGGGAGAGTCTTCATGAATGAAACTCAACTACTGGAAAAAGACCAAGAGTGCAAGAAACTTGCCAATGAACTAGACCAAACTAAACACACATTGGATCAACTAAAGGTAGATCTGAACAGTAAAAACCAAAAGCTTACTGCATTAGTTGCCCAAGCAGAGGACACAAAAGAACTAGACGCGCTTACTGCCAAAGTTGAGGAATATGAAAAAGCTCTGACTGAGAGAGATGAGAAACTTTCCAAGCTTCAACAAAAACATGAGTCAGTAGAAAAATCATTTAATGATCAAGCTGCTCGCATTGAAGAACTAGACAAAAACGGTTCACTTAAAGAAGAAGAAATCGCAAACCTTAAAAAAGAACTCACTCATAAAAGTGATGCCTTAAAAGAAATTCAGAACCAACTTCAGAAACTAGAACAGACCATCGTAGGTAAAGACGAAAATCTAGAGCAACTCAAAGCGCAACTCGGAGACACGTCTCAGGTTGATCAGCTGAACTCTCGCTTAGAAGCTCTAGAAAATGAAATCAAAGACAGAAATAAGCAGCTACAAGAAGCTCATCATGCGAACAGCCAGAAGGATAAGGCAATCAAAGAACTAGAAGCAAAGCTGCAAACTAGTAATTCAGAACTCTATGACATCCAAAAAGCTCTCAGCAAAGAGAAGCACCAAGTTCAGACGCTCTTTGCTAAGGTAGAAGACACCAGTCAGCTTCAAGATCTCAGTAAAAAATTAGCACTCTTCCAGGGACAAGTTTCTGAAAAAGATAATGCCCTCGCTAAACTCCAGCAGAAACTTGGAGAAGAAAAATCTAACGCATCTAGCCTGCAAAAGGCACTAGAAGAAAGAGAGCAAGAATGTAATAACCACAAGACCCATATTCTCAGCTTAGAGAGTAAAGACAGCGACTCATCCACCATTGAGCAGCTTGAGAAGCAGGTCGAAACACTCAAGGCAAATAATGACAATCACTCATCCTTGCTAAATTCTGCCCAAGCTAATCTCATCGCGAAGACCAATGATGTTTCTAAAATGAAGCAACAAATGGAAGGAATGCTTAGAGAGAAAAACCAAGTGATAGGTTCCCTCGGTGATGACAATAGAACACTGAAAAACAAACAGCAAGAGCTAGAGGCTCATGCAAAAAAGCAGGAAAATGAAATTAAGCATCTAACTGAGCATAACCACGGTAAGCAAAACCGAATTGATGAACTAGAAGGTAAGCTCCACAGTATAGAAGAAAAACTTACCTCTAGAGAACAGAAACTCACAAAGCTGAACGCTCAGTTTGATGCAGTAACTCACGAAAAAGATAACGCATACGAAAAACTCCGTAAGGAAAAAGGTGACATCGAGAATCAGCGCAAAGGGCTAGAGAGCCATGCAGCGCAACTCAGTGCTGAAATTGCAAATCTCAAGGAACACAACCAAGGGAAACAGAATCGCATCGATGAATTGGAGTCAACTCTTCAAGCTAATCAAGATACAATTAATCAGAAAGATGGTGAGCTAAGCAAGCTACACGCGGAACAGAAAACGCTGATTAGCGAAAAAGACGCAGCACTTGCCGCACTAGCGAAAGAAAAGTCAGATCTCGAAAACCACCGAAACTCACTCCAAAAGAATATCAGTGACCTAGAAGGAGAAATCTCAAACCTCAAGGAACACAACCAAGGGAAACAGAATCGTATCGATGAACTAGAGTCAACTCTTCAAGCTACTCAAGAAACAATCGGTCAGAAAGATAGTGAACTAAGCAAGCTACATGCTGAACAGAAAACGCTGATTAGCGAAAAAGACGCAGCACTAGCCGCACTAGCGAAAGAAAAGTCAGATCTCGAAAACCACCGAGACTCACTCCAAAAGAATATCAGTGACCTAGAAGGAGAAATCTCAAACCTCAAGGAACATAACCAAGGCAAGCAAAACCGCATTGATGAGTTAGAGAAATTGCTCCACGAGAAACAAGAAAATATCACCAAGAAAGAAAGTGAACTCACCAGCGTGCAGCAACAAATCAAGTCACTAACAGACGAGAAAAACTCCGCAGTAACATCACTTGGAAATCAGAAGTCAGAACTCGAAGCCAAGCATAATACACTGCAGCAACGTTTCGTTAAACTTGAAAAAGAACTCAATCAAGTTGGCTCACAGAAAGAAGGCAAGCAGGCTCGTATCACTGAGCT
>CAKZMG010000093.1 GCA_937128235.1 uncultured Verrucomicrobiales bacterium
AGCTCGAATGTCTTCTGGGTAAGTGACAACCAGTCTAGCATCAAGACTGCTATGCTTGGAGGCGATCTGATTGGCAAAACGAAGTCAGGCTTTGGTTGCAAATACGATGCCCATCATTGCCGAGAATGTAAGGTTTTTGTTTTACCTGAGTAATTAACAGTTTTACTGAAAATGGTTGATCTCATGATAGATCCCAATTAACTTTCCGTAACATCATCATGAAATTACTTAAGAATCTATCTATTACTTGTGCGGCAGTTAGCTTATTGGCTGGTGTCTGCTCAGCGGGCGAATCAGTGGAACTCTTCAATGGCAAAGACCTGACTGGCTGGACTGGTTCAGGTTATGAGGTAAAGGACGGAGCGATCGTCTGCACGCCTAAGGGGAAAAACCTTACCTCTGAGAAGAAGTATTCTAACTATGTGCTGAGCTTTGAGTTCAAGCTTCCTCCGGGCGGAAATAATGGGATTGGGATTCACTACACTGGCACAGGAAACCCGGCTAATGAGGGAATGGAGATACAGGTGCTCGATGACACCGCTCCTAAATATAAAGACCTCAAGGACTACCAGTTTCATGGTGGCATTTACTTTCTCAAGGCAGCTAAAAAAGGTCATCTCAAGCCTGTGGGCGAGTGGAATAAGGAAACCATCACCGTCAATGGCAATCATGTCATCGTGGAGCTCAATGGTGTGATCATCAATGAAGCAAACCTCGATGACCTCGCCGCAAAATTCCCTAAACATAAAGGGGTAAAACTTCGCTCTGGACACATTTGTTTCTGCGGTCATGGAGACCCAGTGGCTTACAGAAATATCAGCATCGTTGATACCACACTCCCAGATGTAGATCTCACTGGATTCACGCAGCTGTATAATGAAAAAGACCTCACTGGATGGAGCGATGATCCAGGGCACGTTGGTCACTGGCAGCCTAGAGGTAAGGTTTTGTATTATGATAGCAAGTCCACCGCGAAGGAGAAAAACCTCTGGACTGCGAAGAAGTATAAGGACACCACGCTCGTGCTAGATTGGCGTTGGGCTGAGACTTCAGCTAGGAAACTCATGCGCCCTGTGCTAGACCCTAAGACAGGAGTGGCTAAGAAAGATGAGAATGGCAAGGACATCATGAAAGAAGTCATCGAGCTCGATAGCGGAGTTTACTTTAGAGGCAACAACCGTTCACAGGTGAACCTCTGGAACTGGCCCTGTGGATCAGGTGAAGTGTATGGCTACCGCATGAACAAGAAACTTAGCCAGGAAATACGTGCCGCACTGGTGCCAAAAGTTCCTGCTGACCATCCAATCGGAGCCTGGAATCGCATGGAAATCACGCTCATCGGAGATCGCCTCACGGTGGTTCTCAATGGCAAACTAGTCATCGATAAAGCCCAGCTCCCCGGAGTCCCAGCTGAAGGCGCTATCGCCCTCCAGCACCACGGCTCAGCACTTGAGTTCAGAAATATTTACATCAAAGAACACAACTAAACCTCCTCACACCTACACACAAAAAAAGCCATGACAGCAGACACCACACTATCGGAAAAAAACACACTCACCAAACTCTCCATCATGATGTTCCTCCAGTTCTTCACTTGGGGATCATGGTTCGTAACACTTGCACTCGCACTTGGCACGAATGATCTAGCAGCAGTGATTGGAGGTGCATTTGAGAGTGCTCCTATCGCAGCGATCTTCGCACCTTTATTCTTAGGTCTCGTGGCAGATAGATTTTTCCCATCTGAGAAAGTCATGGGAGTACTTATGGTCATTGGTGCAGCCATCATGGCTTACATTGCATCCATCGCACCTAGTGGAGCTAGTGCTGGACCTAAAATTGTGACACTGATGATCGCTTACATGTGCTGTTACATGCCTACTCTTGGCTTGGCTAACACCATTACATTCACTCACCTACCTCAGGAGCTATTTCCAAAAGCTCGAGTCTGGGGAACTATCGGATGGATCGTGGCTGGTCTCTTCCTTGGCTTCGCCGGGATGTCAAATTCATTAGGCATCTTCTGGCTTGCCGCTGGAGCATCACTCGCTTTCGGTATCTACTCATTCTTGCTTCCTAGCACCCCTGCTCCATCTAAGGATCAGCCATTGAATGTGAGATCATTGCTCATGCTAGATGCGTTCAAGTTATTTAAAAACCCAGCATTTGCAGTATTCGCTATCTGTTCCATGCTCATCTGTATTCCTCTCGCGTATTACTATGCACAGACCGCTGGTTTCCTCGCAGCTGCTGGCTACTCTGAGCCTGGATCATTCATGAGCATTGGCCAGATGTCGGAGATCTTCTTCATGCTTCTCATTCCGTTCTTCTTCCGCAAGCTCGGTGTAAAACTCATGCTTCTCATCGGAATGGGATGCTGGGTGCTACGCTACGCACTCTTTGCCTATGGTGCTCCAGATCAAGTCGCATGGATGCTTCTACTTGGAGTTGCACTTCACGGAATCTGTTATGACTTCTTCTTCGTGACTGGCTTCATTTACACGGATAAAAAAGCGCCAGCAGCAATCCGCGGGCAAGCACAGGCTCTCCTCGTATTCCTCACTCAGGGACTCGGAATGTTCTTCGGGTTTAGATTCGCATTTGGCGGAAATTTCCCATTCACTGAGACCAAATTACCGAATATCATCACCCAAGGTGAGAATGTTTACGGAACAGCAGCTTCTGGAGACTTAGTCAATGCCATTAAGGCTGCTAACGAAGGCGCACCTGCGAAAAGCTCTATGGAACAACTCGGCGGCATGTTTGGAAAAGGCTATCCAGAGGGAATCGATAAAGAGCTCGTCACTAAAAACATGAGCGAATGGCAGGACTACTGGCACTACCCAATGTATTTAGCGGCTGCCATCTTCGTGATCTTTGCCCTCTTCTTCTGGGACAAAGTGAAAACTGATGACGAAGACCAAACTTAATTTCAAATCTCAAATCTCAAATTTCAAATCAACTAACCATGCCAACTATTCTTTGCGTAGGTGCCGGAAACATGGGTCGTTCACACGCCCTTGCTTATCATAATATCCCAGAGTTCGACATCGCGGGGATCGTCACGCGTTCTGCTGGATCTCGTGAGAAACTCAATGAAGAACTAGGCGGAGGCTATGAGCTCTTCGGTGACTTCTATGAGGCGCTTGAGAAAACCAAGCCGGATGCCGTTTCTATCTCTACCTATCCTGACACCCACGCACCGTTCGCTAAGGCGGCATTTGCGGCTGGGTGCGATGTCTTCATCGAGAAGCCACTGGCTGAGACTGTGGCTGAAGCAGAGGAAATAGTCGCTGCTGCTAAGGCAAGCGGTAAGAAACTCGTGATCGGATACATTTTACGCCATCACCCATCTTGGCAGAAATTTATCGAAATGTCGCACGATCTCGGCAAGCCGCTGGTGATGCGGATGAATCTGAATCAGCAGTCGTCTGGAGACATGTGGAACACGCACATGAATCTGATGTCATCCATCTCCCCTATCGTGGATTGTGGTGTGCACTATGTGGATGTGATGTGCCAGATGACACGCTCTAAGCCGATCCGTGTCTCGGGGCTGGGTGCGCGTTTATCCAATGAACTCCCTGAGGATAAGATCAACTACGGACACCTGCAGGTCACCTTCGAGGATGGATCAGTGGGCTGGTATGAAGCAGGCTGGGGACCGATGATGTCTGAGACGGCATTCTTCGTGAAAGATGTGGTGGGCCCAGAAGGCTGTGTGACTATCGAGGCAAAAGATGCCGCAGATGAGGGACAATCCGACAACGTGGACGCCCACACCAAGACAAACTCACTCCGCAGACACTACTCCGAGATCGATGAAAATAATAATTTCGTCAAAGAAGACGAGTGGGTAGAAACGGGAGACGAGCCAGACCACGACGGACTCTGCCACCGCGAGCAGGAATTTTTCTTAAAATCTATCTTAGAAGATGCGGATCTAACAGACCACATGGAAGATGCCATCAACTCGATGAAAATAGTAGCGGCTGCTGATGAGTCATACAGGACTGGGAAGACTGTTGAGCTGTAAATAATCCCTCCTACCAGAGTCCGTATTTTGCGTATTGTAGAGCGTAGAGCCCCATGAGGAGGTTCGCTACTGCGTGCATTACGATACAGGCGGCTAGGCTTTTGGTCTTCACAGCTACGATGTAGGTGAGCGTTCCGTAAACGACGGCTCCCGCGTAATCTACTGGCTGGTGAATGAAGACAAAGGCAAGCGTTACTACTGCGAAAGTAAGCCAGCTGAATTTACCAAATGGAACTTTCCAGTACTTGCCATCTGGCTTGAGCAGGAAGCGCATGAGGAACCCGCGCCAGAAAATCTCTTCAACAAATGCTACGATCACCGCAGCACGTAGAAAGCGGAAAATAGTGGTGAACCAAACCGCTGCGGGGTGTTGCATGTCGTTCGGGTTAAATCCATCATCACGCGCATCTAAACCTAGATGCTTCAGCCAGCCTACGGTCTCCTCAGTGTATCCTAATGTGGAGTAGAGATGCGTGGGGAGAATCCAGAAACCTATCCCTACCGCTCCCATGATGGCACCTATGATGATGCGTCTGTCCCACTTGATGTCATAGTGCCGCCAGAAGAAAATCAACATCGCTCCACAGATCACTGTCTGAAGCGGATAGAACCAATGCTCAGTCATCTGCCACCACTTAGCATCTGGGTGATCCCATTTCAGCCCACTCTCATCAATCACGGAGAGTAGTAAATTTAATACGAGAAAAGCCGCAAACGGGACGACATGCGCGTAAGTTTTATCGTTTCTAATTTTTGTTAGATTCATTTTTGTTAGATTCTGTTAGAGTGTTTTTACAAATGCCTCCATTCGATTCATGGCTTCTACTATTTTTTCCATACTTGTGGCATAGCAGCAGCGCAAGAAGCCTTCACCGCTATCGCCAAAGGCATCTCCGGGAACGGCAGCCACAGAAGTTTCTTCTAACAGGCGCATGGCGAACTCCTTGCTCTTCATGCCAAACTTGCGGATGTCTGGGAACACATAGAAAGCTCCGCCTGGCAGATGGCAGTCTATTCCCATTTCGTGGAGTCTTCGCACCATGTAGTCACGTCTTTGGTGGTAGGATTTCTTCATTTCAGCCACAGCTTTCGCACCATTTTCTAGTGCCTCAGTAGCCGCCACCTGACTCTGCATGGGAGCACAGAGCATGGAGTATTGGTGAATTTTCATCATCGCATCAATGATGGGTGCTGGAGCGCAGGCATAGCCTAGGCGGAATCCTGTCATGGCAAACGCCTTGGAAAAACCGTGGAGTAGCACGCAGCGTTCCTTCATCCCAGGCAGAGATGCTATGCTGGTGTGCGGTGCGTCATCGTAGATGAGTTCGCTGTATATTTCATCTGTTAGAACGATGAGATCGTGCTTGATACAGAGTGCGGCTATTTCCTCTAAGTCCTCTCGCGGCGCGATGGCACCGGTAGGATTAGTGGGGAAATTTAACATTAACACGCGGCTACGTGAGGTGATGACCTTTTCCAGAGCCTCCGCCTTTAAAGAAAAACCATCACTCTTACTCGTAGCCACAGGCACCGCCACACCATGTGCCATCACTATGCTAGGACTATAAGATACGTAGCACGGTTCATGATAGATCACCTCGTCACCAGGATTTAGCAAGGCACGGAGCGCAAGATCTATCGCCTCACTCACACCTACTGAGACGAGTATTTCATCCGCTGGCTGATACGCTACATCGAAAAAATCACCCACATAACTCGCTATGAGTTTACGCAGTTTCAGCAAGCCTAAGTTTGACGTATAGCTAGTCTGCCCCTTCTCTAGCGAGTAGATTGCCGCCTCCCGGATATGCCATGGTGTAGCGAAGTCTGGCTCCCCCACTCCGAGAGAAATCACATCCTCCCTGCCCTGCACGAGCTCGAAGAAATCTCTAATTCCTGAGCGAGGCACCGCTGCCACTTGAGCGGAAATTTTATCACTATAATCCATCATCAAATAGAATTAGGGTGCTACCGGAAGTCTCCCCTCTGGCTCTTCTACCTCAAAAAGAAATCCGCTCTGCTTGTAAGTCTTGAGCCTAAAGTGAGTGGAGCAAGAAAGCACTCCGTTAATGGTGCTGAGCTTCTCAGAGACAAACCGCGCTACTTCACGCAGATCCTCCGCCACGACCACTACTAAGAGATCGAACCCCCCGCTTGAGAGATGGCAGGATTCTACTTGGTCAAATTTCGCAATACGCATAGCAAGCCTATCAAAGCCACCGCCGCGCTCAGGGGTAAGTTTTACTTCTATAAATGCCGCCACATCAGTGTTCCCAGAGAGGTCTGGATCGATGACTGTCTGGTAACCGAGGATGGTGCCATTTGCCTCAAACTCCGCGATTTTAGCCTCCACCTCAGCTTGTGTGAGTGAGAGAATATCTGCGAGTTCATGGTGAGTGTACCGTGCCTTCTGTCTAAGAAGTGTGAGTAGTGGGTCAATGGGCATGGGAGTGATCTACTATAAAATGTGTTAGATGTTAAGTGTTAAGTGTTAAGTTTTCTGTCCGAGTCATTGGTGCTTGGATTTGTATTTTCCGCTTCTCTCTCTGCTATAATCTGCCGCTGAGTTCTGGCTATCTCTTCTTCGGCTTTTTTTCTGGCTCCCATACTGCAGCCTAAATAAGCGCATGGAAGATAGAGCACTAGTCCTGCTATGTGGGAAATCAGCATGATTATAAACACTGTGATCATTGTCAGAGCTATAACCTCACCAACAGGGATGCGTCCGATTAAGGAGCAGAAAATGACCGCAACTAACAATGAGGTGATTATGCAAGCAAGATTTGCTTGGGCATAGCCACCCCACATTGCAGAAGAAATGGTTGAAAATCTTGAACTCATCGCTCGCTTAGCAAACAGAAATGCCACTACCATCCCAACACAGAATGGTAGGCTCATTAAGCTGACCACAAGCGTTTCTTCATTCATATTTCAAGAGCAGTAATGATAGCCTGCCCCATCTCTGCGGTGGTGGCTGTGGTCTCACCGTCTGCTCCAGTGAAGAGATCACTCGTTCTCATTCCAGAAGCAATGGCGGCATTCACAGCTGCATCGATGGCATCTGCTGCTGCATTTTCGCCAAGCGAATAACGTAGCAGCATGGAGACTGAGAGAATCTGAGCAATCGGGTTAGCGATGCCTTTTCCTGCGATGTCTGGTGCAGAGCCGCCTGATGGCTCATACATTCCGTAATAGAGACCGCTGTCATTTTTCTGACCGAGGCTGGCACTTGGGAGCATGCCGAGTGAGCCAGAAATCATCGCCATTTCATCTGAGAGAATGTCACCAAAGAGATTCCCCGTGACCATGACATCGAAGCTATCTGGCTGCTTCACTAGCTGCATCGCGGCATTATCCACATATAGATGACTGAGTTCTACTTCTGGAAATTCCTTACTCACCTCGATACAAGTCTCACGCCAGAGAATAGAAGTTTGCAGAACATTTGCCTTATCCACTGAGACGAGCCTCTTATCGCGAGCCATGGCAGCCGTGAATGCCACGCGGCAGATGCGCTCTATCTCACTCTTAGAATAAATCATGGTGTCAAAGGCGACAGTCTCACCATTTTCTTCCTTCCTGCCCTTGGGCTGACCGAAATAGATACCACCTGTTAGCTCGCGCACGCAGAGGATGTCGAACCCATTTGGCATGAGCTCATCCTTCACTGGTGAGGCGTGTCGCAGACCTGGTAAGCAGACGCCTGGGCGGAGATTAGCAAACAGCCCGAAGTGTTTTCGCAACGGCAGTAACGCGCCCCTCTCTGGCTGCTCGTCTGGAGGTAAGTTTTCCCATTTAGGTCCACCTACTGAGCCGAATAAAATAGCGTCCGCCGCTTCGCAGGATTTTATGGTCTCCTCTGGGAGTGGAGAGCCTACGGCATCGATCGCCGCGCCTCCTACTAGACACTTCTCACGCTGGACGGTGAAGCCAAATTTAGCGCAAGCCACATCCAGCACGCTCAGAGCCTGAATCATAACTTCTGGACCTATCCCGTCTCCTGGGAGAACGGCTATCTTGTGAGTGCGTGGGGTGCTAGACATATTCATGGCTCAGGACTTATCACTACTTAGCCGAATTGAGAATCCTTTTTACCACAAAATACGACAAAATCTCGGCATAAAAAAAGAGCACCCGTTGATGGATGCTCTCATTTTAAAAGTGACGACCTGAAAAACTAATTTCGGAATCTCAACTATGCTTCAGAAGTCTTAGGAGCTGCCTTCTCTGCTGCTCTCTCAGCCGCCTTAGCTGCTGCTGTAGCGTCCTGTGCAGGACTTGTGTATTTAAAGCGTTGCTTCTTACGCTTAGATGCGGAACGGAGCTTACGCTTAGCACGCTCTACAGGTGTCTCGAATGAACGACGACGACGCATTTCTTCGAGAATGCCTTCGTTGTCTAGTAAAGTCTTCATGCGCTTGAGTGCGCGATCTACTGTTTCGCCTTTATTTACTGTTACTCCTCTTAATGACATAGTGCTTTATAAATATGTTTGTTAATTAGTTCCGAATGATTTCAGGTCGGGCGCGGACGCTATTCATTTTTATGCGTGAAGTCAAGCACCAGAAACGAGAAAATGCACTTTTTTGTCAATTTTCTTCTCCATAGGAAAATACAGGGTTTTTCGCTCATTTCTACATTGCCAGAATAGAATAAATGAGCAGTATGGTTCTATTAAATCATTATTATGGTAGAAGAACGCTACGAAATACGAGGAAAAATAGGTCAAGGTGGAGTAGGAGCCGTGTATAAGGCATATGACACACAGCTTCGTAGAGAAGTGGCTATCAAACGAGTCTTAGCAGATGAACTCGATGAAGACAACGAAACCGCTACTAAAAACCTCCTAAAAGAAGCGACCGCTCTTTCCTCCGTTCAGCACCCCCATATCTGTACTGTTTATGACGCAGGAGTGGATGAAGATGGACCATTTGTAGTAATGGAGCTTATCAATGGTAAGACGCTTGATGAGATGGTGGAGCGTGGTACTCTCACCTATGAAGATTTCCGTGAAGTAGCCATCCAGACGCAAGAGGCAATGATCGCAGCACAAGAACTGAACCTAGTGCACCGAGATCTCAAGCCGAGTAACGTCATGGTCAGCTGGCTTCCATCTGGCAGATTTCAGATCAAGCTTGTGGACTTCGGTTTAGCGAAATTTTCAGCAAAGCCATCACTGCAAACGATCGATCACGGAGACGCAGTGTTTGGCTCTATATTCTTCATGGCGCCTGAGCAGTTCGAGCGCACCGCGCTAGATCAACGCACAGACATGTATTCTCTCGGATCGATGTTTTATTACGCGCTTACAGGAAATTATCCGTTTGACGGAGAAACTGCTCCGCAGGTAATGGCTAGCCATCTACAAAATACCGTAATCCCACTCCAGCAAGCCCGCCCAGACCTACCGGTATGGTTATCTGAGTGGGTAATGTGGCATATCCAGAGAGATATGAATCACCGCCCACCCTCAGCAAAATTGGCACTAGATAAATTTCTCGCTGATGAATCACTCGCAGCCCAGGGCGGGATGGGACAGACTCAGCAGCTCATCACTCCAGCAGCTCCTATTTTAAGAAAAAATACCACTGGACCTGTGGCGGTGAATGCAGCTAGTAACATCACTGGGCCACTTGGTGTGTTGCCCGCTAAACCAACTACCGCGCCTCAGCCCATCTTATCACCTGATGGAATCCCCAGCCCTAGCACTGCACCAGTAGCTATCCGGCCTGCAGGGAACATCGGAGTAGCTCCGGTAGATATCGCTCCCGACACTGAACAGGCACCAGAAGCGCCACCTGAAGTGCAAGCTCCACCTAAAAAAACTATTAGTAAGACCACACTCATCGTCATTGGTTCGATGCTTGCTGTGGCTCTTGTTATCATGTGCTTTGTTCTTTTCGGAGCAAAGAAAGAGAGCGATCACCAAGAAGTATATGCTAGACTGATCAAGGACATTGAAGCGAAGGAAACTCTACCTGTGACTAAGGCTGAGATGGACAATCTACTCACTAGCATGGTGAAAAACTCCGTTAAAGATAAGATTGGTGGATATTTCGCACTCAGTAAGGCAGAGGCTAAAGACGGTGATTTCTCCCCTACTCTAGAAACTGCCAAATTTGTTAACATTTCAGGACAAAATCTTAAAGATGAAGCACTACGTAAAATTTTCCGAGCCATAGCATCTAACCCTAATCATGATCTAGAAGCTCACAAACTTCTTCTCAAATACGCAATAGATAATCCTGATAAACCTCAATCCTCAGAGGCGATTGGACGGATGAAAAAATTCGCGGACGACAGCTTCATCGATGACATCCTAGCCATCTATGACAAAACCACACAGATCACGACCCGCACTAGTTGCGCACTCACATTAGGAGCTATCATTAAGCGATCTAAAACCAAGAGTAGTATCGCTGCGACAATTATTGATCGGTACAACAAGACTTCAGATGAAGACCAAAAGCTAGCCTACATGAGAATAGTAGGAACCACTGGGTCGCCTGAGGCTCTCACCATTCTTAAAAATGCCCTCAAACACAAAGACATCAAATACAGGATCGCCGCCATGAAAGCACTAGCTAACAGCCCTACCATAGAGCCAATTGATGCGATGTTAGAGGTCTTTGCAGCAGAAACAAATGAATCACACAACAAGAAATATCGAACGAACATCTTTGATCTACTTGAGAATAATACAGAAATTACTGGAGATCGAAAAATCCAGCTCTGGACTAAATTCATCAACGTAGCCCCCACTCCAAGAAGTAAGAAGCAAGTCATCGGTAGAGTAGCTGGTGAAAAGCATGACTGGACACTGAAACTCATAGACAACATGCTAGCAAGTCCTGAATACGACGACAAAATCAAAGAATTCCTCAAAAAAAGACTCCAAGAATGGGCTAAGAAAAAGTAACTAAAACTAAGCACCTTAGAAGAAAAATTTACAAATCTGCAATTTCCAACATTTTACCATTGTCAACCACAACCAAAATAGTACAAAATACAAAAGATATGAAGAAAATCCTAATCACCGCGATCGCACTTATCACCACAGTCACCTGCTCATTTGCAGACATCCAGGCACCTCCTGGATCAACATACACATCCACACGTAAACTCGGAAGAGCTATCAGTAACATCCTTTATGGAGTTATGGAGATCCCTGAGCAGATCGTTCGCAAGAACGCCCAGTATGGACGTAAAGCAGGTTACACATACGGAGCTGTTGACGGCACACGTAGAGCATTTAGCCGCATGGGCTATGGCTTCTATGAGCTATTCACATTCCGTTGTCCTACATACCACGGCACATTTAAGCCACCATATGAAAGATGTGGAACTGATAACAACATGAGCATGAACGTTCATGATGGTCTATCTGAATTCCCGCCAGTACTTGGCGCTGAGGGTTACTACTCTCACGTAAGAACTCAGAGATTCTAAGTTTATTTAAACCGAATATTTTTAAGCACTCTAGCGAAAGCAGAGTGCTTTTTTGTGCCTAAAAATATCCATTAATCTTGTTTTTCTGGGAATAAACTAGGGGAAACTTACTCGCAAATGATTACTAGACATTTGGTGAAATTCATCCACATTCACTTCGTCAAGCCGTGCTGAATACGGCATATATCCAACTAAAATAAATCATGAATACCAAACAATTACTTATGGCTGCCGCTATCGGATCAGCCTCTATCTTTGGTCTTAACTCTTGCGGAGATAAGAAAGAAACTACTAGCAATAACACAGCAGAAAAGGTGCTAGTGATCACTGCGATTCCAGATGAGAAAATCTCTGATCAAGAACTAAAATATCAGGCACTTGCCGATTACCTCGCTGAAAAACTAGACATCAAGGTAAAGCTAAGCGTCTCTAAAAACTACGATGCTGCAGTGAATCGTTTCGCCAATAACGAAGTCCAACTTGTTTGGTTTGGAGGTCTCACTGGTGTTCAAGCTCGGAACAAAGTTCCTGGAGCACAAGCCATCGCACAAGGCATCGCTGATCCTAACTATAAATCTTACTTCATCGCTCATAAGGATACAGGGCTCGAAAAATCTGCAGATTTCCCGAAAGCTATTGCAGACATGACATTTACCTTTGGTAGCACTAAGTCCACTTCTGGAAGACTAATGCCTACTTGGTTCATCACGCAGGAGACAGGACAAAGCCCTGATGCATTCTTCAAGAAAGGTGTGCAATTCCGCAAATCTGGCGGACACGTAGCCACCGCTGAAGTTGTCCAAGCTGGTACTGTTCAAGTAGGAGCTCTTAGTTATAAAACGTATGACAAACTAGTCGCTGACGGGAAAATTGATCCATCAGTAGCTAAAATCATCTGGGAGACGCCTAGCTATGCAGATTATAACTTCACCGCTCACCCATCACTCAATGAGACATTTGGGGAAGGATTTGTAGAGAAACTACAGACTGCGCTCATCGAGTGTAAGAATGAAAAAGCACTCGCTGCAGTGAACCGTAAAGGCATCATCAAGGCGAAGAACTCAGACTTCGATGGCATCGTGAAAGTTGCTAAAAAACTCGAGTTCATTAAATAATTTCAACCCTGTATTACTATTTGTAATTAATCTAACAGCATCCTTTGAGTTCACTACTCAAAGGATGTTTTTCCATGGCTAAATTATTTCAACTCAAGAATATCACCAAGCGATTTGGCTCAATCACCGCCATTGACTGCGTGAATATTGATATAGAGCAAGGTGAAATAATCGCTCTCATCGGCTCATCCGGAAGTGGTAAAACCACACTCCTCAAGCTCCTCAACGCTCAACATGAAGCGGACGCTGGAGAAATATTGCTATTGCAAAAGCCAATCAGTTCATTCAATCACAAGCAACTGCGCCAGACTCGCAGTAAAATAGCATTTATCCCTCAAGATCTAGGCATCGTGAAAAACCTCAAGGTCTTTCAGAATATCTTCTTAGGAAAAGTCGGACTCACTAGCACCCTCTCGATGCTCTGGAAATTTTTATTCCCTCCGAAATCAGAAATTCTCAAAGTCCACAAATTGTTAGAAAGAACAGGCATAGCAGACAAGCTCTACAGCATCACCTCCACTCTCTCTGGCGGAGAACAGCAACGGGTGGCTGTGACCAGAGCACTCTATCAGGAAGCACACACCATCTTAGCAGATGAGCCTATCTCATCAGTCGATCCCGCCAGAGCGCGCAGTCTGATCAAGCTGCTCATAGAAATCAGCCGTGAAAATAATCTCACACTGATCATGTCGATCCATAACATTGAGTTAGCGAAAGAATTTTTCCCTCGGCTCATCGGTCTTAAAAACGGACGCGTCCAGTTTGATGGAAGTTCTGTAAATCAAGCCGAGCTCGATGACCTCTACCAGCTCAGCGAAGAACAGCTAACACAGTAATACGATGAGAAATCTGCATCATGTGAATGAACAAGACGCTTCCGGTGGAAAGAAGCGCTCGTTTGTCTTCGCCACCATACTCATTCTCGTTTTCTGTCTCTACGGGCTAGGACTTGGATGGAAGGACTTCATCCCCTCAGAAAATGGCTATCAACTATTTAAGAAATTCGCTGCCGCCTCACTCACTCCTGCTTTAGACTACCAGAGCACTGGCATCCCAGAAGATGCCCCACCCTACTACCACAAAGTCCTAAAATCTCTCTGGCTTACACTCCAATATGCAACCTGCGCTATGTGCATCGCGCTCGTATTAGGAATATCACTCGGTTTTTTCTGCACTAAATCTTGGTGGTCTCATGCACGGCACTCAAGCCTCGTTCGCTACTTCCTGATAATCATGTACAGAGTGGCTCGAACCATCATTACTTTCGGAAGATCCATCCATGAGCTTCTCTGGGCGTTACTTTTCATCACCGCACTGGGCACCTCTCCATTTGCAGCCATCATGGCACTAGCTATCCCCTACAGTTGCACGCTGGCAAAGGTTTTCTCTGAAATCATCGATGAACAAGACCGTCGTACCAGTCACTGTTTAGCCGCGCATGGTGCGCCACCTGTCAGCTCATGGCTTTTTGGAATGATCCCGAGTGCCATCCCAGACCTAATCAGCTATGCACTTTACCGCTACGAATGTGCCATCCGCTCAGCCGCCATCTTAGGATTCGTAGGCATCACCACGGTTGGGTATCACATTGAAACTGCTTTTGCTGATGGATACTACAATGAAATCTGGACGCTACTTTACAGTTTATTAGCGATGCTCATCATCATCGAAAAGCTCAGTAGCTACATTCGCCATAAAATAAATACACCCAGTGAACCTAAGAAACTGTTAGAGACCTCCAATAATAGAGAAGACACTATCAAGCAACTCCGCAAGCAATCGAGCACCAAGATTTCGCTGTATGTTATCGTGACATTACTAGGCATCTTAGCCTTTACCTCATGGAATACAGGTGAGCCTATATTTTCAGATCTCGGTAGTGAACAGCGCGCAGCAAACCTTGATAGATTCCTTAATCAAGAAATCACACCCTACCCCGTGAGACTATCTGGTAACTGGGCTGATGCCGTTCCTTGGGCTAAGGAATTACTAATAACCAAGGGACTCGATGCTACGTTAAAGACATTTTACATCGCGACAGCTGCTATCATCATCGCATTTTTATCAGGACTCATCAGCATTCCCTACGGTGCGAAATCACTCAACTCCACACATTATTTCGGAGTAACTTTGGGACTATCCAAGACGAGAGCCATCATTAGAAAAATGATTTCATTACTCACTAAAACCATCTTGCTGGTTACTCGATCCATGCCGGAATTTCTACTCGCTTACCTTCTATTACAGATTCTAGGTTCTACAGCCTGGCCACTCATCGTAGGACTCGCGCTGCATAACTACGGGATCATCGGCAGACTGGGCGGAGAAATTCTAGATAATTCAGACCCCAGTAACGCTAAGATCATCATCGCGCACGGTGGTAATACCAATCAGCTCTACCTCTTCACCCTACTCCCCAGCGTATTCAATAGACTGATCCTATACTTTTTCTACCGCTGGGAAACATGTATCAGAGATGCTACGGTGATGGGTATGCTCGGCATCAGCTCACTCGGGTTCCTTATCGATGATGCATCTGCGCGAGACAACCGTGACGAAATGTTCTTCTACATTCTGCTAGGTGCCTGTCTTGTGATGATCGGTGACATTGTCTCAGACATCATTAGATCTAGATTCAGAGCTGCTTAAATTTTAGCTCCCCGCGACCTCTTGGAGTTTACGGAGTCTCTCTAGCGCTGATCCATTATCGATCAATTCCGCTGCCTTTTTCACACCACCAGCAAGATCATCCACCAGTCCCGCACAAGCCAAGCCAGCACCTGCATTGAGCAACACCATCTGCCGTTTTGGTCCCTTGTCTTCTCCAGATAAAATATCCACTAATATCTTAGCATTTAACTCAGCATCTCCGCCTACTAGCTCTGAGACCTCGCATTGATCTAGCCCCACATCAGTTGGTAGCACCGTTTCATCCACTAGATCCTGGTAAGATCCAGATTTGTAAATGTGAGATTCTCCCATCAGACTAAGTTCATCCACGGTGGCTCCCTCGGCAGTTTTCCCTAGCACCACCCAAGCACTATCTCTGCCGAGACGCTGGAGAATATCAGCATAGACCTGAGCCAGCCCTTCATTACAGATACCCACCAGCTGGCATTCTGGTTTGGCTGGGTTAAGTAGTGGGCCTACTAAATTAAAAATAGTTCTCACCCCTTCATCCGCTAACTGTTTCCTCACTGGCATGATGGCCTTGAATGCAGGATGGTAGGCAGGTGCGAACATGAACCCTACCCCAGCTGAACTGAGGCATTCACGGAATTTCTGACAGGAAATATCTAGTTTCACACCAAGCGCCTCCAGCACATCTGCCCCGCCACTTTTGGAAGTGATCCCACGGTTACCATGCTTCACTACCACCGCCCCGCCCGCTGCTATGACGAACATGCTGGTGGTTGAGACATTGAATAAATCCAGCTTATCACCACCAGTCCCACAGACATCAATCGTGGGACCATCAAGCTCCATCTGCCCTATCTCTGGATCTACAGCTCGTTCTAAACAAGCTTGAACAAAATAAGTAATCTCAGCAGATGTCTCCCCTTTCTCGGTCAGACTACGTAAAAAATCTGCTTTTTTATCGTTACAGATAGACTCATCGAGCAGCATTTCTACTGCTACGTGCACCTCTCTCTCACTGAGTTCCTTACCGTCTTTTAGATGTTTGCTTAGCGTGTCCATTGCAACGAACATTATAACAGTATTTTCTAATGAATTGCCAGAACTTTAAGTGCACATTTCCCATGCAAGTTCTATTATATGAAAATTTCACAATTCAAACTGGACGAATCGTGAATCCTCACTAATGTCACCTGCATGAAGTCATGTCTCGCTATGATCATTATCTTACTCCTCTTTGCCGGATTTATTGGCACGGTGGCTGTGATGTATTTTGCCAGCTCCAGCACCGAGATCGAGAGTACCCAGTAATTCTATAGACAATACTTCATCAGGGAATCACTTACAGACCTTGACCTCTGTTTATCCCTCTCGCATAATCTGCTTATAAGTCATGATTAAAACAACATTGTCATCCATTTTAAAAACTCGCTTCTTTCTCTGCAGCTTCTTCATTCCATTCACCTCGCTTTCTGCTCAAGAGGCGGCCGAAGTGGCAGAAGTAGTGGAGCCTGACGCAGAGCGTGAGCCTGTCATTGAGGAAATTTCTAACCAACCTAATGTAATCCTCATCATGAGCGATGACCAAGGCTGGGGAGATTTCGGCAGTCACGGGAATAAGATTATCGAGACCCCAAACCTAGATAAACTCGCAAGCAATAGTGTGAGCTGGGAGAATTTCTACGTCAGCCCCGTGTGCTCGCCTACCAGAGCATCATTAATGACTGGCAGATACAACCAACGCACCAAATGCCTAGATACCTACCTAGGCAGATCCATGATGGCTACTGATGAGGTCACCATTGCAGAAGCTCTCCATGGTGCAGGATACGCCACGGGCATCTTCGGTAAATGGCACCTAGGAGACAACTACCCGATGCGCCCGTCCGACCAAGGATTTGAATATTCATTCGTGCACAGAGGTGGTGGATTAGGCCAGCCATCAGATGCTATTGAGAATAACAACCGCTACACTGATCCCATCTTATACAGAAATAACTCTGAAGTGACAACGAAGGGGTACTGCACTGATCTCTATTTCAATGAAGCCATCAAGTTCATCTCTGACTCAGTGATCGCACAGCGTCCCTACTTCGCCTACATCGCTACCAATGCTCCTCACGGACCATTCGGTGATGTTCCAGAGAAACTGTTAGAGCAGTATAAAACGAAGGATATTGCTTCTATCTTACCAGAAGATCAGAGGAACAATGCGGCTCAGATTGATAAAGTGCAGCGCATAGCCGCGATGATTACTAACATTGACCAGAACATCGGCAGGCTGGTAGAAATGTTAGAAACTAATAAATTGTTAGAGAATACAATCATTATTTACCTCAATGACAATGGACCTAACACAACGCGCCAGACTGGAAAATTCCGCGGCAGAAAAAGTGATGTTCATGAAGGCGGAATCCGATCACCACTGTGGATTCACTGGCCAGCAAAACTTAAGAAAGGCAAGGTCATCACCTCAAACGTAGCTGCTCACATCGATGTCATGCCTACCATCATGGATGCTTGCCAACTAGGTGTCCCAGATGCCTTCGCGTTTGATGGCAGAAGCCTGTTAGAAAAGTCTATCGACCCCACTTCCAAACTAGCACCTCGCCCCGTCATCATCCAGGCTCACCGTGGTGCTCAGCTAGTGCGCTACCATAATTTCATGATCCGCGACAGGCAATGGAAGCTCTCTAACAATTCTGGATTTGGCAAAACAAGACTTGAAGAAGTAAAGCCATTCGCCCTCTATGATCTACTCCAAGATCCTGGAGAAAAGAACAATCTCGCAGAGAAAAACCCTGAGGAAGTAAAGCGACTCACAGCACTCTATGATGCTTGGTACGATGACGTCACCTCAACACGAATACGAGACAAAGGCATACCTGATATTATCGTGGATAAAGAAAAAGAGAATCCACTTGTCCTAACATGGCAGGATAGAATCTCTAAGGCATGGAGCATCAAGCACGATGGATTTTGGAAGCTGTTCTTTGCGGCTCAGACCCGCTCAGATGTCATCATCTATGCAGCTACTGGCCATCGGATGAAAGCAGACAAGCTAGTGGGCTATACGCCAGTGCTCCAGATCGGCACAGAAATTTACAAAGGTAACCCGCTCACGAATGAAAGCGTGTCTATCTTCCAAGGCATCAACATACCAAAGGGAAAACATAATGTCCAAGCAATGTTTATCTCAGAAGATGAGACCGATGCAGTCCACGCCTATCAGGTCAGATTCATTCATCGTTAAATTTAATATCCCCCAAATCACTCACTGAATAGAGATGCCTAAAGTATTTATTAAGACCTACGGATGACAGATGAACGAACGCGATTCTGAGCAGGTTGCTCGGATGTTTTCTGAAGGTGGATACACGCTCACAAAAGATGAGTTTGATGCAGACGCTATTCTCGTCAATACCTGCTCGGTGCGTGATCAGGCTGAGCAAAAAGCTCTAGGTAAAATGGGACACATGGGCAAACACCGCGTCCGCAAACCACATGTAGTTTATGGATTCATGGGCTGCATGGCTCAGAGCCGAGGTGCGGAGCTGTTTGATAATGTTCCCCACCTAGACGTAGTAGTAGGTACCCAGAAATATCATAAAGTATTCGAGTACGTTGATGACATCCTCAGCAAGAGACTCGAACGCAGAATGGATGATGTGGAGCTATCTATGATCGGTGATAATGTCTGCGACACAGATGAAGAACTAGATTCCCAAAACACCATCAAAGATCACGTGGATGAGGAAATGAACCCCTCCACTTTCGTTTCAATCATGCAGGGATGTAACATGAAATGCTCCTACTGCATCGTTCCAGATACTCGCGGTCGTGAGCGTGGGAGACCCATTTCGAGTATCATTGATGAAGTAAAAAAACTCAGAGATAAAGGCGTGGTCGAAGTCACCCTGCTGGGACAAATTGTGAACCTCTACGGCAGAACAGAATTTCCTAAAGTAGATGGTAAGTCACCTTTCGTGCAGCTACTCGAAGCTGTGCACGAGATTGAAGGGATAGAGCGGATTCGCTTCACCTCCCCTCACCCCATCGGTTACAGAGATGATCTTATCGATTCTTTCACCTATCTACCAAAGCTCTGCTCACACATTCATTTCCCGATGCAAAGTGGCAGTGACCGCATTCTCAAAAAAATGCGCAGACCTTACAAGAACGAGAAGTTCATAGAAATCTGTAACAAGATGAAAGCCGCGCGCAAGGACTTAGCCATCACTACTGATGTCATCGTAGGCTACCCTGGTGAGACGGAGGAAGATTACCTGATGACCAAGGAAACCATGCGAGATATTGGCTTCGATAACGCGTTCATCTTTCGCTATTCTCAGCGCAGAAACACACCAGCCTCTGATAGGTTAGATCAGATTTCAGAGACGGTGAAGGAAGAGCGAAATCAAGATTTGCTCGCGATGGTCAACCAAATCGCCATTGATAAAAACGAGCTCCTTGTGGGCACGACCCAAGAAGTCCTCTGCACTGGTGGTTCCAAGAAAGATCCTAACAGACTCACCAGCCGTACCAGCCAAAACAAGATCGTCATTTTCGATGGGAATGCTGAGCGCATGACAGGCAAGATTCTCCCCATCAAGATTGAGCGTTCCTCAGGTTTCACCCTGTTCGGCACCCCAGTGATTCATTAAGAGGCTCACCACCAGCCTTTTTTTCCAGATAAATTGTAATTTAGTTAACCTATTTTAACTAAATAGTTGCTATTTCTTGATAAATTTTCATCTAATTTTACGTTATAAAATGGTGAGGTAATTATAATAGCAATTATTATCAAAACTGTCGTTTAATTTGTGCGTTCTAATCAATGCGTGAAACCGTGTAAAAACAACACAAAATCAACAGTTTATGGGCTATTACGAAAATAAAGAAAAAAAGTGTGAACAAAATGAGCGACTCAAGCATCTTAAATAGTAACAGCAGCGTTATATATACAATGTGATGACAATTTTTAGACAAATGCAGATACACAGCAACGCTAAGTAAATAAGAAGCAAACCATAGAGGTAAGTTTCAACAAAATAGAAAGACCAAATACCATGACACCTAATGATAACAACAACAGCCTAAGAATCTATCTCAGAGAGATAGCCAAGACGGATCTACTCACTCGTGAGCAGGAAGTCGAACTTGCTGCCAAAATCAAAAAAGGCGACAAGAAAGCCCGCTCACTCATGATCCGCGCTAACCTACGTCTTGTGGTGAAAATTGCCCAAGATTATGCCAATTACGGCTTACCACTCTCAGACCTTATATCTGAAGGAAACATCGGTCTCATGAAGGCTGTAGAGAGATTTGATCCCGAAAAAGGCGGAAAACTCAGCACTTATGGGTCATGGTGGATCAAGCAGTCAATCAAGCGAGCACTTGCTAACCAGAGCAAGACCATTCGCCTACCGGTCCACATGGTCGATAAAATTTCAAGAATGCGTAGAATCTCAAACATGCTAGCAGAAGCACTAGGTCGTGAGCCTACAGACTCTGAATTAGCCGAGGAACTAGGTATTCCCCGCAACAAGCTAGCCATGCTCAAGCAAGCATCTCAGCGTCCAGCCTCACTTGATGCTCCCATCGGTGATGATGACAGCTCAGATTACAGCGAGATTATAGGTGATGAAAAGGCTCTAGACCCTGCTCTAGCCTTACAAAGCAACGATATGCATGGTCAGCTAGATGATCTCCTAGATAATCTCGATGAGCGTGAAACCCGCATCATTGGAGCACGTTTCGGACTCGACGGACAAAAGCCACTCACACTCGAAGAAATTGGGGTAGAATTTGGCGTAACTCGCGAGAGAATCAGGCAGCTACAAAATGTTGCGCTTGCCAAGATGCGTAAAAGTTTGCGAAAAAAGGATCAACCAATGCCAGCCGTTCTAATGGGCGATATGGCTTAGGTTCATAAATTTCAATCCGCATGTTAATGCGATTGGGATCGTAGGTGTGAAGAGCGGTAGACTAAGTCTGCCGCTCTTTTTCTTTGCTAAATTTTCTTTTAAACCAAATTCGCAATCTTCAACACATCGCCCGCCACATATTGCGCATTGGTATTCCCTAAAACATGATCCATCGATGCTGCTAATACCAGCACTCCCCTAGTCGTTTTCACTGACACGAACTCCAGGTAATCTTGAGCAGAAATTTTAACTCGAATATTCCCAAACTCACCCTCCTGAGTTCTCATCAGTTTTGTTCCCATCATCGAGTCGATAGTAAATGCGACTAAACTAGGATTTTTCATACTCGAATAAAGAACATCACCATCGCGGTCGATCACGCAGATACCATTCGCCTTCACAGTTTTAGATAGCTGGTTATCGATCTGCTCAAATGTGCCTAATCCTTTTTCAGCGTGCACTGAAGGAAGAGCAGCTTTTTTATTCTCATCAACATTGACTGGCACCTCATTCAAACAATGATCACAGAGAGGAGGCAATGCGGCGACTTGTGCTTCAGCGGAAGCAACAACAGGTTTCGTAACCGTTTCAGGAATGATTTTCTTAGCAACCTCTTTGATCTCTGGATCAGAATTAGGCTCAGTTTTTTTCCTTCCTCCTAGCATACCAGCAGATGCCGCCATAGCACTGGCTCCTGCCAGAGAACTAGCCTTACTATCTTTCACCTCTTGCGCTATGTCGGTAGCGACTTCTTCTGCTGTTTCAGTACCTACTTTCTTAGCAGTCACAGATTCACCCTGTTTTTCTGGAATAGCGAATCCATCATAATCATTCTTCTTCCACTCCCTCGCAGCTTCAGGACTAGATGATAAATCTTCTGCCAGCTTGCGCACCTCGTCCTCGTTAATCCATGAGTTTATTGAATCCATACTATTATCCTATCTATTACGCTTTAGTTGCCTTGTTTAGTTGCCTTGTTTCGCTGCTGGCTGTTCACTAGTTTCAGCTCTATTTCCCTTCGGAGTGCGTTAAATTCCTCTAACACCTCAGCCCCACCTTTCAAGACTCCCACAGGTAGCCCTCTAGCACTCGCCTTAATAAAAATATCATCCCTTGGCACTTCAGTAGTCATCACCAGATTATCTGGTAACACAGACCTCAGCCCTTCACCCGCTTCCACACTCTCACGGAGATTTCTCTGCACCATGGTGAGTAGCACACCTAGAATATGTAATCTCGGATTGAGTAGTCTCACCTTCTTAAGAGCCTCTAACATTTTAGGCATACTGCGGATACCAAGTGGCTCAGACTGCTGAGGAACAAGCACCGCATCCACCTCTACGAGAATATCCTTAGTGATCCCAAATAAGCCAGCCGCAGTATCAATAATGCAGACATCATAGCCAGCCTCCTCAGCATCTGTTAGAAATGATTTCACCCCAGCACCTGCTCCGGAAAGAGAACCTTCATCATACCCGTAACTCATGTCATACTCACTGCCCTGCCCTGCTGGGACTAGCGATAACGTTTCCATCCGCGTAGGCACGATCACACTCTCGAAGCTCGCACCCGCATCACTCAAGTAATCAAAGAATCCCTTCAGCTTACGCGTCTTCCGAGTCAGTGACAGCCCCACAGAGCCCTGCGGATCTGCATCGATGACTAACACCTTCCGCCCAGAACGCGCAAAGGCATATGCCAAATTTATCGAAACCGTGGTCTTGCCCACTCCACCTTTCTGACTAGAGACTCCTATCGTGATCACGCCTTTCACACTATACACCCGAACCCATCTGAAAAGCTAAATTT
>CAKZMG010000094.1 GCA_937128235.1 uncultured Verrucomicrobiales bacterium
AACATACTTTCTTCAAGTGGCTTGAAAAATCTCTCAATGAACAAGCTAAATAAAGGAGAGTAGTTACCGATCAGACGTAAAAAAGAATAATCTTTAATGCGTTAACCAAATAACCATAAAAACTATGAAAAATATAATATACACATTACCCCTATTGCTCTCAACGGGAATAGCGAATGCACAAACAATTGACTGGTTAGACTGGACTGCAACTAGTACAAGTTCAGCTAAATCTTCAGCCTATGGCAAAACTATCAACTACAGCTCTCCACCTAATGGATCAGATTTAAAAGTAGATAGCACAATATACTTTAGAGGAGCTCCTTCTAGTTGGGATAGAGGCGATAATGTGTTTCTTAGAGATGAATTTGAGTCGAATGCTCCTACATCAACGAATAAATTTGTTGTGAATTTAGGATCACTATCAGCAAGTGAATCTGCACCAATCTATTTTGCTGCGACACATATGGCCTATGAGAAAAGTCGACCTTCTGCTTATACTATGAGAGCTTATGATTTACTAGGACAAGTCGTGCCTTTAAATTCATCTGTTTCAGTAGTTGGAAACTATGACTTGGTTCATCCTGGAGGAAGCACATACAAAGATGCAGACCTATCTTTAGATCTTACAAATGGTAAATTCACTATAACAGTTGTCTCACCTAACGATGGTAATGATGATTTAAATAGTGATGGATTAGTTTTGAGACTAAACAATCCTAGAGTAAATAGGTTAGAGATATTCAATGATGGTCCAGTTACGCTTCGGGACACAGTTTTCTATGCTGTAGGAGTGGAAGCTGTGCCTGAGCCTTCAAGCACAGTACTGTTAGGGTTAAGTGCTATCGGGGGGCTCTTACTGAGGAAGCGTACCATTAAATAATTAGATACCTATTCAGCAGTAATACATCTACTCACTTTTTGTAAGATTCACCTAAGATGGTGAATCTTACAATTACTGTGATTATTATTAATCAAATACGCCTTAATAAGGCATACCTAAAAAAAGACCGATCTAAGTTAAGAGATCGGTCTTAATACATTATAGTACTTGCCTGCGTGAATGCAGATGTTCGTTAGACTTAGAAGTAGAATCGAGTACCGATCTTGATCGTCTTCTGGAAGTCATCGCCACCAGGGAATACTTCATCAAATGCGTAGTCAGCTCCGATAGAGAATGAAAGCGCAAGGTTCTCACGGATGAAGTACTTCACACCGAGATCAAGACCAAGAGCGATAGAGTCTGCATCAAGAGCGTCTGATCCGAGACGTGCCCACTTAGCTGAGAATCCTACGAAAGGAACCCACTTGCTTTCACCTACGAAGTTGTACTCAGTGAAGAGTCCAAGTCCGAAGTTAGCATCACTCTCTTCTCCCTGCACAGAGGCAGTGAAACCGATCTGCCAGTTCTCCTTGAAGAAGTAACCGTATGAAAGATTGAGATTGTATGCGATGTCATCTGCGTAATCAACGTTACCGCTGAGACCGAATTCCTGAACTCCAACGCTAAGGTTAGGGAGAGTTCCGTCATTCATCTTAAGCATCTGTCCTGGAGCAGCGAGAAGGCCTCTGCCTGTGTCTGCTGTTCCTTTAGCGAGCGCTCTGGCTCCATCTGTTACAGAGTTTGCAGCCATTGCTGGCATTGCAAATGCAGCAGTTGCTGCTCCGATTAATAGTGTGTTTTTATATGTCATATTTTTTGTTGTTCTAGTTATTATTTTCCATGGATCCTCGACTGAGCTTCAATCAAGGTTAATCCAGAACGAGCGAGATAATCACACTGGAAATGCCATCTCGCAACTTATAATTTGCTATTTTTTCTGCTAAAAAAAATCAGGAAAACTTGCACATTTTTCATAAATCTTAATACTGCTAAAATGACCAACCGTGAAGCAACCATCGCGCTAAATATGCTACCTAAAATAGGTTCCGTAAGAGTGCGTAAACTGCTAGAACTTCTCGGTTCGGCTGAGTCCATTCTTAAGGCTCCAGTGAATACTCTCACTAAAGTTTCTGGAATAGGGAATGAGACAGCTAATCTAATCAACAACTGGGAAGATCACATTGATCTTACTCAAGAGCTTAGTGAAGCAGCATCCAGAGATCTCACTATAGTCACCGAGGAAGATGAGAGCTACCCCGCACCGCTGCGCAACATGTATGACCCACCACTGGCGCTCTACGTCTGGGGTAAATTATCATCACGGGATAACCATGCCATTTCTATGGTAGGGTCGCGTAAGACATCAAACTACGGTAGAGAAACTGCACGCAAACTCGCACTTCAGCTTGCCTCTGCCGGCCTCACCATCATCTCTGGTATGGCGCGTGGAATAGACACCTACAGCCACGAGGGTGCCATTGCCTCCGGGAAAAATGGTCGCACTATCGCAATCATTGGCTCTGGGCTTGGTCAAATTTACCCACCAGAAAACATGGCACTGGCAGAGAAGATAGCCAGCTCACACGGAGCCGTTATCTCAGAGTTCCCTATCCACATTCCTCCCAGCAAGAAGACCTTTCCTATGCGAAATAGAATAGTAGCCGCCTGGTCAGAGGCTACCCTAGTAGTGGAATGTCCTCAGTGGAGTGGCAGCATGATCACTGCAAATCTCGCCACAGAAATGGGCAAACCGATCTACGCTGTCCCAGGACAGATCGATAGACCCACCTCCGCAGGCTGCAATCATCTCATTCGTGAAGGAGCCACGCTAGTGACGAAAGCTGAAGACATTCTGGATGATATGTCCACGCTCCCACTCTTAGACATCCCGCACCACGAGCCTCTTGAAAAAAGCGCGCCAGACCTCAGCACGCTGAGCGATGTAGAAACTCTCGTTTATGAAAAACTCAGTGCTGAAGAAATCACCATTGATCAGCTCGTATCAGCCACTCAGCTGAAGATGCCCGCACTACTCCCCGCCCTGCTTACCCTAGAGATGAAAAAACTCATCACCCAGCTTCCCGGACCTCGCTATAAAACGAGGTAAACATCATTCTAGACGATACTAAGGTCGCTATTATCGATTCACAGAGAGCACCACACCTGGGGTAGTATTGCTTTATGACTAGTAAGGCTACGGAGGAAAAAATTCAGTTTTTAGAGCAGCGTCAATGGGCACTGGAAAGAGATTTGCGAGAGCACCGTGATAGAATTGAGTTTCTGAGAAGTCAGTATCATGCCGAGAAGACAGTACAGAAAAGTGCTCCAGCTCCAGAAGAAACAAAGCCTACCAAGAAGACAAAAGAACCCGTTTCTCTGCTAGAAAACCTAAAGATCCCTGAGCGCCTCACCAAGAAAAAGGTACACCATAAAACTGAACCGAAAACAGAAAGTAAAGTCATCGATCCAACCCAAAAAACTCCAACTAAAGTTGAGGTAAAACCAAAGCGTGACTTGCGTGCGATGGAGCAGGATTTTGGCAAAGTTTGGTTTGTCCGCTTAGGAATTATATCTCTTCTCACTGGCTTAGTTTTTCTCAGTAATTTCGCCTACAAGAACTTCATCATCGAGTGGGGTGCAGGTGCGCGACTTGGCGGCATGTACTTCCTCGCCATGTTTCTGTTAGGGCTTGGCACTTATTTTGAAAAGGCAAAGGCAGCTCTCTCAAACTACGGAAAAGTATTAGCCGCAGGAGGCATAGCCACGCTCTACTATACTAGCTACGCGGCTTATCATGTAGAGAGACTAAAGGTCATAGACTCCGCATTCATCGGTGGCTTATTACTCACCGCGAGCGCAGCTATATGCCTCATCTATGCACTGTGGAAACGCTCTAACATCACCGCCGTATGCTCAATCGCGCTAGCCTACTACAGCACATCGATCAATCCCGTGGGAGCATTCTCCCTGGCTTCTGGGCTACTCCTCACTCTAACAGGTCTCGTTTTACTTCACAGATTGCGCTCAGCGTCCATCGGATTTATCTCCATGCTCGGGGCTTACCTTTCATTCATCTACTGGCAGCTTCTGGTGAACCACGGTGCGACAAGCTACGCATACACCTCATGGTTTATCATCGGTTATTGGATTCTCTCCACGGCGTCATTCTTGATCCCGCGCGCTATTGGCGCTCACCCATTTAGTAAGACTCAGCTGATGACTTTTGCGTCACTCAATAATGCATTCATGATATTGTTGATGAGTATCAATTTCCAAACTCAGCGATGGACGGAGCCACTGTGGACGGTGAGCGCGATCATCGGTTCTGTGTTTATCGCACTCGCGCTCTCGCTCTCGTTCTCGCTCTCGTTCTCGTTCTATACCCAGTTTGGGAAAAAACTTACCTCTAGCATACAGCGCATTCCGTTCCGCTCCAGCTTAAGCTCGCTTTTCCTACTCAAAGGCATAGCACTCATCACCATGGCGCTTTGCCTCAAGCTCACTGGACCATCGCTCGCGCTTTCTCTGACTATCCAAGCCGGTTTACTACTCATCGCAGCTTGCCGTGCTGATGAGCATCGTAGAATTTTACTCACCGCTGCCTCATACCTCGTCTTAGCTCTAGGATTCTGTATTTACTTCGGAGCCATCAGCCAAGATCTAACAGCATTCACTTTGACTCACTTGGTGATGGCGTTTCTCTATCTCGGCATCTCATTGATCGCGCATTTCGGAGTTTCCTCTGAGAGTGATGCTAAACCAATGCTTCGCGCTATCCCTGCACTATTTAGCATCTTCAGTATTTGCTGCTGCATCATCTTCTCACAGCTCCCTGTATTTTCTAAGATCACTATTTTCCTCGGACTAAATCTTGGTTTCATAGCGTATCAATATTCATCTAACAGAAAGAATATACTACCAGATTTCTGCTACGGTAGCCACGTCTTTACACTTATCGCATGCTTCTTCACCTTGCAACATCTTGCAGCGTTCAGCACTCTACAGTTCGCCACTATTACCTTGATACTATTCGCCGCCACCGCGATAAATCTCTGCGTGTTCATTAAGCGAGGCATGCCGCACTCGCAGTATATTGCCTACCTCATCGCTGCCACAGTCTCGCTTCTCATCACTCTTCTCTCTACAGAAAGTGTGCCAGCTATTCTGCTCCTCAGCTCACTTATTCCGATGGCATATCACGCAGTTTATCAGAAATTAAAGAAACACAATCTGAGCTTCATCGCCATCCTTGGATTCATCGTTTATCCCTTCGTTTGGTTTGCATGTTTCGTAAGTTACATCGGATATTTCTTCGGCTCTCACATGATGCTCCATCTTGTTATCGCATTCATCCCGCTGGTGCATCTACTGCTCATCAGGCAGAAAACTCTAGATAGATTCAAGGGACTCAATCCCGTGCTTACCATCGCCACAGCAGCTATGCTTGCCTTCTGGCAGATCATGTACATTGGTCATTGGGAACTCACCTTAGCTCTCACTGCGGTCGTTTATCATCTGTTAGATCAGAAAGAAAACAAACTACTCACTACTATATCAGGAGTCTTCTACTTCTCCAGTATCATGCATGCTACGCTGCTCACTAGGACGAGCCAGCCGATCATTGATGTCATCGCCCTGTTGCCATTGATCGTGTATTTCTGCCGTAAGTTCATGCTAGAGAATCTCGATTTCAAGAAATCAGAATACTATCTTTCTACTCAGCGCGGCATCGCAGTCATCGCCAGTCTCACCATGTGGATCATCAGCTCTCAGCATCTTGTTAGATTCTATGACAGCTCAGCCATTTCCATCGTCTGGGCAGTAGTGGGGCTGATCATCCTGAGCCTGGGATTCATAAATCGAGACATCGTTTTCCGCACCATGGCATTCATCATCCTCGGCTGCACCGTGCTCCATGTTTACGGAGCAGATGTCTGGAGGCTGAATGCGATCCTACGCATTATCTCCTTCATCACATTAGGCATCGTGCTCCTGATCACAGGGTATCTCTACTGCCGAAAGGTAGAGTAGCTGTGGCTTCCAGCCGCAGTCCGTCCCTGCTGCATCTTGCAGCAAGAAGAATGCAAGGTTAAAGTAAACTGCGGCTGGACAGGGATTATACACTAGGGATAAAATGAAGAATTAACCGCAGATTATGCGCAGATTCCAGCATGATGAAACGTACTTTTTAAAGTAAACAATGCTCTCAGTTTATTTAGTACGG
>CAKZMG010000095.1 GCA_937128235.1 uncultured Verrucomicrobiales bacterium
GAGCGAGAGGTGAACGTGCAGATGATGCTGGCAAAGTCATAGAGGTGAAGCATCTCGTCATTGAATAGTAGATCGACCGCAAATCGTCTCACGCGAGACGACTGTGGAGAGAAATATTGATGTTTAGGGTGATTTTGCTGTTTGCATGGCGCTCGCTTGAGCTCTACGTTGACTAGATGAACCCAGAGCGTCCAACTTCCAAACCGCCTATTACCTTCCTTATAGTCTGTGGTGTTGCTTTCCTTTACGGGCTCTTAGCTCGCCTTCTTTTTGCTTCAAGGATATTCGAAAACTATGGTTCCATCGTCTCATGGTCCTTTATCTGCATTCTTCCTTTTGCATTCGGAGCTCTCGTCACTTTCCTCGGCTTCAAACTCGTCGGGCCATCCACTTTCTGGAAAATCTGGGCACCGCTCATCGTCATCACCCTTGCCTTTTTCATCTCGATCATTACTGACCTTGAGGCGGTTCTCTGCGTCATCGTTGCCGTCCCGATCATGGCACCCTCAGCCATGATCGGAGGAGTCACCATGGCATTCTTGCTCAAAAAGTCTTCTGGCAACCTCCAGGTTAGCTTTATCGCTCTGCTACCCTTTCTCTCCGCCCCACTCGAAAACCTCTGGCAAAAACCACACCAACAAGTCGCCATCACAGATACCATCGAAATCAATGCTACTCCCGAACAAGTTTGGGCAGAAATTGTTTCCGTCCCCGCTATTCAATCTGAAGAACTTCCCTCACAATGGATCTACCTACTCGACTTTCCCAAACCCATCGCTGCGGAAATCGATCATCACAGAGTCGGCGGTAAACGTCTCGCCACATTTGAACGAGACGTCTCATTTTTCGAAGTCGTTACAGAATTTAAACCCAACAAAAAACTGTCCTTCACCATCGAAGCTGATCCCGAATTCATCCCTCACACCGCATTTGACCAACACATCATCGTTGGCGGAAGATTCTACGATGTCCTCAACGGTTCCTATACCATCGAGCCCACTCAAACCGGCTGCAAGCTTATCCTCACCAGCAACCATAGGCTCTCAACTCCTTTCAACAGTTACGCAGGGATCTGGTCAGAATGGACCATGAACCAGATCCAAAACTCTATCCTTACCGTGATAAAAAATCGTGCCGAATCATCGGCCTCTTTCTAGGCAAAATTACTCAGATAAAAACACACCCCTATTACACTGGACAGGTGAGTGGGGGAGTTGTTACTGTTTGCTTAGTGAAAGCATTCTTTAAAAACGAGCTGACTCGGCTCTTTCTCTTTGTGGTGTTGTGCCTCATCTTAGCGGCTATTTTTACTCCGTATGTTTATGCTTGGGGTAAGGAATTTTCTTCCGGGGATACTGGTGACGGGATAATGGGATCGATCAAGAAGAGTATGGCGAGGGCAGATCTGGCGCGCTATTTTAATCGCGCGCTGATGGGGGTGGCGATCATTTTGCTGTATCCATTTATCAGAACGCTGAAGAGTGATAATAATAGGGTGGACATAAAATCCCCGCTATCGACACGAATTAACCCGAGGTTTCAGGGGTGGAAGGATATGTTCATGGGCTTCATTTACGCGATGGGGTACATGTGTATTTTCATCATGGTGGTGTATAAACTGGGTTGGGTGAAGCTGGATGCGGATGCGTCTATTGGGGAGACATTGACGAAGGCTATAGCTCCTGCGGTGGGTGCTTCCTTGGTTGAGGAATGGTTATTTAGAGGGGTGTTGTTTGCGCTGCTGTTGAGGAGTCTGAGCACGCGCGCTACGATTATTGGGTTATCATTTTTCTTTGCGCTGGTGCATTTCTTAGAGCCTTACGAGGGGAGTCCGGACATAGTAGATGGAGGTGCTTCTGATGCTGGTTTTCAGTTGTTAGCGCAGATCGGGGAGAGGTTTTTGCATCCGGAGGATTTTATTGGGATCTTTTTGACCTTATTTGTCGTGGGCGTGGTGCTGGCATATGCACGTGCTAAGACAGGCTATCTGTGGATGTCCATTGGTCTTCATGCAGGTTGGGTATTTACTTTGAGAATGTTTAACGGGCTGACGGATAATACGGGAATCGCGAATCCTGTGTTGTATGGTGAGAACATTCGCGAGGGACTCTTTCCGCTTCTGATAGTTTGCCTCACTGGTGTGGCGGTGTGGTTCTATCTTCGACCTAAAAAATCACTATTGTAAAATGTGATGCTGAAGATGGTTAAGCGATTTTTCTCTAGCACTTTAGACATTGTTTATCCGAGTAAGTGTTTTCATTGTGGAGCGTTGTTAGATGGAAAACATGCGATCTGTGATGATTGCTTTGATACGACTACGAGAATCACGGAGGGGTACTGTGAGGTGTGTGGAGAGGACTTTGAGGGGGAGTTCACGGAGAATCCTTTGTGTCCGAACTGTAATAATCTAACATTTTCTTTCCAGTATGCGAAGTCTGCCCTGAAGAACACCGCGAAGAACCGTCAGTTGGTCATATCATTCAAGTATGGAAAGCAGCATTATTTAGCTCGGGTGTTGGCGAAATTTTGCTCTGAGGTGCTGCTGGAGGATGACCGGTTTTCTGAGCTCCCAGCCCCTGCCGTAGTGCCGGTGCCGCTCCACTGGTGGCGGAAATTTACCCGTGGGTTTAACCAGGCGGATCTGATCTGCCGTGAGATCACTCATCAAACGTCGATTCCTACTAAGCGTATCTTGAAACGTAGGCGATACACGACGACTCAGACGCGCTTATCCCGAAAAGAACGGCTGAAGAACCTGAAGGATGCGTTCTGCGTGAGAGGGGATTTGGAGGGTTTTCGTTCGATTATTATCATTGATGATGTTTTCACTACTGGTTCAACATCAGAGGAATGCGCTAAGCTGATCAGGAAAGAGTTTCCAAAAGTTGAAAACATAGTTGTCGTAACCGTGTTACGTGGCTAGAGTGTCTCAAAATTAACTGATTAAACGCTATGGGAATCTTTGAAAGACCTCGTCTCCGCCAGAATAAAAAGAAGGATATGCCGAACGATCTATGGACGAATTGTCCTGGATGCGACAAGATGTTGCACGTTCTTGACCTCAAGCAGAACCACGAAGTCTGCCACCATTGTAGTCATCATTTTCTGTTAGGATCTCGTGAAAGAATAGAGATGCTGGCTGATCCGGGCTCATTCACTGAAACGGACGCGACTTTGTTTTCTAAGAATCCATTGGGGTTTGATAAGTATGAGGATAAAATTGAGATGCTACGAAAGAAGACGAATCTCAATGATGCGGTGGTCACTGGTAAACTCAGTATTCACGGTAGCCCGACGATGATCGCGGTGATGGACTTTAAGTTTTTCGCTGGCTCGATGGGATCGGTAGTGGGGGAGAAAATCACGCGTGCAATCGAGCAGGCAATCACTGATAAATGCGGGATGATAATCATTTCTGCATCCTCTGGTGCTAGAATGCAAGAGGGGATGCTCTCACTGATGCAGATGGCTAAGACCTGTGGTGCTCTGGCTAAATTATCAGATGCTGGGCTACCATATATTTCTGTTTTGACTCATCCTACTACTGGTGGAGTCACGGCTTCATTCGCTACAATTGGCGATATCAACCTAGCAGAACCGAAGTGCATGATCGGCTTCGCAGGGCCACGTGTGGTGAAGGAAACCACGCACCAGGATCTGCCTCCGGGGTTCCAGACTGCGGAATTTATGCTGTCTCACGGACTGGTGGATTCCATCGTGGAGCGGCGTGAGCTTCGAGCTAGGCTTGGTAGTTTGTTGAGCTACATGTTAAAATAATCATTGCTTGAGAATGACGTATTCTGAGGCGATTGAGTGGATCTACTCTACTCAGAACTTTGGCATCAAGCTAGGGCTAGATGCACCGGCGGAGCTACTCGCACAGTTCCTAGCGTACCCCACACGGAGAACGAAGGTGATCCATGTGGCGGGAACGAATGGTAAGGGCTCTACCTGCGCGCTGATAGATTCGGTGGCGCGTGCTCATGGTCTTAGGACAGGGCTTTTCACGTCTCCACATTTGGTGGATTTCCGGGAGAGGTTTAGGGTGCATGGAGAAATGATCACGGAGGAGGAGACGGCGAAGTATCTCACAGAGTTGCGTGATTTAGTCAGTGATTGGGAACATCATCCTACTTTCTTTGAAATAGCGCTGGCTCTAGGAATGAAGTTCTTTAGAGACAAGCAAGTGGAACTCATCGTGCTAGAAACTGGCATGGGAGGCAGGCTGGATGCGACGACTGCGGTGCCTGCCGATGTCTGCGTGCTAACCCCAATAGCGATGGATCATGCGCAGTGGCTGGGGCAGACGCTGGCAGAGATAGCGGGAGAAAAAGCGGGGATTATTGTTTCTGATGTACCGGTAATTTCAGCGAAGCAGGATAAGGCGGCGGCGAGAGTCATCGCCGAAACCGCTAATAAAAATAGAGCGGATCTGACGGTGGTTAGTGAGCCGGTAGAAGTTTACGGAGTGGGGCTGCATGGTGCTCACCAGCGTGAGAATGCTGCTCTTGCACTAGAGTCACTGCACCAGCTAGGAGCAGAGCTTAGGTATGATTCAGTGAAAGATGGATTAGCCAATGTGCAGTGGGCAGGGAGATTCGAGGTGACATCTGAGACCCCTCTAACGGTGATAGATGGAGCGCATAATCCTCATGCCGCAGGCATCTTGGTCAAGACCTGGAAGGAGCAATATGGGGATGATAAGCCAGTGATTATTTTTGGTGCGATAGAGAGTAAAGACTTGAGCGGGGTGCTAGATTGCCTTGCAGAAATCGCTGAGAAAATTATTTTTACTCCGATAAATTCTCCGAGGACGATTCAATTCTCCGACTTAGAAAGCGCTTCAGGGCTTGAAAATACAGATTTATTGCGAAGTTCTGATATTAAAGATGCATTAAGTATTGCGCTAGATGAAAATACATCTATACTGATTACAGGATCATTATATTTGTTAGGAGAATATAAAGCATTGATCACAAGCGATAAGCATCATCCTACTTCTCAATAATCAGTCATTTAGTCGAATGCCAGTAAAGCATAGAATCAGAAATTCAGTCACGCGAGAGCAGAAGCAGAGGGGGCTCATCCAAGGGAAGGCGCCCCACCGTGAGCACAATGCACACAAGGTCTTACGCAAATGGCCCTATTACCGTGGGGTTCTCATTTGGATATCAGCACTAGCATTATTGTTTCTCTCGGTTGCCGTATTTAGTTTTGGTGTTTGGCAAAAAGACAAGCAAGCTATCTATGCTGGCATTGCATTGTTTGGTGCCTGGGTTTTCATGAAATTGATGTTCTTTTTTGCGAGCAAGGCGACCACTTGTCCGTTGTGCCGGGCAAATCATTTTGCCAATAGTAGATCGAGTAAGCATAAGAAAGCATTCAAAGTGTTTCCTTTCTCTTATTCATCTACCGCAGTCATTACGGCAGCCTTAAAACGCTGCGTTCGCTGTATGCACTGTGGTGTGACTTTTGATTTGACTAAAAAATATCGTAAGTAGGTCTGAATTTTTTAGCATTGCTCATTAGAGCATCATCCGCTACGTCATGCGCATGACAGAGGCACCGTATCAAGTATTACTCTACTATTTCTATGTGGAAATAGCAGATCCTGATGCATACAGAGATGAGCATCGGGCGCTCTGCGAATCATTAGAATTACTCGGCAGAATCATTGTTGGTAATGAAGGGATCAACGGCACGGTTTCCGGCACTGTAGAGAACTGCCAGAAATACATGGAGGCTCTCAGAAATGATCCGCTTACCGCAGAGATAGAATTTAAGATAGATCCAGAGCAGGGGCATGTATTTCCGAAATTGTCAGTGAAATCTCGCACTGAGATAGTCACACTTGGGCTAGGTGAAGAAGACTTTTCGCCCAATGAAACCACTGGAAATTACCTTAACCCACAGGAGTGGAAAGAAGCGATGGATGATCCAAACGCGGTCATTATAGATACGAGAAATGACTACGAGTGGAAGCTTGGGAAATTTAAAAACGCGATCTTGCCGCCAGTAGAAAGTTTCCGTGACCTGCCGCAATGGATCAAAGAAAACCGCGAGATGTTCGAGGGGAAAAAGATTCTCGCGTATTGCACTGGGGGGATCCGCTGTGAGAAATTTAGTGGCTACCTAGTGCGTGAGGGATTTGAAGATGTGAATCAGCTGCACGGTGGAATCGTCACCTATGGAAAAGATCCTGTCGTTCAGGGCGAGGACTATGAGGGGCAGTGTTACGTTTTCGATGAGCGCATCGGAGTGCCAGTGAATAGCAAAAATCCAAGCATAATCGCGCATTGTGTGCATTGTGATGAGCCATGTGAGCGATATATTAATTGCTCTAACAAACACGGTTGTAATGAGCAGCATTTCAGCTGCGCATCCTGTGAAGAAAAAAGCCAGGGTTGCTGCTCAGACAAATGCCAGGCCATCATCTCCGAAACAATTTCTTAATCATGAATCCATCAAAACTACTACCACTTTTTCTCAAGATCTCGCTCCCGCTGATTATTCTAGATCAGATTTCTAAGTGGTGGATTGTGCTGAAATTCAAGCAACCAAATATCCTTGTAGAAGGAAAAAAGTTTGTTGATACCCAAGGCATCCAACAGATCACGGTGGTAGAAGATTTCTTTAACATCATTCGCGTGCATAATCAGGGAGTGGCTTTTGGTTTTGGAAATGGTTCAGCCTGGGCACCCATCGTGTTTCTTATTGTTCCGTTTGTTGCGCTGGTTGCGGTGAGCATTCTGTGGAAGAAAAATATTTTTGAAGGCATTGCTAAGTGGTCTGCACCACTTCTGCTCGCAGGGATTATTGGAAATCTTATCGATCGGTTATTCCAAGGTTTCTGGCTCCGTGGTCCTGAGCATCTCTCATTCCTAGAGCGGTTGGGTCATGGTTACGTAGTGGATTTCTTAGACATCCAGGTTCCATTTACCAATGGCTATCACTGGCCGTCATTCAATGTAGCGGACTCATGCATTTGCATCGCAGCCACGCTTCTCTTTCTCTCAGCATTCCAGCCTGAGCAGAAGTCTGGAGAACAGAAATAGTATCTTTTGCGAGCACTCCAGAAGTGCGAAAAATAGACTTTGCAGGCTAAGGAATCAGTGAGATGATTCGTTTCTATTATTATGCCTGTCGATAAACTCAAGCTGCTACATCAGCGTCTAACAGAAAAAGTTCTTGGAGCAGAAGAGCCTGCCACACTCCTGCTGATCGCGCTGCTAGCAAAAGGTCACGCACTGATCGAGGGGGCGCCAGGTATTGGTAAAACTTCCATCGCTCAGACTCTCGCATCTTGCTTTGGGGGTGAATTTCGCCGTATTCAGTTCACACCAGATTTACTTCCATCAGACATTTTAGGCTATCATCTCTACAAGCAAAACAGTGGTGAATTTGAGTTTATCCCCGGACCAGTGTTTTCAAATCTCCTGCTCGCCGATGAGATAAACCGAACCTCACCGCGAGTTCAGTCCGCATTGTTAGAAGCCATGAATGAAGCTCAAGTCACGATTGATGGTAAGACGATTCAGCTAGATGAGCCTTTCTGCGTGATCGCCACTCAGAATGATACTTCGTCCACTGGAACTTTCCCCTTGCCTGAACCTCAGCTGGACCGATTCCTGCTGTCTATACCGATGTCTCTGCCGAGCCGTAGCATTCAGGAGAGTATTATTTTGTCTCAGCACGCTCAGCATGCATCAGGCGAAATAGAAGCGTTTTTAAGCATAGACGATATTATCAGTGAGCAGGAAAAATGTTTGTCGATCCAGCTCTCTGAGACGCTCTCTGGCTACATCATAGCACTCTGCGAAAGCGTGCGTCAGCTAGCGGCAAATTCTCATGCAGTCTCCATCCGTGGCTCCATCGCTCTGCTCCACGCGGCTCAGGCGTATGCGCATATTCAGAAGTCAGAATACGTATTGCCAGATCATGTTCAGTTTGTTTTCCCGCATGTCATGCGCCACCGCATCATCTGTGACGATGGCAGCGATCCAGAGCATATCATCGAGCAGGCGCTCCAGCAGACCGTAGTGGCATGAAGCTCGCCTCAAGTTAATTATGCGTAAATTCTCCACCAAGCTAGCTCCCCGAGGCGCGTTTTGTCTCGGGATCGCTGTGGGCTTGTCTGCTGCTGGAGTGTTGTTAGGTGATGGGGTGCTCATCACTCTGGGGCTATCCGCAGTCACGCTGATGCTGTGCTGCTATTTCTTAGGAAGAAGTAATTTATCAAAACTAGAAGCAGACATTTCTCTCCCTCATAAATGCCATGCTAACAAGCCCTACAAACCACATGTGGTCATCAAAAATAATCGCTCACTGTTAGATGCCTTCCATGTAAAACTCTACCTAGCATTTCCGCACGGATCATTACTCGCTAGTCAATCGGCATGGGTGCCAGCGCGTTCTCTCTCCAGTGCGGATCTACCTATCAGCATCCCTATGCGGGCGTCTAGTCTGGAGCATCCTTATAAGTTTAGCTCTACATTTCCACTCGGCTTGTTCAGGTTTTCATCCCGCCAGATGCTTCATCACCCATTGACTATTTATCCGAGGAACATCATCCCGAGCGAGCTGTTAGATGAGGGAGTATCAGGGCAGTGCCATCACCCCAACCAGCACTCCAGCATCCAGCATGTGGGCGAGCCGAGGAGCATCAGGCCTTGGCAGCCGGGTGATGCTGCTAAAAATATCCACTGGCCAGCATCCATCCGATCCCTAGCACAAGGGCACACACTTCGGGTCCGTGAGTTTGATCCACCGGGGCTGCTGCCAGATCAGGCTACTCTTGTGTTTCATTCATTTAGTGCGCAGCGAGAAATGATGAGGGAGGATGCCTTCGAGCGAGCCATTTCTCTCACAGCTGGCAGTATTGCTCATCTTAGAAATTTAAATATAAGAACCACCCTAATCACAGATTTCATGCGCTGGAATCCACTGCCTGCTAGATCAAGATCTCAGTATTACGAGTGCTTATCTATTCTAGCGGATGCTCAGCGCGCGATCGGTACTGAGCTGCACGAGCTGCAGTATGCGTTAGATGAAATTTCTGAAAACCAACAGATCATCATTATTTCAGATATGCCGCCAGAAGCCTGGCAAGATCTGATCCGTATCCCAGATAGCGTGATCATCATCGACATCCGCCAAGTGCATTTCCCATTTAAAAAAACCGTCTCAGCGAAAGAAGCTCTCACTCAGTCTGCATAAAATTCTCTAACAACTCTACATGCGCGCCGCCATTCTCATCATCAATCTCATCATCGCCTACATCCTGCTCAGTGGCTGGCCAGAGAGCTTTCCCGTATGGGTGCGTGCGGGATTGGCATTGATCGTAGTCATGGTAGCAGTCCCGCTGGGCGATGCATCTAGTAAAAGCAAAAGCCGACCTAGGCTACGTAGCTTACGCGCTCCAAAATGGCTAGACTACCTCTACATCGGAGCCGTGATTTTCTGTATCGAACTACTGTTACTCGCCGTTTTCACACTGGGACCCAAGACCACAGAAGACATTCATGATGAAGTAAAATACTGGCTCACGAGCCAGGAACAACCTGCGGAAAGCGCAGCTGGAGCTCCGGGTAAACTACGGCATAACGGGGCGGGGAATTGGCTCTGGGATAATCATTTCAAACGCTCACATCCGAAGCAAGCGAGTAAGCGACCGCCGAATAAACCTGAAATTTTCATGAAAGTGGCAAATAAATTTAGCCGAGCTTCTCTCAGGAAACATAGTATTTACTTGCGCACTTTTGCGCTGGATCATTTCGATGGTGATACTTGGTCTATTCATCAGCCTACTAAGCTAATCATCGAGAAACCAATTAACTCAAACATCCAGATCTCACCCGTAAATGGAAGCTGGAGGAGTCTGCTGCCGCTCTATGATCACACCATCACGCAGCCGTATTATAGGAATGGTCAGAACCTGCTCACCACGTTGCAAAACACTATTGATACCGATGTCAAAACGCTCACCAAAGTAAGTACGGATACCTACATTTTGCCGCGTCCTGGTAGAGACAAAATTAGCATCACCTACTCAGCGACTTCGCAGCCATTTCTGTTAGATAAAATTTTAGAACTAGATAAAAACATCGCCGTGGGCAAAACACACAGCGTCTATCTTAGCCGAGTGAGTAACCCTAGACTCCAGCGCAAGCTCACAGAATTTGCGGGCAGAGTGGACAAAAACTTACCTCTAGCGCAGCAGCTGAGCGCGCTCAAAACACTCATCAATGACCAATGTAGCTACTCGCTCAACATTGAAAATAAACGTAAGATCAACGCGCTGGAGAACTTTTTGTTTGAGGAGAAATCTGGCTATTGTGAATTTTACGCAGCCGCAGCCGCCATGCTGTGCCGCGAGCTAGGCATCCCCAGCAGGATCGCATTCGGTTGGTCTGGAGGTAAGTTTTTCCCTAGTTCGGATCTGTTCGTATTCCGCTCAAAAGATGCCCACGCCTGGACAGAAATCTACCTAGACGGCTACGGATGGGTGATCTATGACACCACGCCGCCATCAGAAAATGCCATCACAGAATCTGCTGTGGATGAGACCCCGCCAGATCTAACAGAAGCTCTCGATGAGCCAGAAGATGAGACACCAGAAGTTAATAAAGACGATGACCTGATAAGCTGGATGAAGGTGCTCATCACTCTGGGATGTCTAGTATTCATTATCATCGTATTACTACTGCTCCGTAGATTCACTCAGCCTGCGCAGCGTTCTAGCAGTGCCGCCTATGTGAAGCATGATCCTAAATACCTGCACCTTTTTCAGAAGCTTTCATCCAAGCTAGGCTACCCAGTGAAACCCGGTCAGACGCTGATGCAGAGTGTCCAGCATCTCAAAGATCAGCGCTTAGAGATTCCTGGAATAGAAATGCTGTTAGATGAGATGCTCCAGTATCACTACGATACCGTTTACAGAAATCTCCCTGCAGAAAAGGCGGCGGAAGCTAAATTTACGAGTGAACTTAAACGCATCTCTAGACAGATCGAAAGCTAAGGATGTAAAATCGCAAGAAATTGATCGTCTTGACCGCTCAGATCGTTATCCTTTCTGAATCAATGACTATCTTTGAAAAAATAATCGCACGCGAGATTCCAGCGACCATTGTCCACGAGGATGATCTCTGCATCTGTTTCCACGACATTTCTCCACAAGCTCCCACACACCTGCTGATGGTGCCCAAAAAACGCATCGTTCGGGTGGGTGAAGCTGAAGCAGAAGATAAAGAAACTCTGGGGCATCTTCTGCTGATGGCTCAAGAAGTAGCACGCAATGAAGGATTCTTAGAAAGTGGATTCCGCGTGGTGATTAATAATGGCAGCGATGGTGGTGAAGCCGTGCCGCACTTGCATTTACACCTACTAGCAAGAAGAAAAATGAGCTGGCCTCCAGGCTAACAGAACGGTGAATGATGAATGATGTGGAAATAGCCAAGCAACGTAAATTCTGGAAGAAAGTTCTGATCTCAGGAATCATGACGCTGATTTTAGCCATTCTTATCGGGGTGGTGATTTATCTAACAGGAATGAGGGAAGCCGCAGCTGGGGCGGATTCAGAAATAGAGCGTGAAATTGCCACTTTGGGGGCGAGAAGCGCAGTGTTATTCAAGGCGGCTATTTGGATGCTGCCCATTGCGATTATTGCGTCATTGCTGATGAATGTAGCCAGGTACAAGCTCAGGAAGCTTAAAAAGCTTGAGAATTCCGCACATTAGGCTTGAAAATCCTCATATTTTGTGTTTATTGACCCTTCGCGCGCAGTATAAATAGCCATTTAATTAAAAAAAGCATCTCTAACAGCCACTCACTGAAACTCATTATGGAAAACTCGAACATCATCCCGTTTGACCAGTCCGATGAATCCAGCGGCACACCCAAATCACCTATGAAAAGCAGCCTCGTAGATCAAGCATCACAGATCGTAAAAGATCCACAAGTTCTCATCAACATCGTTTCTCAGCGTGTCCGTCAGCTAAACTCTGGCAGATCACCACTCATTGACGCTCTTCCATCTATGGGTGCAGCAGACATTGCTCTCACTGAAATCATTGAGGGCAAAATCGTAGTGACTCCTGCTGAGAGTGTTTAGTCATTTCTAGCTACAATCTGAATAAGTAGCTACTCAGCCCCTCAAAAAGTAAAAAATAATCATGAGTGCAGACATCTCCAAGAATAGGAAAGCTCGCCATGAATACCACATTTTAGACACTTACGAGGCAGGTGTAGAGCTCAAGGGCACTGAGGTGAAATCCATCCGTGCCGGCAAGGTAAATATTACCGATGCCTTCGCCAGAGTTGATAAAGGTCAGCTCTTCTTACACGGCTGTGACATTCAGCCCTGGGAAACTGCTGGGTCTTGGTTTCAGCATATGTCTAGGAGACCTAGGCGCTTATTAGTGCATAAGGCTGAGCTCTTGAAGATAGATCAATTAACTTCTCAGAAAGGCTGCACACTCGTCTGCCTGCGGATGTATTGGAAGAACAAGCGTGTGAAAGTGGAGATAGGAGTGGCTCAGGGTAAGACACACACGGATAAAAGGCACGCACTGAAAAATCAGGTAGAAATGCGTGAGGCTCAGCGCGAAGTTGCTAGATTTAACCGCAGCTAAATGGATTCATGGCTGAGGAAAATGTGATCAAACCAGTCATCGTGCTGGTGCAGACCCAGATGGCGGTGAACATCGGCATGTGCGCGCGCGCTATGCTTAACTGCGGGCTGGATGAGCTCAGGCTTGTAGCTCCCAGAGATGGCTGGCCGAATGATGAAGCCATTGCCCCGGCTACTGACGCTAAGCGCATTGTTGAGTCTGCTAAAGTTTACTCCACGGTGGCGGAAGCGGTAGCGGATTGCCACCAAGTCTATGCAGCCACCGCACGCATCCGTCATCTCAATACCCCGGCGGTCACAGCTGCTGAGGCTGCTACAGAAATGCACCAGGCTACCCTTTCTACCGATGGTAAAAACCGACCTGCGGTTCTCTTCGGACCTGAAGCTTCTGGCCTAGATAATGATGCGATGTCTCACGCTGACAGGCTTCTGCATTATCCGATGAATCCAGAATTCACTTCTCTAAATTTAGCGCAAGCCGTGCTGCTATTTTCCTGGGAATGGTGGAGCAATAGAGCGGAAGCTACCATGACCTATGAGCAAGGCTGGGAGGCCGCACCTAGAGTGGAGTTAGATCACTATTTAAATAGATTAGAGTCAGAGCTAGAGAAGGCTGGATTCTTCCCAAACCCTGAAAAACGCCCGAATACGATGCAGAAAATACGCGCACTTTTTAGCCGCTCTAACCTCAGCTCACAAGAGGTAAACAGCCTCCAAGGCATCATCTCCGCCCTGATCTCTAAGCGAGGGTAATACCACTACGTAATTGAAATCGGACAATAGATTTTTTTAGTGACTTTAGTAATTTGTGTTTCACATTTCTTTAAGGTGCCAGGCGAATCCTTGAAAAATCTGCGTTTCTCTTCAGTCGTGATGCCCGCATCACTCCTTCATCGCGCCTTGATTTATCAATGATTCACTCTGGCTATTGTCCTATTTCAATCACTACATGGTATAATTTGCTTTTACTTGCTAAATAAACGAGATGCGTGCATGGTCTCCGCATCTCTCCTGACCTTCTATCTCCCACACAGGCACGATGAAATTTACGCTCAAAAAGAAAAAAACGAACACAGAAGCTCTGGGTAATGACTCAGCCGAGCTGAAGATACCCGAGCACGTGGCGATCATCATGGATGGTAATGGACGCTGGGCGAAAAAGCGCGGGCTGCCCAGAGTGGCGGGGCATCGAGCGGGTGCGGATTCTGTTAGAAAAATTGTCGAGTCTTGTGATGCGCTCGGAATTAAGTTCCTGACACTGTATGCATTTTCATCTGAGAACTGGAATAGACCACAGAAAGAAGTGAACGCACTGATGGATCTGTTAGAGAAATTTCTAAAAGATAAGACTCCGGAAATGATGGAGGATAACGTGAAGCTTAGAGCCATCGGAAGACTAGATAAGCTCCCAGAGCATGTCCGTGCCGAGCTGGATAAGGCGATATCTACCACGGCTGAGAATACTGGCGTGACGATGAATCTGGCGCTCTCATACGGTGGACGCGAGGAGATAGTGGACGCAGCGAAGCAGCTAGTGAGAAAGGCGGCGGCGGGAGAAATCACTGCAGATGAGGTGGATAATGAGGTGTTTTCTGCTCAGATGTACACCGCAGATATGCCAGACCCTGATCTGCTCATCCGGACTTCTGGTGAATTGAGATTGTCTAATTTCTTGCTGTGGCAGCTGAGTTACGCGGAAATAGTAATCACAGACAAACTCTGGCCAGACTTCAGGCATGATGCCCTGGTTGATGCGCTCAGAGAATACACCAAGCGCGATCGCAGATTTGGTAAACTGTAGTTTGAAAAGCCAATGGAACGATATTTATTACTGCTGGATCAAGACCACGATTACCTAGACTGGGCGGCGAAGCAGCTAGAGGCAGACGGCATCCGCGTGCTAAAATGTGACGATACCGAAAAGGCGCTGAAGGTGATAGAAAAAGTGGACGTGGAGATAGCCATCGTCGATATGCTGATGCCTACAATTGGTGGTGCTGCTGGTGGTGATGGGCTGAGCGTTCTTAAGCAAATCAAAGCGAAAGCCAGAAACTGGTCTGAGATGCTTCTCATTATTACCGCAAGTTTTCCCACAGCCGCACAGCTTATTGATGCCACGCAGCTCGGAGCGCATGATATTTTTAAGAAAGAATCCCTCACGTTTGAGCTGAAAAAACTCATCGAGGATGCGTGGCAAGTGATCGATGACCGCAAGCTCGTGGAAGAGACGCTTCCTGAGCAAAATGAGATGATCAAAGACGGTGACGTGATCGGTTCATCTCAGGCATTTCAAGACCTTTTCAAGCTAGTGGGAAAAGTAGCGCGGACTGATGCGCCGGTGCTAGTCACTGGTGAGAGTGGCACGGGAAAGGAACTCGTAGCTAAGTCTGTGCACAAATATTCTCCGAGAAGACATGCGGAAATGATAGCACTGAACTGTGGTGCTATCCCAGAGAATCTGTTAGAAAGCGAACTGTTTGGACATGAAAAAGGTTCATTCACCGGAGCTGGGACTAAACGGATAGGTAGATTTGAGCAGTGCGATAATGGAACCTTGTTTCTAGATGAAATAGGGGACATGCCGCTGACCGTGCAGGTGAAACTTCTGCGTGTTCTCCAAGAGGGCACCTACTCACGCGTAGGTGGGAATGAAGTGCTCAGCACGGATGTAAGAATCATCGCTGCCACCAATAAAAATCTAGCAGATGAGGTGGCGAAAGGTCGATTCCGTGAAGACCTGTACTATCGCCTAAACGTAGTGGAGCTCCATCTTCCACCGCTCCGTGAGAGGGTGGATGATATTCCCCAGCTGGCAGAGTTTTTCCTCAAGAAGATCAGTAAAAAACAAGGAACAATTTCAGGAGGAAAGATGCGACTGTCTTCAGAAGCGATTGAGAAACTCTGTGCTCAATCATGGCCAGGAAATATCCGCGAGCTAGAGAACACCATTGCACGTGCCTGTGCCCTTGCGGGTTCAGAAGTGCTCCTGCCAGATGACATATCTCTAGCGTCTCCCACACGCAGTTCATCTGCTGGCACTGAGGCTGCTCTGGATTTAGAGAAAATTTTATCCCAAGCCCCAGCAAATGAAAATGTGGTCAACTGGCTAACAAGAACGCTCATTAATGAGGCCATCGCCGCCTCCTACGGCGACCTAGATCAAGCAGCGAAGAAGCTCAACATCAGCGTGGCAGATCTTAAGTAGAGTAGGGGCTGTTACCAGCCCCTACTCTAAGTATTAACTTACCATCTTGACCGCTTGCAGTTCTCATCTCTAATGCTAGGCTTGTGTCATGTCTGGAAAACGTTCACTTACTAACATTCATATCAACACTCTGATCGATGAGTCATCAATCGATGAACTAGAACATCGACTTACTCCTAAATTTGATCCAGCGGTGAAGCCATTATTGCCGATGGCGAAGGTCAATACGCATCGAGTGAGTAAGATGTGGAATGCGCTGGAGCAAGAGCCAAGAGCGGATCTGTTAGATGGTTGGACCGCGAAGAACATTGAGAGTTTTGATGGGAATATTGAGAATTGTATAGGCTCGGTGAAGGTGCCGCTGGGTGTGGCTGGTCCGCTGCGGGTGAATGGCTTATTTGCGCAGGGTGACTATGTGGTTCCGCTGGCTACTTCGGAGGCTGCGTTGGTGGCGAGTTATCATCGGGGAGCTTGTGTGATTTCTGCGTCTGGTGGGTGCTCGGCTATGTTATTGTATCAGGCGCTAAACCGCTCCCCTGCGTTTGTATTCCGCTCGCTGGCTGATGCAGGGAAGTTTGTGGCGTGGGCGATGCAGGAGTTTGAGAAATTTCAGGAACTGGCTAGTACTACTACGTCGCATGGCAAGCTAGTGGATGCGGGAACCACGCTTGAGGGGAACCATGTTTATTTTAATTTTGAATTCACTACGGGTGATGCATCGGGGCAGAACATGGTGACTATTGCCACGCAGGTGATCTGTGATTACATTCGCGATCAGTGTCCTGTGGAGATTTTAGAGCTGTATGTGGAGGGAAATTTATCTGGAGATAAGAAGGCTAGCTCGCAGGCTTATAGTTCTGTTAGAGGGAAAAAAGTTTGTGCAGAGGTGAACATTTCGCGTGAGCTGTTAGAGAAATTTTTACATGTGACTCCTGAGCAGATGGTGGACTACTGGCGAGTGTCTGCGCTTGGTGGGGTGCTGAGCGGGACGCTAGGTGTGCAGGGGCATTTTGCAAATGGACTGGCGGCGCTTTACATCGCGACTGGTCAGGATGCAGCCTGCGTGGCAGAGTCCGCGATGGGCGTGACTAGATTTGAAATCAATGCCGAGGGTGGACTCTATGCGGCAGTGACATTACCAAGTGTGATGGTGGGCACGGTAGGCGGAGGGACAAGTCTGCCTTCGCAGCGAAATTGTCTGGAGTTAATGGGCTTGCATGGTTCTGGAAATAGCAGTGCTCTCGCAGAGGTCTGTGCTGGGCTGTTGCTAGGTGGTGAGCTTTCTATCATCGCAGCCCTAGCTTCTGGCGACTTCACTAAGGCACATAAGAAGCTCGCACGGTAATCAATATTCAATTTTAAATCCTCAATATTAAATTCTTCCTCATGCGCTGGTGGACATACCAAAAAGAACGATTCCCAATTTTCCAACATGGATTATTGGTCATGGCGTTTTCCTCATCAGCGGTTGCATTTTCTTCTTTGCTGTGCGGCATCACTCCTGGTTGGCAAGCATTTTTGGTTGCATTCATTACGGTATTTTTATTTTTCCTACAGCTAAGGATAGCTGATGAATTTAAGGACGCGGAGGAGGATGCTAAATTCCGACCCTACCGTGCTGTTCCTCGCGGCTTAGTGAAGTTGCGCGAGCTGGGTTATGTTTTTGTGATAGCTGCATTGGTTCAGCTAGGTCTCACGCTTTGGTTAGATTCTCGTCTGCTCTATTTGCTTCTCATCACATGGGGTTATCTCGCGTTGATGAGTGTGGAGTTTTTTGCGCGTGACTGGCTCAAGGCTCGGCATATCACTTACCTTTGGACACATATGATGATCATGCCGCTGGTAGATTTATTCGCTACCTCCTGCCTCTGGCTCCCTGCAAATGTCGTTCCAGACAAACTCGGTTTGAGCTTCTTTTTGATCGCTAGTTTCTTTAATGGCATCGTCATCGAGATAGGAAGAAAACTACGACAACCTGAGGGTGAGCAAGAGGGCGTGCCAACGTATAGCAAACTATGGGGATTGAGAAAGGCTTCTGTGGTTTGGACTTGCTGTATCTCTATCACCGCTGTTTTTGCTATTCTTTCTGCACGCCATATCGGCTTCATGCTTCCTGTTAGTTGCTTGCTTCTAACTCTAGTAGTCTGGGCATTTATGACTGCCAGAAATTTTCACGCTACTAGCTCCAAGCATTTTGAGCTTATCTCAGGACTATGGACGCTTGTCCTCTATCTCTCACTCGGTCTCACTCCACTCATTTTTTCATGATCATTCAAGCACACCATACGGATCAACTTCACTTACTCGGAGGGAAAGCATCTGCTCTGGCAAACTTAGCTGGAACAGGTGCTAAAATACTTGCGTGGTTTGCAGTCACAGACATAGGTTCTCATAAAGGCGAAATTTTAGAACTGGCTAACTCTCTTGATGCTGAGCACTTCGCAGTACGCTCATCCGCGCTCGAGGAAGATGGTGCTGAGCATTCGTTCGCTGGGCAGTTTGACTCCTTTCTCTATGTGGAAAAAGACAATCTGTTAGAAAAAATAGAAGCTGTTTTTAGTAGTCATAAAAGTGATCATTTAGAGACTTATGTGGGCAGTAAGAACATTGCGACATCAGGCTCTAACAACGTCACTGCTCTGGTTCAGAAAATGATTACTCCTGATGTGAGCGGAGTTGCATTCAGTGCTGATCCTGTTTCTGGAGACAGAAGCAAAACAGTCATTTCTGCGCTGTGGGGCACGGGATCTGCACTGGTATCTGGTGATGCGGATGCAGATGTGTGGACACTTCAGGAGGGCGAAATCATCGATAAAACAATCGCTAATAAAACGCATCAGCATGTTGCATGTAAGGCTAGTGAAGAGGGTGTGAAACGCGTTAATGTTGCAGCTGAAAAACAAATCATTCCTTGCCTAACAGATAAGGAAATCAGACAGGTTACAGATCTAGCAGATCTATGCCAAGAGCATTTTGGATGCCCGCAAGACATCGAGTGGGCATTCGAGAGCGGTGAGCTTTATCTGCTACAGAGCCGCCCTATCACTACCTTAAAGAGTGAAGCTTCATCCGCGGATTGCATCGTGTGGGATAATAGCAACATTGCTGAGAGCTACTCGGGAATCACTTCTCCTCTCACCTTCTCATTTGCTAAGCGGATCTATGAGCATGTGTATCGTGAATTTTGCCTTCTGCTTTCTGTGCCGAGAGGGCGTGTGAAGAAGCATGATGCGGTGTTCCCTGAAATGTTAGGTCACATCCATGGTCACGTTTATTACAATCTCAATAGCTGGTATCATGTGCTGGCTATGTTACCTGGCTTCTCTCTGAACCGTAATTTCATGGAGCAAATGATGGGAGTCAAAGTCCCGATGCCTGCTGCTATTATTGATGATATTGTGGAAAAGACAAAGACCAATAAACTCTATGATAGCCTTACTTTAGTTCGCACCGTCTTTGGCTTGATAAGAAATCAAATAGGGCTGAAGAAAAATATCAGTAAGTTTTACAAGCGACTTGAAACTGCACTAAATTCTAATCAAAGACCACTCAGCGAGATGTCATCTAAGGAACTCATCGCGCATTATGAGGAGCTAGGATCTAAGTTGCTCAAACGCTGGGATGCACCCTTGGTGAATGATTTTTTTGCGATGATTCACTATGGTGTTTTGAAGTCTCTGTGCGAGAAATGGCTAGATGACGACACATTGCACAATAAACTATTGTTAGATTGCGGAGAAATAGTCAGCGCTGAGCCTCCCAGGAGAATCGCTGAAATGGCAGAGATGGTGCGCGGTGATGATAAACTTTTAGATGTGCTTAGTAACGAGTCTATTTCTGGAGATGAGAAACAAACGGCTATCCAAAATCATCCTCGCTTTAAGGTAGAGCTGGATGCTTATTTGGAGAAGTTCGGAGACCGTTGCCTAGAGGAACTGAAGCTAGAATCTCCCACTGTTGGAGACAATTCACAATCTTTGCTTTCAAGTATTGTAGCAATGGCTAAGCGACCAGAGAGGGACATCAGTGAAGATTTACCAGGCACCCATGAAGATGAGATAAGCAAGCTGTCTTGGCTCAAACGCAGAATATTTCGCTGGGTTCTTAAGAATGCTAAAGCACGGGTTCGCGATAGAGAGAATCTGCGATTCGAGCGTACGAGACTGTTCGGAAGAGTGCGTAAGATCATGGTGGAGATGGGCAAGCGATTTCAAGCGAATGGGCAGTTAGATGAATATAGAGATGTGTTTTTTCTTACACTAGAAGAAGTGATGTCTGGGGAAAATGATGACTACAGAGCACTCGTGAATGAACGTAGAACTGAGCAGAAAAATTACCAGAACCAAGAACCACCACCCGATCGTTTTCACACTACCAGACCCGTGGAGGATTATGATTCCTTTGAGTCCGCACTCCCCTACTCGCCTCCGGATGGTGACAACATTTCTGGCACAGGTGCGTGCCCTGGAGTGGTGCGCGGGAAAGTCCGCGTGGTGCTAGACCCTCGCGAGGCTAAGCTGATGGAAGGGGAAATTCTAGTGGCTCAGCAAACCGACCCTGGCTGGGTGGTGCTCTTCCCCGCTGCTTCTGGTTTACTTGTTGAGCGTGGCTCATTACTCTCTCATTCTGCTATCGTAGCGCGAGAACTCGGCTTGCCATGTGTAGTTTCTATCCCAGATGTGACAAAAATTTTGAAAACAGGAGATCTCGTGGAAATGGATGGGAGCTCTGGGGCAGTGACTATTTTGAATCTGGACAAATAACCTTATCCCAGTCAAAACCGCTCTGTAAAATAGGCTGGACGTAGTTTACTTCAATAGGATCCCGTGGCTTACCCACATTTGCCATTTGCACGCTTGCTTCACTAATTCTACGTCCTTCTCTGATAGCGGCTTGTTCTGCTTCTTCAAGTTCCATATTCTAAGTGAGTCTTCCTTGCTGATTGCTTCTGGCGGATGCGTGTCATTTTCTCCTTCTTTAGACATAAAGATAATTTAACACCTAAATACCTAAGCGACGATCTTCCTGAATTTTGTGAAGACTTGTGTTGTGGAGTTAGATGCTTGTGAGTAACTTGGGGTGGCAACGTAAAAATGATGAAAACTGAAATTCAAGATCACGCGGAGTTTAATGCGGTTCGTTATGCGAACTGTTGGGAAGATGCGGATATACTTATGCGGGCGATGCAGCCAGAGGGAAGACATTGTCTGAGCATTGGGTCTGCGGGTGACAATTCATTTTCCATGCTCGCTGAGGGTGCTAGCCGTGTGACCATTGCAGAGATGAACCCAGCTCAGGTGGCTTGTATCAAGTTACGGGTTGCTGCTTATAAGGTGTTAGATAACCGTGAGCTTCTAGAGTTGTTAGGAGAGCTTGAGGGTGATCGCTTAGCGCTATTTGAAAGGTGTAAGAAAGAGCTCGATGGTGAAAGCATCGCTTACTGGGAGCATTTTTCAGATCACATTAAAACAGGGTTTGGCAAGGTGGGAAAATTTGAAAACTACTTTCGTTTATTTCGAGAAAAGGCACTTCCTTGGGTTCACTCGCGAAAGCTAACCTCTGAGCTACTAGAATCTCGCACACGTGAGGAGCGAGAAACTTTTTATGAGAAAAAATGGAATACTTGGCGGTGGAGACTGCTTTTTAAACTATTCTTTTCTAGATTTGTGATGGGAAGACTCGGGCGAGATCCATCTTTCTTTAAGTATGTGGAAGGCTCGGTGGCGGATCGTATTTTGACTCGTGTGAGACATGCTCTCGTAGAGCTTGAGCCATCTGAAAATCCTTACCTCCGATACATTCTAAATGGCAGCTATGGAGACTCATTACCGCATGCTTTGCGTGAAGAAAATTTTGAGAAAATCCGTGCGAATATTGATAAGCTAAGCATCATCCCAGGCACCGTAGAATCCGCTCTAACAGATCAGAAATATGACGCCTATAACCTGAGTGATATTTTTGAATACATGTCAGATGAAAATACTCAGAACCTCTTAGAAAAGATTCATTCGCAGAGCAGCAATGGAGCCAGGATCGTTTACTGGAACATGCTAGCTCGGCGTGAATCTGATCAATCACTTCGTAGCAAAATAAAGCCGCTTATAGAGCTATCCGAGGAACTCTTCCAGCAAGATAAAGCCTTTTTTTACTCAAGATTTATTGTAGAAGAAGTGATCAAGTAACTGTGGCTTCGAGCTGCTGATGTCATGCTGCAAGATGCAGCAGGAACGGACTGCTGCGGGACGCAGCAGATACTAAATATACTCATGCCCATCATATCCATCATCATCGTTTTGATTGCTCTTGCAGCATTACTCGGTGTGTCTGCGCTGATGGTGAACAAGGGTAAAATCTGTGGTGAGAGTGCGCGTAAGTTAGTGCATGTCGGGATGGGATTGATCTGTTTGACGTTTCCTTGGTTGTTTCAAAAATCCTTTCCTGTGCTCGCGCTGGCTGGGATAGCAGTGGTTAGCATTTTACTAATGAGGCTGACCAAATTACGCAGCAGCTTGGGAGCATCTCTATTTTCGGTGAAACGTATATCAGTAGGCGAACTGATATTTCCTATTGCCGTGGCTTGGCTATTTTCTCTCAACCTAGCCAACGATAAGAACTCGGCGATTTATTACACCATTCCACTGCTGTTGTTGACTCTGGCTGACACCGTCGGGGCGATAGCTGGGACTAAATTCGGCAAGCAAATCTACGTGACGGCATCTGGGAGAAAAAGTGTGGAGGGATCGCTCGCTTTTTTAGTTACTGCTTTTCTATGCACGTTTCTTCCATTGCTGATCTTCACTGATTATGAGCTGCATCATCTATCATTTATCGCTCTTACTGTGGCGCTCTTTATCACGGCGGTAGAAGGTATTTCAGGAATGGGAATGGATAATTTACTCATCCCTATCGGCAGTTATTTTCTGTTAGATTATTACACTGGCATGTCCACTCAGTCACTTTGGATTCGCGTGGTCTGCATGGTTTTTCTGATGCTACTTTTGCTTTGGACACGGCACAAACATTCACTCAATGGTGGCGCTGTCCTCACTGCCGTCATCCTATGTTTTGTTTCCTTTATGCTGGGTGGGCCATACTGCTTGAGCGCTTGTTTACTCATTTTCACACGCCACTTACTAGCTATCCAAAAGATACCCGTGGAGCAGAAACACAAGCATTCGATTGATACTATTTTAGCAATCTCTGTGCCGGCTATCACTTGGCTCACGCTGGGAGAAAATTCCATCATTACAGAGAACATGAGTCGCACATTTTTCATTCTGTCACTCGCTATCACTATTGCACTACTACATGCAGGCACGCATAAATTTTTAACCCAGAGTTCTTCAATTACTGCGTCTTGCTTGCTTAAAAGCAGCGGCATGTCGGCTATCGTTACCGGCTTGTGTTATCCTCTCCTTCCCACTTCTAGCTTCGCATTCATCTTTATCGCCACTGTGGTTTTTAGTGCTGTTTTGGCAGGTATTTTTTATCGACTACGTAGTTCAGGAGTTCCGACATTGAATGACTGGATCACACTGTGTATCCTCACAGGAATCAGCACTACCATCCTTTTTTATAGCCATGCATATTATTACTCCAGCGTCTAATCTATCAGCAGATCAACAAGCAATTTTCAATCAAGGAGCCAGCTGCCTTCTGACTCAACAGGATATGCAGATAGGTGTCTGGCTTGAAAACACACCTGAGCATGGTGGCACTGCTATTATTGCGATTGGAGCGTGTTTGTTAGATGGCGAGGGTGCTGTTGATTTTCTCAAGGAATGCATCGTGCACATAGGTGTGGAGCATCCGGAAAGACCGATTATTGGTCCGATGAATGGCAATACTTGGATGAAACATCGCTTAATCATAGAGTCAAATAACAGACCAGCATTTTTGATGGAGCCAATGGAGCCAGCATTTCTGTTCGATATTTTTCGCAGCGCGGGCTTTGAGACACTTTCTCGCTATTCATCATCGGTAATTGATCTCACTGAGGTGCAGCCTAGTTTTGAGCGCGTAGAGAAAATTGTGGCTAAACAAGGGATCAATATTAGGCAGATAGATTTGAAAAATTTCGATCACGATCTGACTCAGATTTACGATCTCAGTTTAGCAGCATTTTCTAACAACTTTCTTTACACCCCACTCCCCAAACAAGCGTTCATGCATTCTTATGTTTCTGCTAAGGATAGAATAGACTCGGAGTTTGTGTTACTGGCATTTCAGGGTGAAACTCTGATTGGGTTTTTGTTTTGCATGCCAGACATTGATCCATCTGTGCTGATTGTGAAGACGCTAGCGACTAGTCCAGATCACAGGGCTGCGGGGCTGGGGACATTGTTAGTGGCTCATGCCCACCAGCGGGCAAAAGATAAGGGTTACTCTGAGGCGATTCATGCATTGCAATATGAGAGTAATTCATCGTTAAGGATCAGTCAGAGATTTAATGCGGTTAGATTTAGAACCTATGGACTTATGATGAATGATGATTAAATAGATTATGAATTTAGTAAACCAACTTGCAGAAAAGGCGGCTGAGCATCCTGAGAGGATCGCTCTGATTGATGCTGGTGGAGAAATGAGCTATTCAGATCTTTATGCTGAAGTCAGCGCTGGTGCAGATTTTTTAAGAGCTAGTGGTTTGGCAAAAGGTGATTGCGTTTTGATTCTAGAACCTATTGGGATTCATTTGTATATTCATTTACTGGCTGTTTTTCATGCGGGTATGTCTGCGATGATCGTCGATCCTTCAGCTGGAAAAAAGGTGTTGGGAAATTGTCTCAACCTGTGTCCTCCTGATGGATTTATTGGATCGCGTAAGGCTCATTTGTTGCGGGTATTGCATCCTGGTATTCGAAAAATTAAGAAGTGTTTTCATTCTAAGGGGTATTTACCATTTAGCAGGAAGTGGAAATCGAATGGAGGTAAAAGCATGCCTGTTCCTGTTGAATGTGATCATCCTGCATTGATTACTTTCACGAGTGGTAGCACGGGGATGCCTAAGGCGGCTTGCCGGACGCATGGATTTCTGCTGGCTCAGCATAAAGCACTTTCTGAGGCACTGGACTTTAGAGACGGTGAGGTGGATCTAATCACTCTGCCTATTTTTGCGATTGCTAATCTGGCTTCTGGGATGACATCAGTAATTGCTAATACGGATCTACGATATCCAGCGAAGGTTGATTCTGAGGCTATTTCGAGACAATGTGATGAGCTTCAGATCACTCGATGTGCTGCCTCTCCTGCATTTTTCAATAAACTCTATGACGATAAAAACTTACCTTATTTTAAAACGATTTATACTGGCGGAGCTCCTGTGTTCCCTCACTTGATCGATGCGATTCAGCGAGATCACCCCAAGCTAAAAATTGTCACTGTCTATGGATCTACAGAGGTTGAGCCTATCTCGCACATCGCCTGGGATGAGGTCAGTTCTGATGATCATGAGGCGATGAAACAAGGGAAAGGTTTGCTCGTGGGCAAGCCTGTGTCCGCTACGAAAGTGATGATCCATGAAATGCATGATGATCAGATCGGGCAGATTGCTGTGACAGGTGATCATGTTCTGAAAGGATATTTAAATGGCAAAGGAGATGAGGAAACGAAGCTCAATCTTGATGATGAAATCTGGCATCTGACTGGTGACATGGGTTACTTTGATTCGCAGGAAAGACTCTGGCTGATGGGACGTGAGTCTGCAGTTTTCAACATGGATGATCGTGTGGTTTATCCTTTCGGAATAGAGAGCGCGGTGATGCATCATCCATCTGTGATCCGATGCGCAGTGGTACAGCATGAGGAAAAAAACTTACTTTGCCTAGAACTAGAAGACGGCTTGTTAGATTCTGTTAGAGAACATTTTCCTGAGTATCAATTCTTAGAATTTACTCACCTAAAGAACATCCCTATGGATAAACGGCACAACGCGAAAATAGACTATCCATCACTGCTAGAAATCTTAAAAAACTTACCTCTAGAATGAGGAGAATTGTTTTACGTAATATTCCAGTGCTTTTTCTTTGGCTAGAGGTAAGTTTTTGTTAGGTTTTTTCCTATGGGATTGAAAGTCATGAAGTATCTGAAGGCAGTAAGTTGCAGATTGCAGCGCTGCTTGGCTCGCTGGTGGCGGCATGAGCATGCTGATACTGCCGCCTCCTTAGCGTTTTATTCATTGATCTCATTGGTGCCAATTCTCATCACAGGCATCTCCATCGCGGCGTGGCTGGTGGATGAGGAGACTGCCAAACGGAGTTTACTAGAAGGGACAAGTAGTATCGCTGGGTCGAGTGTTGCAAATTATTTCTCATCCTTATTAGGTCAAAATATCCGCTGGGTGGGTAGCGGATATTCGCCATTACTAGGTGCTCTTTTCTTGGTCTATGCTGCTACAAAAGTGATCGCTGAACTACGTAAATGCCTGGGCATCATCTTTGTAAAAAATGAGCTGCAGAAGAAAAAACGTGCTGTTGATAAATTAGTGAGTCGTGGTGTGGCAGTGGTTTTACTGCTTTTCTTAGGAGGATTTATAGCAAGCGCGGTGGTGGTAGAAACAATGCTGGGAGTGCTGCTGAGCGCGGCAGAAGGCTCCGTGCTGATACTGTGGTTGATTCAAGTGGTGGCTCCTTTGCTGACTTTTATTGCGATGGTTTTACTCGCAGCGATAGCGATGAGATGGCTGCCGAAAAATCCACCCAAATTTATAGAGGCTATCCGTGGCGGGGTGGTTAGCGCGCTTCTTTTGGTGGTGCTGAAATTAGCATTAGCTCTAGTTCTCCAGCACGCAAATGTGGGAAGTTTCTATGGATCTGCGCTGACGCTGGTATTGGTTCTGTTCTGGATTTATTTCGCGATGCAAGCGTTTCTCTTCGGTGCAGAATATGCCGCTGAGCTAGTGCGTGAGAGAAGGATCGCACAGGCTAGAGCTGATGGCGATGAGGTAGGCGATCTAAAATCATCTTAGACCCAGAACAGACCCAGAACTTGCTTAGATGCGTTTTGGGTGATACTCTCGTCTCAGACACTATTTATTATGAATACTTTTTTAATTATCGCAGGGAGTTTGGTAGCCATTTTATTACTCGCATGGTGGATCCATGGGAGAGTTCGTCAGTCACTGTGCTGCGGGACTTGTGGGTGTAATCTGGTGTCTGAGAAAACGAAGAAAAAGATGCTAGCTAGACGTGCTAAAAAACAAATGCGGAAAGACAAGAAATGTGGTTCTTGTCCGGTAAAGAAGGTTTAGTGGGTGCGCATTTTTCGGCTGTTTTTCGTAGCTGTGGTTTCTAGCCGCAGTCCGTATCTGCTGCATCTTGCAGCAGATATTCAAAATTCTCCGTCATTTGTATCTGACGAAGAGGCAAAATAAATGAGTGTCTCAATTATTCTGCTGCACAGCATGGGGAGAGCTCTCTATCACATTCCCTTTCTGGAGCTTCCATGTTCGGGTTTGGTTGCTTGGCTGAGAGCCCTAGCTGGCTGATGAGTTTGAGGTCTTTTTGGACGCTTGGGTTAGATGCTGTTAGAAGTTTGTCTCCGTAGAAGATGGAGTTTGCACCCGCGAAGAAGCAGAGCGCTTGACCTTCTTCTGAGATCTGAGTGCGCCCAGCTGAGAGGCGGACTTTTGCTTTTGGCACAGCGATACGCGCAATGGCGATCATTCGCACGACATCGAAAACGGTGACTGGATCTGAGCCTTCGAGCGGTGTTCCCGGCATTGGCATGAGTGAGTTGATAGGCACAGACTCTGGCTGTGGGTTGAACTCTGAGATGACTTCGATGAGTTTGAGTCGATCATCGTTTGTTTCTCCAAGTCCTAAAATTCCGCCACAGCAGATGGACATGCCTGCATCTTGTGCATTGCGGATGGTGTTGAGGCGATCATCGTATGTGTGCGTGGTGACGATGTTTGGGTAGTGCTCGCGAGAGGTGTCTAGGTTGTGATTGTAGGCAGTGACTCCTGCTTCCTTTAAAATTTCTGCTTCTTCAGGACCTAGCTCACCGAGGGTGACGCAGACTTCCATGCCGAGTTTTGATACATCGCGGATGGTGTCTACTACTTGGTCAAATCTCTTAGTCCCACTGCGGACTCCGCGCCAGGCGGCTCCCATGCAGAAGCGCGTGGAGCCTGTGTCTTTTGCGATTTGCGCGCGCTTGAGAATTTCTTCTTTTTCCATGAGTCGCTCTACCTGGATGCCAGAGTTGTGGCGAGATGACTGAGCGCAGTATGAGCAGTCTTCTGAGCATCCGCCTGTCTTGATGGAGAGCAGTGTGCAGAGTTGGATCTCGTTGTCGCTCCAGTTTGCATCATGGACTTCACGGGACTTTTTGATGAGGTCGAATAATGGGAGGTCGAAGAGTTCTTTGAGTTGCTGAAATTTCATAGGTAGAATTTATGAGTTTAAGATGTTAGGAAAAGTGTTTGTTATCTGGATGCGCGGAGGACCCAGTGACCGTTGATGGCTGGCATCTTGCCATTTGAGAGAGCTGCGTAGTCTGTCTTGCCGTGGGCTCCGATGATTTCTTTGCCAGTGGCAGCACGCCAGTAGGAGTTCATAGACTCACCAGTGTGGCACCCCCAGGACTTGCAGATGGCACTGGGTGCGAAGACGCTAGCACGGAGCTTGCGGAGATCTTTTTCGTGGAGCCATGCGGTGCAGACTCCGATGATTTCTGATGAGTAGTCGAGGAGGAAGCAGTGCTTGTTAGAGTGCCCGAAGAAGTCAAATGTGGTGATAGATCTGGCTGGGCGAGAGTTGATAACGCGGATGACTGAGTCTCCCCCATCTACCCAGATGAGCTTGGCTCCACGCTTGGCTGCCTGCTCTGTGATCCAAGTGGTGTATGGCTTGCCGTCCTCTCTGGCGCGGGCTACGTAGCCTTTTCTGTGCACCATCCAGATGAGCTTAGCGGATGGGCCGTAGGCGATGCGGAGGTTGTCCATACGCATGGTGGAGGCACGGATGAAGTTAGCCCACCATTTATCATGACGGTCTTTTTCTACACGTAAATTTTCCCATTTCCTGAGTGCTGGGCCGCCAGCTAAGATGACGTGCTCTGAGGCGGATGCCTGCTGGGGAACGAGACTGAATGTGAGTGTGATGAGGAGAAGAGCTAGTAATGATTTCATGATTTTTTCTAATGCGGAGTGTGTGATATGTGTAAGGATATACAAGGATATTTATTAAGGGAACCTCTGGCAGCCTCATTTATTCCACCTACTTGTTAAAATGTCGATTTTCTGCGTTAGAAAAAGATCCATTATCTTTGGATAGCGGGTCTTTTTCAGCCTTGAAAATCAACATTTTCACTTCGTATCTGGAATAAAGCAGACTGCCAGAAGCTCCCTTAGTTTGTAGCTTCCATTCTGGCTTGGACGGCTAGCTCGAATGCCTCATTCTCACCGTAGCGTCTGATGGAGAATTTCACACAGCAACGTTTCCCTGGCTCAGGTGACCAGGTGGCTTGCCAGAAATGATAGGTGGCACCATTGGCGGCGGTGACGGAGATCTTAGATACGCCTACTACTCCTGAGCTGTTGCGGGTAGAGCGGGTGCAGATACGGGCTTGGTTCTTGGCTTGCTCTTCCAGCTCGGCAATGAGTTGATCACGGTATGCTTGGGCATGAGCTAGCGCTTGGTGAGGGTTATTGTAGCTGCTATCGGAGAAAAACTTAGCGTATTTTATGCCTCTTCTCTGTAGCCTAACCTGCCAGCCATGGGTGCGCTGATCTGGGAGATCGATCCGCGCGATGGCATAATTTGGTGGATAGTCAGGCGAGTGTTGTGACATGTTGTTACTATGACCCTGATTTTTGTTTCTGTCTAGTGCGTTCTACGGTTGTGTGCTGGATGAATTTGTGGTTTGTTTGGCTAGAAATGAAGTGTCCTGAATGTCTAGAGAGAATCCATGATCATGCTGAGGAATGCCCTCACTGCGGGATGACTCTTGAGCGGCTGAGCTCTGCGTATGAAGGACTAGAACTAGAGGTGCATGATGGCGTACACGATGTGGCAGGGGTGCTGAAGCTGGAGACCAGAAAACAGATGCGAGCCGCGGTGAAGGCGTGTGAAAAGCAGTTTGAGGGGGTGAGTGTGGCGGTGTCATTTGTGGCATTAAGAAATGAGCAGACGCTGGAAGCTTATGGTTTTTATCTGATGAATCTGGGAGAGTTTTTCCGTGGTAGCGTGTGGCAGACTGAAATGGTAGATGGTCGCGGGAGAGTGATCTTGGTGGTGGATGTGGAGGGCAAGCGGGTAGGACTTAGTTATGGATATTACTTTGATGGTCATGTGCGGGAGAAAGAAAATTTTGATGTTCTGAGTGCTGGACACGCAAGTCTGTTAGAGGGCGAAATGGTGACGGGCTGTGAGCAAATTTTGATTTCACTGAAAGGGCTTCTTAAAAAGGCGGTGACTAGAGCAAATGCAGCTAATGCCGTAAAAACAAAGAAAGGAGTGAAGCGATGAAACGTCTCGTGATCTACTTTTTCTTATGGTGGTGTTTTTCTGGGTCAGCATTTTCCCAGAGTGCTCGGTCAGGTGAAATGCATGGTTCTCAGGGGCTAGCGGTGACAGAAGAGATATTGACCGAGCTAGACCTACCCGACTGGTGCTGGGCGGGGGCGCATATTTATGAGGAGGTGGAGAGGAATTTTCGGTTAGTGGATGGAGAGCTGTTAGATACATATTTTGGGAAGCTCCCGGCGAGCGGATTAAATGACCCTCAGCATATTTTAGATGATGAGCAGCGGCAGGTCATAGAGGAACTGATCGCGGCACATGATATGAAATCTGCATTACCTCTCTATGTGAATGTACTAGCACATGGTCAGAAAATGGCTTTGTCCGAGGATGATGTGAAGTCGAAGCTGAGCGGAATGTTTAAGGAAAAAAATGCCATGGTCATCTTTTATTATTATGGCTACTCACGTGGGGTGAATGGTTACGTCATGCTAGATGAGCAAGGTTTCATCGAAGGCTGGGAAGTGGATGAGCTTTTCTTGAAGAGCGCGCGAGATGCCAGCTTGCAGGTGGGAGGTGATGCTCAGATGGAGAGTTTTGTGAGAGAGTTTTCGAAGCGTTCATTCTGGCTAGAGCAGAAACTCATTACTCCTGTTAGAGCTGAAAAAAATCTTCCCACCAATGAGCATGGCAAATCTAACAGCTCCGGGAGCTGGGATGATTTCATGGAAACGGTGCGGTCTCATTCGCTCACTCTGGTGCTGGCATTCTGGGCACTGGCAGCCGGCGCATGGTATTTTCTGTGGTCACGAAAATGGCGAAAATTTATTCTTCCTCAGGGTGAAGTCCCTACCAGACTAGGTGCTGATAATGGTGCGAATGTGAGTCACACCATCGAGTTTTCTGATGCTACAGTTTCTCTAACAGATCAGTATGAGAAGGCTCAGAGCAGAGAGCTCTGATGGTTTGAGGAAGGCAAACTTTTCATGGTTTTTTCATATTGATTTCATCAATCCTTCACAAAGTGTTGCCATTGTTTGGGTGATGAAAATACGTGATGAAGTGAAATTTGACGTGATAGCAGCATCTCATTATGGGATGTGCTTCGGGGTAAAGGCGGCGATCGCAGCGGCAGAAAAACTAGCCACAAAGTCTCCTGTAACGGTGCTAGGCGAGCTGGCGCACAATGCCACAGTGAAGAGAAATCTAGAACACAAAGGTGCTAGGCATGGTGACCTCAATGGGCATGGTGCTGAGACTAGAAATGTGATCATCACCGCTCATGGGGCATCTGATAAAGAGCGCCAGCGCTGGGCTGATCTAGGGCACCGAGTGACTGATACCACGTGTCCTTTAGTCCATAAAGCGCACGCAGCACTGAGAGACCTAGTCGCTGCTGGCTACGCTCCAGTAGTGATAGGGAAGCCCGGGCATGTGGAAGTGCGCGGGCTTATGGGAGATTTCCCAGAGGCTCAGGCGGTATTAAATCTCGAAGACGTGCGTGGATTAAACATCGTGCAAAACAAGATAGGTGTGATTTCCCAGACTACTCAGCAGATCGATCACGTGGATGCTATGCTAGCTGCGGTGAGGCGGAGATTTTCAACTGCTGAGGTGAAATTTATAGATACTGTGTGTCGGCCAACAAAGGAAAGGCAAGTAGCGTTGTTAGAGTTATGCTCCAAAGTAGAGGTGGTAATAGTGGTAGGTGGGGCTAACTCTAACAACACTGCGCAACTAGCAGCGAAATGCAGAACTTTGGGATGCATAGCGCATCATGTGCAGTCACCAAATGACGTCTCCGCCGAGTGGTTCAATGGAATCCGCAAAGTGGGTATCACTGCCGGCACCTCCACACCAGATGAAGATGTAGAAAGGGTAAGGAAAAAGTTGTTAGAGATGTCGAAAGCCTAATCTTCTACCACCGCCAGCTGTGTTTTCTCCAGAAGCTGTAGAGTTCTTTTTTTGATCCATTAAAGCCGTTTCTCTCCAGTGGCTTGGATAGATTCCCGAGGTATCTTGGTGTCTTCCAGCTGCCTTTATAGTAGTGCTTCGGTCTAGATCTCCCACGCTCCCACTCTACTCCACCATACTGCCAAAGCGACCACGTTTTCCATACTTTAGTGGCTTTGATAAGTTTCTTAGGAGTAGAGATGCCCGGGTAATTTGGGCTGTAGAGAGCCAGCCAGTATGGGCATTTTTTGAGTATTCGTTTCTGGAAGAATGAGGCATTTCTGAGCCGCGACCTGATGAGCTCTCCATTTTCAATATAGATCATCGGGTATTTTCCTGTGAGAGATTTGATTCGTTTAATAAAGGTTATCATGTGTGCGACTGTGCATTTGCTGTCGATGTCTCCTACTAGGATAATACTACTGGTGCGCAGCCCACGCGAGCGCTTGATCGATCTAAGCCTAGCCACGAAGCGATCCGCCTGAGCAGAAGCACTGGCGTATGGAGTGAGATAATGATAGGCACCAAGTAGCATTCCCTGTCTTTCTGCCCCTACTAAGAAATCACTACATTTTGAATCATACGAGTATCCTTTTGAGCACCGCGCTATCTGACCAAGTGCTCCATTTCTTCTTAAACTAGACTGATCTAATGGTGAGTAACCTGATCCGCCACGCTGAGTCTCCTTAGGATCATAAGATGAAACATTAACAATAGTGGGGGATTTTTTATAACTCACTTTTCCATACTGTGAGCCACAGCTGGAGAGTATGCAGATAGAGACGAGACAAGAAATCAGAGATGTAATTTTAGGAACACACATAGTATACCTATACTAAGTAGCATGCTGATGGATTCTGGCAAAGTAGAAAGTCTGTATAAATTGTTACTTCAGTTTAGCAGGTGGCTTATCTGAGACCGATGGCGTCAAAAGCTTACCTGTGGTGGAACCGAGAGTTAACTTCGAAGTCTTTTTTGCTCTATCTTGGGCTTTAGGATCCAGGACAGGAGCCTCTGCTACTTGAAGCTTTACTTCTGGTTCTTCCGGTTTCACATCAGCTTCAACCAAGTCCGCATCTGATTTTTCTGCCGGTTTTGCGAGAGCCGAAGAAACTTCTGCTAATGGCTGAGTGGGCACGGCTACGGCTGGAACTGGAGTTGATGAGACGGTCGGTTCAGTAGTTTCTGCTGGCACAGATACAGATGGCTTGTTCTGCTCTGCAGGTGTAGATTCACTTACTTTATTTGTAAAAGTCTGCCTTATCGGGGCTGCCGCAGAAGTTGTCGCGGTGGATGGTGTGGAAGCCGCACCTAGCTCCTCAGGGCTTGGACGCATGGGTGCTGGTGTCAGTACCCGCTTCGGAGGTTGAGGGGCAGCCATGGGAACAGGCTCCGCCGCTACACTAGCTGGAGCAGGTGGTGAAACTTGATTTACAAAAGCAAAAGCAGGCTTAAACTCCGTATCACTTTTTTCCCAATCTTTAGTAAATCTGTTAGAGTCATCCATCCAAAGAGCCTGACGCTCGAACCCTAGATCAAATAATGATGGGTCGCTTGCCAATGCCGCACCATAAAATCTAGCCGCCTGCATGTGAAGACCAGTGTCATTTAGAGCCTTTGCTATCGCCACATTTTCCACTGGCTTATCATTATTTCTTGTGATCACCTCATAGATCATTCTAATGGCTCTATTGGGTTTTGCTCTGGAAATGATCTTGATTGCAAATGCTAGATCATCCGCGATAGATGGAATTTCTGGAGCATTCCAAAGTAAGTCAGCTGCCTCCAAGAATTGCTCATCATTAAATAAAATTTCTGCTGTTTGTCTCCTAGTCTCCCATAGGTCAGGGTTTTGCTTCAAGGTCTGGAGTAAAATTTCTAATGTGGCACTATTCTCTTTTTCAGGCATGGCATTCGTGGGCTATTAATTGTTAGTATATTCTTTTACATCCATGCAGGTAAAGAGAATAGTAACTAGAAAATAAAAACGTGTGCAAATCCTAAGCTTTGGGCTATAGGTAGATCATTATTTATGAGTGATACACCAACAGAAAAACCAGCACCCAAGAAGCGCAAACGCATCAATGTGAGAAAGCCAGATGTGATGGCGAAGGTAGAGGCTGAAGTTAGCAATCACTACAAATCATCTGTAGTAGAAAAGCTCAGAGAGCATGGTGGTATCGTAACTCTGGGAAATACGACCATCAAGCTAGCTCAGCAATTTGGCTTCTGTTATGGTGTCGAGAGAGCGATTGATCTCGCTTACGCATCACGCAAAGTTTTCGAGACTAATCCAATCTACCTTATCGGAGAAATCATCCACAATCCTGAGGTGAACCGACAGCTTCAACAGATGGATATTGTTTCTCTACCATGGCAAGAAATGAATGAGCAGTATGATGCTCTTACAGATAATGATGTGGTTATTGTGCCAGCATTTGGTGCTCCCACTTCATTTGTAGAGAAAATAGAGGAACGTGGTGCTTCCATCGTAGATACCACATGCGGTGACGTCATGAAAGTATGGCGTAGAGTGCGCACGTATGCGAAAGAAGGCTACACCTCTATTATTCATGGAAAAGCAGGACACGAGGAGACTCTCGCTACTGCATCACACGCCCTCGGGAAAGAGAAGAATGGGCACTACTTGATCATTCTCACCCTGGAGGATACAGACTTTGTTTGTGACTATGTTAAGGGCAAGATTTCTGACGCAGACTTCATGAGCAGGTTTGGCAAAAGTAATGTTTCGGCTGGGTTTGACCCCTCTGTGCATCTCAAGCAAGTAGGTGTGGCGAATCAGACCACAATGCTGAAAAGTGAAACCGAAGAAATTCAAAACCGTATCACCGCTGCTGTGAGAGAACGCGATGGTGACTCTCAAAATTGTCAGGTATTTGATACCATTTGCGGAGCTACTCAAGAGCGTCAAGATGCGCTTTTCGATATGCTAAAAGAGCCCATGGACATGTTACTTGTCGTAGGTGGATACAATAGCTCAAATACTACTCATTTAGTAGAAATTGGTCAGGAAGAGCTGCCCACGTTTTTCATTAGAGATGCAGGTTGCATTGAATCATTAGAGCAAATTGTCCATTTTGATCTGGAGGAAAAATCAGAAATCACTTCTGAATATAAAAATCTGTTAGATCAAGATCAACACGTCACTGTAGGCATCACCGCTGGCGCATCTTGCCCAAACAACCTCATAGAGAATACCATCTTACGCGTCTGTGAACTCCGAGGTATTTCTAAATCAGAGATTCTAGAGATGTGATGGAAAAATCTATTATCGCAGCAATCACTTTAGCATCTCTATCAGATCTATATGCACAATCTGCGTCATGCATTCACAGCGGCTCGGCGAACGACCTGCTTAGACTAAATCTCCATAGCACAAATATCATAGGAGCTAGTTCTGATAGAAATTTTAATCATGCCTTACACCACCATGATCCTGCGGAAGAGCTGGATGTCCAAGCACTAGAGTTTAGTTTGTTTTCAAACCTATCCACCTATTCACAGCTCTACTCTACTTACAATATATCAGAAGATAGAGGTAAGTTCTCTGGCGAGCTTGAGGAAGCTTATCTTAAGCTTCACCGCTTGCCGTATGGATTTGAAGCCAAAGCAGGTAGATTCATTCATGATCTCGGTTTACAGGGTAATCTCCATGTCCATGACTGGGATTTCACCAACTCCGACCTCACCAGTGCGCTATTTCTGGGAGAAGAAGGTGTCCTTACTGATGGTGCCGAGCTGAGCTGGTATTATATTTATGAGAACTACGGAGTCGTTGGGATAACCCTCGCTCATGGCGATGTGTTAGAGGCAGGAGATGATGCCGAATTCATAAGCGGAGTCACTTCTGTTAGATCCACCGTCCATCATTACGTGAGTGATTTTCATCAACATTTCTTTGGCTTATCCGCAGCCCAAGGCAAAAATGGATTTGGTAGAAATAGTCGCGTGATAGGGCTCGACTACACGTATAGCTGGAGTGACTCAAAAAGCGAAATCTGGAATGCTAGTGTTGATACCTCCTTTCAAATCATGCAGCGGAATGTGCAGTGGCAAGACGGATCCGCGAAAGGTAGCGATAACCAGATCGCACTGATGGCATCAAGTATTTATCATTTCTCTGAATATTGGAAACTCTCTGGCAGAGCGGAATGGGTAGAAGGAATAAAAGATAATGAATCGCTCGAAGAAAATGAGCGCCTCAGACTCAGTGCTGCGCTCACTCGCTCATTTACTATGATCGATGACCAAGACTCGAAGCTCCGTCTTCAGTATAATTACGATAAAGAAGAAAGCGACCACGCGCACAGTCTATGGCTTCAGTTCAGCTTTAGTTTTGGAAAAGGTTGGACTATTTCAAACTAGAAAATCCCCAAGAACTTCTTCCGCTTTACAGACCGTTTATAATCTCCATCTCCCACACTCAGTACCTCCACTCGGCACCGTGTGAGCCCCTTTTTCTTGAAACCCAGCTTCGATGCTCCGCGTGGGCTTAGATCGATAATTCTACCCGGGATAAATGGACCTCTATCGTTCACTCTAAGCTTGAGAGTTTTTCCGTTTTCTAGATTGGTTACCTTCACTCTACATGGCAGAGGTAAGGTTTTATGGGCAGCTATCACGTGCCAGGGCATCACCTTTTCTCCGAGCGAGGTGTTACCCCGCTTGAGTCCAAAGTAAGTCGATTCATCAAACCAAGATGCTATTCCCTCTTCATCATAATAGAGCGCCTCGTCCACACTCATCGGCTGATAATGCTCGCCACGTATGGTGTAAGAGCGAGTCATGTAGCCCTTGTAGCCAGATGGAGCAGCGCATGAGCACACTCCATATATTGCCGCAACAACTAGCAACTTAGATGTGCTCGATAATATCCTCTTTTCCATATCTTACTTTGGGTAGTTCTCCATATTTATCATCCTCACTTCGGTAACCTAATGGACAAGCTAACACCGTTGTGTATCTCCCGTTTTCTAATCCTAAAATCTCATCATACTTAGCCGGTGTTATCCCCTCCATGGGACAGGCATCTAACTCTAACATCGCAGCAGTCGTCATCAGCTGACCAAGCGCAATATACACCTGATTTCTAGCCCACGCATGCTTCTGCTCACTTGTCATTCTCTCTAGAAATCCATTCATCATTCCTTTATATGGATCGAGTGAGATCAGCTCACCACCACGTTTGGCATGCGTGTCTGAGATGAATTTATCCACATCTGATCCATCGACATTTTTCAATGCAGTGAGCACCACTAAATGCGAACAGCCAGTGACCTGAACTTGGTTCCATGAATGCTCTAACAATTTATCTTTCACTGCCTGATCAGTGATCACTATAAATTTCCAAGGCTGTAAACCAAAGGAAGACGGAGTGAGCACCAAAGACTCCTCAACCTTGTCCCAGATTTCCGCTGGAATCTTTTTATCTCCATCAAATAACTTCGTCGCATAACGCCATTTTAGGCGATCTATTACATCTAGTTCGTTCATAAATTTTTCTAATTCTAATTTTTCTAATTCTCTTTTTGATCAATCGTAAGCGGAAGGTTCACCGATGGGAAATCCTTCAGCGTGAAACTCAATAAGACACTAAACTCATCACGGTTTCGGTTATCCCTCCGCAGCACACCAAGCGATGCTATCCAGCTATCGAAATCCCGGTGAATCCGATACTGCTGAGTCTCCAGCGTATTATCATCTAGCTCCCATTGCTGGTAAATATCAAATCCCCAAGACTCATTCAACCTGGTGTAAACCCGCGTATCAATCCGGTTACTATCCTCCAATGTAGGGTGCCCATTGAGAAGGCGATAGTTAAATGAAACCTCCCAGTTTTCGTTCGGCATAAATCTCACACCAGGAGAAATTTCAGTAAATCCTGAGCCTCCCCCCACTATCGGAAACTGCATTTCCACACTCGCCGCCATCCATGGAAGTGGATGCCAGTAAATATCATTATACAAGTTAGAGAACGTCCTATTCTTCTCAGGATCAGTCATAAAATAATTCAAATAGGTATTCATACTTAACCACGCATGAGAGCCACCATCACGTCTTGTTAGCAATTCTTGGTGCCAACCTAGACGAGCCACTGACCAAGTATTTAAATCATCAATCGCAGAAAATGAACCCACATCGATCGTCCTCAGACGCGTAGTCGGCGTGAGTCTATCAATTTTCTGAAACGAGCTATCCAGCTGATTCGTAGAGAGAAATGATAAATTCACATACGGCTGACTAACATGCAGCAAGCCATCCAAACCCCACTTTTTATTAACTACTCCAGGATATTGTTTCACGAACTTCAACGAAGTATCCAGCCCCACATATCCCATCTTGCGGCTCGCAACATTATCATCAGATCCTTCTTGCCAATACTTAGTATAACCCAAGCCAGCTCTTGGAGTCACCGTCACTCCATCAAATGGTCTAAACGTTCTGCTCACCTCATGCCATGTATGAAACCTAGCATATTCTCGCTTGGCTAACAGATCATCAATCTGAGCGATGCGCGGATCACCAGCATCCAACGTCCCCTGGGCTAACCTCAAATTATCCTGCCTGAAATCTGCCAGTTCTTCTCGGTAAAATCCAAAAGAACTACGACCCTGATAAAACACCTTGCTCTCTCTAACAGGTCGCCTCGTAGTCTCATAAAACACCTCTGGCAAACGGCTATCCGTCCGGTAAAAATCATTCAACCGAAACCGCGTGTATATTCCTCCCAATGAGCTCTCAGTCTTCCGATACACCCCCACCACATTATCTGGCTGAGGGTTATAAGTATAGGTCTTAGGCTCAAAATCCTCTAAGTAATAGCGATCACTCAGCCACGTCATATTCACATCCGCATAATAGGTAGCCTTACTATCAACAGCGCTCGCTTGCTCAAATCTATCTTTGAATTCCACTCTATATCTATCCTCATTCACATTCCCACGCACCTCACCAGATCGTGACTGCGATGGGTCCAGATCATTCGTATAATACATCTTCAGCCACCCCAAATTTTCATTTCTCTCCAGCCTCGTATCATATAAATCCAGCCCAACTCCAAGACCGCGCTCATAGCGGAGGTCAAATAAAACCTGAGCGAGCAGCCAGGCATCCTCGCGCTGTTCAGTCACGGGGTCTAAATTTCCACCAAGCATCAATCCATATCTATTCATCAGAAATGGCCCCCAGTTAGACCGTGCCCCTGGCAGAAAATGATAGCCCAGATCCTTATTTAGCGACTGTGAAAAATAGGGCAGCCACAAGATAGTGCGCTCGCCAGCCATGAAGCTCAGCTTATTAAACGTCACTCTCTCCTTAGGATAAATAGTAATCTTATCCGCCTTCAGCCAGTAATTCGGCTTCTTCACATCATGCGTAGTGATCGCAGCCTGCCGCGCGATGAACACATCCCGCCCCTTATGCTCTACTTGCTTAATTGACCCAGCCTTTAGTAAAATCGGGTCCAAGCTCACGATCAGGTTCTTCGTATCCAGCTTGTTCTTATCATAGTCATAGCTTGCTTTCTGCCCTTTATACACCAGCGCACCCTGGAAAATTTCTACATTTCCAAACAGCCGCACCACCTTATTCTTAAAATCCAGCTCAGCCCTATCGGCAAACATCTGTAGCCCGTTATCCCCAAAAATCTGCACCAAGCCCTCATACTTCAATAATTTCTGTTCATGCTGCCAGCGAAAAAACGATGACCTAATCCGGATATTCTTAGGCATCTCCGGCATCGCTGGAGCGATCTGGATGTTCAGCCCACCTGCCTCCAAGTCATCATCTATCGGTGCATCCTCACGTACATTATCCTCCAAGTTCTGGCACGCACCCCAACTAGAAATTCCTAAAAGAATCCCCACCGATAATGCTCTCCAATTTATGCCACCTACCATTCGCTCCAAACAATGCCCACTCAGCCCCCCTGAGTAAAGGTGAAACTCTAGCTCTTCACTGAAAAATCAATCTCCTCATCTGTTAGATACCGATAGTCGCTAGGGGCTAAATTTTCGTCCAGCGAAATACTCCCTATCTGCTCGCGGTGCAGCGATGTGATACGATTCCCCACCGCGTGAAACATCCTCTTAATCTGATGGTATTTTCCTTCATAAATAACAACTCTTGCGCAGCTAGAGGTAAGGATTTCTAGCTCGGCAGGGAGCGTAGTAATGTCCTCATACGCGAAATAAAAACCTTCCGCAAATGCCGCCACTGTCTCAGGAGAAATTGGCTTCTCAGTAGTCACGAGATAGGTCTTTGGTATTTTTTCATCTGGCTCAGTGATCAGTCTGGACCACTGACCATCATTAGTCAGGATCATCAGCCCCGTGGACTCCTTATCCAATCTACCAGCGATATGTAGCAGATCAGAGAATGGTTCATTGATAAGATCCACCACCGTCTCATGCTCCGTATCACTCGTAGCACTGACGCAGCCGGCTGGCTTATTCAGCATGATGTAATACGCCCTGTTAGACTGAGCCACTTCACCGCTAACCTCCACCTTATGAAACCGCGTCACCTCAAAATGCGAGTCTCTAACAGCCACACCATCCACCCTAACCTCACCAGATGCGATCAACCTCCGAGCCACAGATTTCCCACAGCCTTTAAATTTCTGAACCCATTTATCTATTCTCATGACCAGGTATCTGGGGCTATGAATTGGGTATCATTTGAGGCTTCATCCCAGATCATGGTGCAGCGCTGGGTGGCTTCTGTGGTGAGTTCTTCGCGAGTTATTGAGGGCAGTGTGCGGCGTAAATTCCCATCACACTTCACTGGCCAGAGGTGCTTGGGGATAATGGTTATTTGCGCTTCATCAGAATCTCTCTGCCACTCACTGAGGTACTTCCAGGTCCCGCGCTGGCAGTCTGGATTCATCGCTGGCGGTGATGGCTGCTCCGTAGCTAGGTAATGATCAAATATTTTCCCGTAAATAAGGTGCTGAGGGATGATTTCTGAAACTCTGTATTTCTCTAACAATAGTTTTTCAGCCGCTGGGTTTTGCGTTAATTTGAGCTGGTGCTGCTGTAGGCGTTTCAGTTTGTTCAGCCAGTTATCACGCGGATCTGGACCCGGGTAGATTGGCTCTCCATCATGATACTTAATGAGGTAAAATTTAACCGCCAACTCCAGATGAAAAAACTTACCTGTAGCGAGCTCCTGAAGCAGGTAATCCAGCTCACCGAGGGTGATTTTATCACTGTTGAAAATCTGAATACTCTTCTCTAACAGTTTAATCCCAGCTGAATGGATTAGCAGATGCTCAAGTGCGTCTTCGTAGAGGTGCCCTAGCTTCTGGGAAAAATTTAATTTAACACTGGGGATGACACTAGGAGTTGTATCTAGGTCAGGAAAGACTGCTCTATCAAAACAAACCGCTTCCGTTAGAAGGGGTAGAAGAGGTAGGTGATCTACGAGAAGCGGTGAATCGCGCAAGCACTCTAACAGCACTCGCGTGTGGTCGAAATTTTCAGTGTCTATCTTATGCATAGATCAGCAGGATGGAGTCCACCATCTTGCTCTTACGGAGTGTGTCAGAAACTACGATGAGCGGTGTGCCCTCTTTGACTATTTCATTTTCTCTCATGAAAACGACTGCGTCATTGATGGTTTCGAGTGGCTTATCATGGAATGGAATAGAGTTAGGCTCGATCCCGCGAGCGAGCGCAAGCTGACGACAAACAATAGCCTCTGGAGCAAAGGCGTGAATGGTCGCCTCAGGTCTGAGTAGAGCGCATTGAGTAGCCATTTGTCCACGTCTTGTGAAGACGACTATTTCCGCATCTGGAATAGAATCTGCAAGACTGAGGGCCGCGTGGACTACTTTCTGTTTATCTGTTTCTAGCACTGCTAGTTTACCATTTCCGATAGAGCCGGCACGCTCCATGCGCATGGCAATGCGGTGCAGAGTCTCCACACAGCGGATAGGGTGCTCACCTACAGAAGTTTCTCCACTGAGCATGATGGCATCTGCCTCCTCGAAGACTGCGGTAGAAACATCCGTCACCTCCGCACGCGTAGGTGTAGGGTTAGTGATCATGGATTCTAACATGTGCGTTGCCACGATGACTCTTCTACCGAGAACGTGACAGCGCTTCACGATCTGGCGCTGAATGATAGGAAGTTCTTCCACGTGCACCTCAATACCGAGATCACCACGGGCGATCATGATCACGTCTGATGCGATGATGATATCATCGATGTTTTTGATCGCTTCTTGGTCTTCCACTTTTGAGATAATGTTCGCTCTACCACCAAGCTTTTCCATCTCGGATCTGAGTTCATTTACGTGAGCGGAGTCACGGACAAATGAGCCTGCGATAAAGTCTGCTTCACACTCTACAGCCACCTTGAGATCACTGTGATCTTTCTCGGTGAGTGCGGGGAGGTTGAGTCTTGTTCCTGGGAGGTTGATGTGGCGGCGGTTGCCTATTTTACCAGCGGTGAGGACATGGCAGATGAGTCTATCATCATGCTTCTCTTCTATCTCCATGAGCATGGTGCCATTATCTACTACGAGTGTGGCTCCCTGTGCTACGTCATCCATCATGCCTTCATAGTTTACTGTGGTAGAGAAGGGGATGGAAGCTTCTGCGGACTGCTTTCTGATTTCAAATTTATCGCCAATCTGTAACTGATAAGGAGCATCTAAATCACCGGTGCGAATGGATGGTCCCTGAAGGTCAAAGAGCACTGCTGCGTGTTTTTTCTTCTCCTCCGCGATCCGGCGGATATCTGCTACTACGGTGCGGCACCAGTCATGCTGAGCGTGGCTCATGTTGAGACGGAAGACGTTGACTCCTGCATCGATACACTCGCCGAGGCGCTCTGGTGAATCTGTTGCGGGTCCGAGTGTGACGATGATACTAGTTTTACGGAACATGGTAATGTGTGTGAGAAATGACGCTAGAAGCGAGAGTGAATGTAGGCTGAGAAGTGACTCCCTACTGATGGCGAGATACTATCTCATTTTATTTTCATGGCAAGCACTGCCTTTGTCACGCTGAAAAAAGATAAGTAAAAACTCACTCGATGAAAAATCTAATCCTAGAAAATTTCTAGTTTTTTCCCGCTATTGATCCACTATCGCTTAGCTTCTTTTTTGGCTCACTCTGTGGCTTCATCGCCATGCCATCGAGCAGGAAATTCACATCAACTTTAGCTGGCACTAGTTTTACAAAAATAGCCATATCCCAGTTCGATAAACGGATGCAGCCAGAGCTGTTGCTATAGCCATTCCCTGCACCATCTGAGGTGCCGTGAATACCGTAGCCATTGCCTAGTCTCGCCCAAACGATACCTACTGGCGAGTTCGGTCCAGGCTTGAGCTCCAGCTGAGTTTTCTTTCTCATGTAGGGTGGAGCGGGAGCGAAATACTCGATCGAGCGCCTAGATTTAGGTCCTTTTTTAATATTCGTAGTCACAGGAAATGCCGCTAGAAGCTCATCCACCGCTCCTGTTTTACCACTATGATGGTAAACCATGATGCGCTTTTTTCCATAGTCTATGTCCACCCGGGTCGCTCTCCGTGTTTTACGCAGATAGTTATACTTCACTGCCTTTCCCTCAGGGGTCATGAAGTTTTCTATTTTAAATTCTGCCACATTTGGAACGAGGATTTTCTGATTAGGTTTTATAAGTTTGAAGTCCACTTCTTGATTCAATTTTTCTAGTAATGCTTCTGAGGAATGGTAGCGCTCAGCGAGCATTTCGAGCGATGTCTTATACATCATCAGGCACTGTATCTTGGTGGCAGCTTTGAAATCTGGTCTCTTCCCAGTGCCAGGTAAGTCTTCATTGAGGTAGGTGAACGCCTCGAAGGGAACAGACTTTTCGACCAGTAGAGGAACGGCTTCATTCAGCGCATTCGGTCGGTGCACCTTTGCGAGTTCATACGCTGTCTTGGTGAAATTTCCCATATATCCATCGATGATTCCTGGCCCCATTCCATTTCTATCTAACAGAATCTGCTGCCGCACAATGGCTCGCTGTTTCGCGCTAAGAGCATCTAGACCAGCAGGTTTGACCTTTAGCTCAACAGGTTCGATCATCGGCTCTTTCTCTGGTTCCATTTCAGCATTAGGAGTAGGCAGAGGCTCAGTTTCAGGTTTGGTTTCTGGAGTGGGTGCTACAGGTTCAATAGGCACCTCTTTAGTCTCCGGACGTATCACCAGCACCTGACCAATGTTAATCGTATTTTCGCTAAGGTTATTGAGGAATTTAATCCGCTCAATACTCACTTCGTATTTCTTGGAAAGCGCATAGAGACTCTCACCCTGCTTCACTGTGTGGTTCACCGCATTGGACAGTGACACGGAACAGATGAGCACAAGTAAACTAACAATTTTTGTTGAGAACGGTTGTTTCATAATTTTGGGGAATGATTGTATTTCGGCTTTTCAGTAAGAAATTTCTTCATGCTGATTTGACGACAACACAGAGAAAAAATTCGACTAGAAAAACGTTAACTTTAGTTAATCATGCTCAGCCATTTTAGCCAAGCATAAATCCTACGGTAAGTTAATATAATATTTGTGTATTTGTCTTGTCGCTTTCATATAATTAATGTTATATATTAGTTCTGTATTACTAATGTAGTAGTTAAATAAAAAACAACCAATGATAACAAATGAAACAAACAATAAAGAAAAAAACACTAATAGCATTCACAACAGGCGTGTTGTGCATACAATGCTCTTCAGCATCAATAATAATAACAGGTGATCCGACTGTACTCACAGGTTCCCCTAATATGAGTGATGCGGTATTGACTATCACCGAAGATATCACCTTACTATAACTGTAACGGGTGCTTTCTCCTTAATGGTTTTTGATGAATGGGTAACAAGTGATGGAGATTTAACTCAGTCATCACAGACGCCTGTTACAGCTGCCTATTCTCTCAATGGAGCAGATTCAACATTTACAGATCTTCAGTTTGTCGATAATTTCGCCAGTCCAACAGCTGGTGATATTTCAGCGAATGATGGCTATCTTGCGACCTATTCAGACCCTGTGTCAGTGACTGTTGGAGACACATTTGTGTTTAAGGCTGGTAGCTGGAGTATGGCTGGTGATGCAGATTTAAATCCTCAAATCGTAGGGACGTTTAGCGGTCAGGTCTTTCTAGCTGATGAAAATGGGGTGAGAATTTCAAACATTGTTACTGTGCCGGAGCCAGCATCAACTTTATTGTTGGCTTTTGGTGCTTGTGCGTTGACTACCAGAAGACGAAGAGAAAGTTAGACAAACCTACTTTTTCTTAAACAACGGACTTAGCGCGATCTCCTTAACGAGGTCTTTAGTGCGATACTTGCCTGTCTTCAGTTTGTTTAGGATTTCCTCTACATCATCTGCATCAGAAAATTCTACCGTTCTGCCGAGCGCGTAGTTTAGAACCGACTCCACGAGCTCCTCAGCCAGCTTATCTTCATGCTTAAGAAGCAGCTTCTTGAGTTCGTTGATGTTGTTAAATTTCTGATTGCCAGGCAGTGTGCCACCGGGCTGGATGAGTAGATTTTTTTTGCCGATTTTCTCAGTGGTGCGCCAGCGTCCGATAGAGTTAAAATTCTCAAACCCAAAGCCAATGACATCCATCTTACTGTGACACGATGCACAGGTAGCTCGCTTCTGATGGAGCAATACCATTGCTCGGTTACTCATCGGTTTATCCGAGGCTTCATCTAGTTCCGGGACGTTTGGTGGCGGTGGTGGTGGCTTATCGTGCAGGACCTTTTCTAAAATCAACGCACCACGGATGACAGGGGAGGAACGCTCACCGTTTGAGCCAGTTGTTAGAAATGCTGTGGTAGTGAAGAGCCCACCACGCGGTGAGCTAGGTGGGAGTTTTATTTTCTGAAAACTCTGGTCTTTCTGGTTCACCCCTGGGATGTTATAATGTGCAGCCAGAGTACCATTGATGACTGCGAAATCTGAGTCAATGAGCTTAGCTACAGGTAAGTTTTCCTTCAGAAGAACACCGAAGTATTCTCGCACTTCTTGCTTAGCATCTTCACGTAAGCCTTGGTTGAAATGGTGATGTTTTGCAACGTCCACCGTGATCGCATCATACCGCTCTAGCTCCGTCCATTGATCAATGAAGCCATCGCGGAATGCATCTGATCTTGGATCTGCTAGGAGACGTTCTACTTGCTGTTCGTATATTTTAGGGTCTGTTAGATTGGCAGCAAAGAGCGCGTCATCTGGTGGGCTACTCCAGAGAAAATACGAAAGACGAATCGCAAGTTCACGGTTACTGAGAAGCCCGTGAGGCTTATCCTGCGCAGGGACGGCTTCTTGAATAAATAAAAACCCAGGGGAAGAAAGAATGATGCTCATCACCTCAGCCATGGCTTCTTTATACTTTATCCCAGATGCTCGGCTCTGTTTGAAATTCGTATGTAATCCATCGATAAAATCAGCAGCCGGCTTTTTTTGACGGAATGCAATAGTAGTAAATTTTTCTATAAACTCTCTCGCAGTCGCATCTCTATTGATGTATCTATTTTGTCCCCCAGTAGATTTATTTGGATAGAGTAAAGTCTCTAGTTTTGGACGGAGTTTAGGGTAAAAAGGACCCTCTATTTCTAGCCAATCGATCCATACAGCAGCACGCTGATCTGGGTGTTTTCCAGGAGCTTTGAGCTTATTTAAGTAGTGGCGCATGGTGTTGAATGCATTACTAGGCGTGTTCTCTCGGACCTTCGCTACGAGCATAAGTTGTCCCATCGGCTGGCTTACTCTTAGCGATACCGTCTGCGGTTTCTCAGGTGTTCCGGCTAGCTTCAACGTGCCGTGCACGGCTCCATGATGAGAGTCTGACCAGAGCTTAATGATCCGTCTTAATGGGTGAGGATTTCCCACTACTCCACCATGGACACGGACGATGTATTCTGCGCGGTAGTCAACGTGCTGGGAGGCTGTTACCCACTTCGCTACATCACTGATGTAAACTCCATTCTCGATGTGTGGGTAGCTTAAATACTGCCTTGGAGCCTCCGCTCTACTGTCCCATTGCCGAAAGAGAATCTTCATGTCACCTTCATCCTTGAACCCCATTTCCTGCCAATTTTTGCCGGCTTTTTTCATTGCCATTTTTCGGTCTTTGTCAGCTAAATCATCACGCATTTTTTGCGTGACTCTCTTCTCTGGTTGAGTTCTAGCAACACGAGATTTGCGATGCGGGGAAGTGTTGTATTTGAGAGCTGTTGTTGCTATTTTGTTTCCAAGTTGTAGATACTTTTCTAGATGTGCTGAGGTGAAAAATTGCTCTGCTCCTACGGTGTCAAAGCTAGCAATTTCGCCATCGTCTGGGATGTCGCTGTGATGGACATCGAACCCAAATAAATCACGAATTGTATTAGAGTATTCACGCTTGTTAAGGCGGCGCATTTTAATTTCACCACCGTGATCCGTGAGACGTCTACGAGCCTCGTGGACATTTCCCGTCAGCCTCTCTAAAACACCCTTCATTTCCTCGTTCGTAGGCTGCTCATCTTCATCCCATGGCGGCATCTCACCAGCATTGAGCTGGTCGAGCACATCTTGCCAGCGCTGAGCAGAGTCGTTGTCCTTCATGACCCAGTTGATCTTGTCAAATCGGACATCACCTTTTTGTTTTTTGGGACCGTGGCATTTATAGCAATACTGCTTTAGAAATGGCTGCATACTTTCCTGATTCACCGCCACATGGTGTGGCTGTATACCTTCTTTTGCCTTGGTCTTCTCACCCTCACCCTCTGCCGAAATGTGGGTGATGAGTGCCAAGCTACTTACACAAGCAGCAAGAATAATAGGAGTTTTCATAAGCGGAAGTTTAGCTCAATAATTCTGGGATGATACCTGTGCTGTGACTGAATTTTTTAATGTCTATTCCTCCTTGCTGCATCAATGTGAGCCAGTAGTTAGCCAATGGTGTGTCTGTTTCTGGAAGCACAATGTTGCGACCATGCTTTACATTTTCAGCTCCTCCTCCAGTTAAAATAGCGGGGACGTTCTTGAGCTCGTGACCACTGCGTAGGTTAGATCCATAGCTCACGATACAGCTATCGAACAGGCTACTACCATCAAGATCTTTTGCTTCCTTGAGGCGGTCAATAAAGTGCGCGAGAAGTGCCGAGCATTTTTTATCGCGTTCTTGAGATGCAGAAATACGTGGTTGAGAAAAGCCGTAGTGACTGAGTGAATGTGCCTTTAACTTGATGCCCATACCCGCAAGCAATGAGCAGACGGGTTGGCGGTAGCTCACCACATTGGTCATGCCGGTTTGCAGCGCAATAATGATCATGTCATACATCAGGTGGATTGCCTTCTCACCAGAGATGCTCTCTAGCGGTGCTATGAATGGAGCCTTCGGTTTTGGGATGTCTGCCCACTTGGCTTGCCGCTCCAGTCCCTTTTCTACTTGGCGCACACCTGTGAAATATTCATCCAGCTTCTCTTGATCAGATTTACTGAGAGTGCGTTTCATGTTAGAGCCATTGAGGCGAACCAGATCTAAGATGCTCTGGCGTTTTTTCAGCCGCGCATCTAACTGTTCACGTGAGTCTCCAGGATGAGCAAATAACTCATGGTAAAGATCTAACGGTCTGGTGACCCCTGGGATAGGTTTTCCTGATTCATCCCACGCCAGCGATAAGCCTTTCCCATGACCAGAGTTTGATCCTCCGTCAGGTTCTTTTGCTGATAAAATAAGTGAGGAAAAGCGAGTATCTTTACCCAGATGTTCTGCTGCTACCTGGTCACATGAGATGGAGTTATGAAATCTCTTTCCAGCCGTCCCAGCAACGTTTGCTCCCGTAAGATAAGAAACACTGCCCCCATGTGGATCTGTCGCTCCGAGATTCGTCAAGTTGGTCACCATGGTGATGTCATTCATATGCCGAGCCAGTGGAGCCATGCCAGCAGTCATCCCTATTTCAGAAAATGCCCCAGCCTTCTTGGGGTAAAAGCTATCTTTCGTGAAACCAAATCCACCACCAAGAAAGATCATCCGCTTAGTAGGTGTGGCGGAGAGCGCAGCATCTCCAGCATATGTCTCCAGGAACGGTAAAGCCAATACTGACGCACCCATGCGCAAAAATGATCGTCTAGTCGAGTTACTTGTGAATACGTGCATAGAGTAAACATACGCCTCTCAATCATGATTACTATCTTTTTTGTTCTAACTCTTCAAATTACTTCATTCTTAATCCTGATAACTCGCTTAAAATCAGCAGTCAAAAAATCAGTTTGAAAAAACCTCAAAAAAGAATCGAAAAGATATTGACGAAACGTGAAAAAAATGTAGATTGCGCCCCGCCTCACCCGCCAAGGGGAGGACGAGAGAAACAACAATCACTAAGCGACACAGTTGCGAGGGGTTGGCTGCCTTCCTCGTAACCGATCTTTTTACAACATATGGCTTGGACAATACGGAGTCCGCTTTACTGCATCATCCACAATGATGTATATAGTTATTAAGTTAGCACTGAGCGTTCTTGAGGGATTGATCTAAGTGGAAGAGGAAAATTGAATTGTGCGCTGCGGTAAATGAAAATTTATGCGCAGGCAGATGATAAAGGAAATTTAAACGGCCTTTATGATCACTTGTCAATTTAAGGTTTATACGCGCTTTGATCATTAGTGATTAAAGCAAATTATGCCAATAACCGTTTTAAAAAGAAGTCCATCGTAAGATGGCATTTATACGGAGAGTTTGATTCTGGCTCAGAATGAACGCTGGCGGCGTGGATAAGACATGCAAGTCGAACGGAAACATGATTAGTTTACTAAGATTGTTTTAGTGGCGGACGGGTTAGTAACACGTGAGCAACTTACCTCAAAGTGGGGGATAGCCTTCCGAAAGGGAGATTAATACCGCATGTGGTCTTCGGATCAAAGACGGCTTCGGCTGTCGCTTTGAGATAGGCTCGCGTCCTATCAGTTAGTTGGTGAGGTAATGGCTCACCAAGACTACGACGGGTAGCTGTTCTGAGAGGAAGATCAGCAACACTGGAACTGAGACACGGTCCAGACACCTACGGGTGGCAGCAGTCGAGAATCATTCACAATGGACGCAAGTCTGATGGTGCAACGCCGCGTGGAGGATGAAGGCCCTAGGGTCGTAAACTCCTGTCATAGCAGAGTAAGGCATGATAGTTAATATCTATCATGTTTGATAGTATGCTAAGAGGAAGGGACGGCTAACTTCGTGCCAGCAGCCGCGGTAATACGAAGGTCCCGAGCGT
>CAKZMG010000096.1 GCA_937128235.1 uncultured Verrucomicrobiales bacterium
AAAAGCAACTCAGGGCGGCACAGAGCATAGAATATAGAGAACAATGTTTAGCTCTTCTCCCTAGTGTATAGTCCCTACTGGTCAATCACAAAGTTTGATGAGTAAGCCTTTCTTTGATCCACCTCCTGCTGGGAAAACCCATGGCGAACTCCTTGCCGAAGCATTCCCTGCTAGAACCAATCCAGCGGGTAGAAATCCTGTGGGAATTTTCAATACTCCGTCTCAAAGCAGAAATTTCGACATGGTTGTTATGAAAAACGGTTGGTTTACTGAAGCCAAAAATGGTAAACGATGGCTGCATAGTGATATCCGGGATGTTGCTTACGCTTACACTTATAAGGTTTATGACAAATTCACTGAGCTAGGAGAACTCAACAAATAAAATAGTATAAAATTATGAAAAAGAATCATCTATGGAAGTATGTAATTACCATTTTTACAGTGAGTGCACTCACATTGAAGATTTGCGCTCAGGGCATTAAAGTTTCAGTTCAGGTCACAGATCAAGATGGTTTGCCTGTGGCTGATGCACAATTAGAATCGGATGCAAAGAAAATAGTGAATACCGACAAAGAGGGCAAAGCTCTGGCGGAAATAAATAAATATTCTTCTGGTTGCCGTTTTGCTGTCAAAAAAGAGGGGTATTATGGATCAGAAACACAAGAATATTTTCCGTTAAGCGAAGAAATTAAGCAATCCAAACTTATCAAAATAAAACTTAACAAAATTAAAAATCCCATTCCTATGTTTGTGAAGGACTTAGTGGTAACTCATTTCAAATTGCCGAAATATAACGGAGAAAAATTTGGCTATGATTTGCTCATCGGTGATTGGTTAGCTCCACATGGTAAAGGGAAAATTGCTGATTTTATTTTTCAATATAATGGAGTTTTTATCGATAGACCATATGGAAGTCTCGAGAAGTATGACAATACTATCACAATTATTTTTTCCAACGAACGAGATGGCATCATCGAATGGAAAGGATTATCTGAAGAAGGACGCAAGTATGGCAGTGATCTATCATCGAACTATCAAGCACCAGCTAAAGGCTACCAGTCTATTTGGCAGCAAAGGACATGGAAAAACAAAGGAGGGTCTCATAAAACGACCAAGGACATCGACCGCAATTTTTACTTTCGGGTACGCACTAAGCTTGATGATGATGGCAATATCATCAGTGCCCACTACGGTAAAATCTACGGCGATTTCATGAGCTTTATCTACTACCTGAACCCGACACCGAATGATCGGAATGTAGAGTTTGATATAAGTAAAAATTTATTTATAGACGAAAGAGTAGATCGACCTTAAAAATATTTCCCTTTGAGATATTTTAATCCCTTTGGAATATTTGGATCTCTTTGAAATTTCCTGGGATAGTGGGATGTGGAGGAATTATTGATTGGAGGGTTTTGTCTCTGTAGTGGGTTTTGTTTCTGGCTCGGCTTTTTGTTTTGGCTGTTCCTCTTGAAAACTTACCTCTAGCTCTGCGGTTGCGGTGCTGGATGGGTCTAGGCGTTGTGCTAGTGACTTTGCAATGACTTCTTCGGAGCGCTCCACTTTGCCTTTGAAGAGTTCTTTGCCAGTTCCATCTTTGACAATGATTTCCTTATCCAGATTGATGAGCTTATCGTTGAGTCTAAGGGTAAGTTTTTTCACGTTCACGGTAGTGAGTGTGATGGTTTGTCCTTTGACTTCTGCGCTGACGAGATCACCTGCTTTTGGTTGATCATTGGCTAACCAAGCGAATCTGTTGTGCAGCACATTGTCCTGATACCAGTTGAGTTTTTTTGGCCAGGGATTGCGCGTATTTTTAGCCATCCATGGGAGTGCTTGTTTGCATTCTAGTTGCATCCAGTGTCCGTGGTCGGGATAGACAATCCATTTATGAGGGTAGAGTCCTGGGTTTTCTTCTGCTAGTTTATCGAGCATTTTTCCCCATTCAGCACAGTGTTTATTTCTATCGTAGGCAGCGTCTTTGCCGCCGCATTGGATGAAGTAGGGGAGGTTGATAAGGTTGTGTGGCTTAGCATCACCGGGGTGACCAGCCATCATGGCGGCACCTGCCCAGCGGTCAGCCATGCGTGGAGCTAGCTGGTAGGTGCCATCGCCGCCAGCTGAGTAGCCTAGGATGTAAACTTTGTCTGGATTCACTCCGTGATGGGCGATGAATCGCGCGATGATTTTATCGAACATTGGATCTATGTGCCCTTGATGCCAGAGGTCCCAGGTGTTAGTGGCAGCTCTGGGGGCTAGGTAAATTCCTTCCTTCGGCTTATAGAGCATGATCTGGTTTTTCCACTGTACATCATTGACGTGAGCAGGTGCGCCACCACCACCGTGCATGGAGATGTAGAGGCTGTGCCCACCTTCTGGCTCTTCGCCATAGGTGCGATAGTCGTATGGCATTTTGAGGTCCTTGTAGGTGATGACCTTTCCTTCCATCTCCTCGGCACTTGCATTTTTGATGATGGCTACTTGCTTGGTAAATTCTCTCTGGATCGCTTGCTGAGCGTCATCTTGAGAAAAGGTGATTTCCTCAGGGACTACTTCCTTAGTTATCTCAGAGCTAGCTTCTTCTTTCTCTGGATTAGATTTACAGGAAGGCAGTATTCCACCGCAGAGAAGGGTGCCTGTGATGAGTAAAAGTTTGGTGTGCGTTTTCATGTCTATAGTTATAACGTTGCAGAATGATAAAAATGATCAAATTTTTTCTAAAATGAGCGATGTTCTGCAAGGAATGTAGAGGTGGAGCGCGTCTTGTTCATAGCTGACTTCTGTGAAATGCTCGGTTTCTAGTGAAACTCGATCGTGTCCACCGTATTCTGGCTGGTCAGTGCTGAGGATAATTTTGTATTTACCAGGTTGCCCCACTGGAAGGCGATATTTAGGATGTGAGTGAGTGTGGTGGATGTTGGATACGAAGATGAGTCCGCCTCTTTCGTAGGCGAGGATTTTATCTTCATCATGTGCCCAGATCTGCTGAGCATGTCCGGCATTGAGTAGGTCATGTTTTTTACCAAGATGGACTAGGTCTTTGTCAAATTTTGCTAAGTACTGATACTTGAGATTAGGGTCACGCATCAGCGACCACTGGCGGCGACAGTAGTGATAGGACCAGTCATTACCCTCACGCGGGAAGTCTAGCCACTCTGGGTGACCGAATTCATTTCCCATGAAATTTAGCCAGCCTTCGCCCGCGAGTGAGAACGTGAGGAGACGGATGATCTTGTGAAGTGCCATGCCTCGGTCGATGACCGGGTGGTTATCATCCTTAGCCATGTGCCAATACATTTCTTGATCCATGAGGCGGAATGCGAGTGTCTTGTCGCCCACCAGTGCTTGATCATGGCTTTCTGCGTAACAGATATTTTTCTCACCATGGCGGCGGTTCACCATGGTTCCCCAGATCTCGTTGATGTTCCAGTCCTCGTCTTTGTATTCCTTTAGAAGCTTAATCCAGAAGTCTGGTATTCCCATGCTGAGGCGATGCGTGAAGCCTACTCCGCCTTCAGATACTGGACGGCAGAGCCCTGGCATACCGCTCATGTCTTCCGCGATGATGAGCGCATTGGGGTTCATTTCTAAGCAGAGTGTGGTGGCGAGTTGGAGGTAGAGCACCGCATCTTTATCGACTCCGTCATCGAAGTATTTCGCTAGGTTATCAAAGTCGATACTACCGTGGTGCTCATAGAGCATGGAGGTGACGCCATCGAAGCGGAAGCCATCAAATTTAAACTCCTCCAGCCAATAACGCGTGTTAGAGAGAAGGAATTGTCTGACCTCGGGCTTGCCGTAGTCGAAGCATTTTGAGTCCCATTGAGGCTGATCACCTCTTCCTCCGCTGTGGAAATACTGGTGATCAGTGCCATCGAACTCGTTGAGCCCTTCACCGAGATTCTTCACTGCGTGAGAGTGAACGATGTCTAGTAGGATAGCGATTCCGTGACCGTGCGCGGTGTCGATAAGATATTTCAGATCCTCTGGTGTGCCAAATCTTGAACAGACAGCGAAGAAGTTAGACACATGATAGCCGAATGATCCGTAGTAGGGGTGCTCTTGCACTGCCATCATCTGGATCACATTATATCCTGCATCCGCGATGTGAGGGATGACATCATCTGCAAATTCACGATAACTATGTAGCCGAGGTTCCTCACCACTCATGCCGGTATGTGCCTCGTAGATGAGCGGGGTGGTGATGGAGGATGCATCGAAATTTTCATACTTCCACTGATATGGCTCTTCTGGCTGCCAGATCTGACCGGTGAAATCATGCGTGGTCGGATCCTGCACTGCGCGTCTGATAGTAGCAGGGATACGGTCTCTCACTGAGCCATCTGCTCCGTGGACGCGGAGTTTTATCTCTTGCTCATGGCTAAGTGCTGAGCCTGGAAGAGAAATTTCCCATATCCCGCTATCGGAGCCTGTTAGCTGATGATTCTCGCCTGACCACTGATTAAATTCTCCGATGATCTGGATGCCTTTCGCATTAGGTGCCCATTCTCTGACTGTCCATTGATCGGTGTCTTTTTGATAATGGATACCTAAGGAAAGATGAGTAGATGCATACTTGTAGAGTGATTCTTGGTGATGCTTGATGACTTTTAGCTCATTTTCAAACTTACTTATGCGTTCGTTAATTTGATCAGTCTGAGGAGCGAGCCAGCCATCATCGGCTACTAGTTTTGGAATGTTTGGGTCTTTCTGCATGTCATTTTAAATTCTTACAGATCACTCTAACTGGTAGTTCTCATGTGGACGATGAAAATGTGCTTATTTCTTTAGATTTTGGTGTCATAATTATTTATGGAGCCACTTGCTAATCTGTATTTGAATGAAAATACTATTTTGTTACGCTATATTAATGATGAGAGAGAAAAAAATAATAAACGCGATCAGCATAGTCGGCTTAGTTTTAGGACTCGGCTTAGCGGCGTGCTCTGCCCAGGTGGAAACGCCTGAAAAGCAAGATGATGCAGTAGAAAAACCAGAGCGCAAAAGCAGCCTGCTAGGCTTAGCCGCCAAGATGGTGATGGGCAAAAAGGGTGGCGATAAACTCTTCTACGCACCCATGAAAGGGAAGGGGAGAACCCCTGATCAATACGGAATAGCTTATGAGGATGTGTTCTTTAAAAGTGCGGATAAGACTAAGCTGCATGGATGGTTTATCCCTGCGAAGAAAGGCGTGAAGAAGGCGAAGGGGACGATTGTATTTTCTCACGGGAATGCTGGAACAGTGTCTTATCACCTAGGATTTGTGGATGGAATGATAGCCAATGGATACAATGTGTTTCTCTACGATTATCGCGGATTTGGTCAGTCAGAAGGAACGGTGCAAAAGGAAGGAATCATAGCAGATGCCGTGGCAGCATTTCGCTATATCAAAACGCGTAAAGATGTGAATCAGGAGAAAATTATCTCAGTTTCACATAGTCTTGGAGGTGCGAAGTCGATAGCCGCGCTTGTAGAATTTCATCCTAAAGGGCTGTGTGGAATCGTGGTGATGAGCACGTTTTCATCCTACCGGAAGATGGCTCTGAAGATGGCAGGAAACGCGGCTAACTACGTGGTATCAGACTCCTACAGTCCGGTGGATATGGTGAAGAAGTTACCTAAAGTTCCATTTCTCGTGATGCACGGCGAGAATGACCGCCTGATCCCCAGTGAACACGCTGATGATATTTTCAATGCAGCCAATCAGCCTAAGACATTAATGAAATTCAAACAGGGTGGGCATAATGATCTGCTCGCTGTGAACCAGCACGCGAATGAGAAAAAACTGCTGAAATGGTTAGATAATGTAATAAAATAGAGACGAATTACCCAGAAACAGAATTTTTGAGGAAATTTTTTATAGACAAAGCTCGGGTGCTATATTAAATCCGCACCCGCAGCAGTTAATAGTAATGTTGCAACACAATAAATGGCACGGTAGCTCAGCGGTAGAGTAGGGGACTCATAAGCCCTTGGTCCCGAGTTCAAGTCTCGGTCGTGCTACCATTTTAAAAAAGCCTCTGGTCTGTAATGGATCAGGGGCTTTTTGCATTTTTAGGACTGATAGTATCATGTGATACTATTAGTTTTTGAAAAGATGAATTCGTGAAATGCCTCCCTAAATACCTAAGTAATCTCTCATTTCCTCATCTGGGTGTGAGACGATGAGGTCAAAGGGCTGTAGTCCAGTCTTGGCCATGTAGCAGTTTCTAGGTTCGAGATCTAAAGCAATGGCATCGTAAGCATAGTTATAGAAGATGGCTCTTCCGTCTTTGTAGATCGATTCCCATGATTTGTCTCTGAAGGCTTGGTGGATCTCATTCGTCGAAATGATTTCACCCATGTAATAAGGCTGAGAGATCATGACCGAGATAGAAAGGTCAGCCCACTGAATGATACGCTGGACATCAACGGCATCATTGAAAAGTTCATTACATAGAATCCATCGATCTAGATATTCTAAAGGTGTAGCTCCTAGGAACTCTACTTGTTTGTAAAATGTTTCTTCGTTGCTACGGATGTCTAGTCTTCTATGAAGGGTTACTTTCGGGATTAGCCCGAAGCCAGTTTGTGGCAAAGTGAGCTTCAAAAGTGACTTGCCGTCATGGTAGGCGACAGCGTGTTCAGAACCAATAGCATTAAACTCCAAAGAGTCTATGCTTGTGTCTATAGACTTGAATAGTCCTAGCTCAGAAGCAATTGCACAGATTTCTTTACCTTCTCTCTGGATGGTTTCTTCTCTGTTATGCCCATGACCTTGTAGGTGGTTTTTGTGAAAGTTTGATAGTCTGTCACGGATGGTTCTAAGCATATGGTAGAGGCTGTGGTTTGTTTATTTACATCAGCTTTGGTGTCCTCACTAGTTGATACCTTAGAGAGGGTTTTTATCGAACCTTGGTTGTATGGCTTCTTGCTCATGTGTTTTATTTATAATGTATTATAGGGAAAGAAGCAAGTTGTATTTATTTAGGCAATGATAGGACCATCATCACCATCTAACATCTTCAGAATGGCTTCCACTACTGGAGTGTTGGCGCGGATGGTGGTTTCGGTTCTTGATTCTAGAATTTTCACTTTTAGCTCAGGGAACTCTTGGCCGAACACTACGGCGAATCTCGCGCCGGATTGCTCTGCTTTCTGGAATTGCTTGTTGATCTTTAGCTTCGCCATGGTGGTGTCTGCTTTGATGCCTGCATTCCGGAGATCGGCTAAGACGCTGATGGCATCGAGACGTTTGTCTTCATCCGCCACCACGAGGTAAACATCACAGGCGTTCTGCTTAGTGAGCCAGTCTTCCATTTGCATGAGTGCTTGGGGAGTCTCTTCGATGAAATTTCTGATGACTACGTCTCCCATGGCAAAGCCGGTGCAGGGGAGGTCAGCGGCTCCGTTTGAGAGAGATTTGATGAGGTCATCATAGCGTCCTCCTCCTGCGATAGCGCGCATGGATTTCTGGGTGTCAAAGATTTCAAACACAGTGCCTGTGTAGTAGGCGAGCCCTCGCACGATGGTGAGGTCTAGCTGGATGTAGCTGCCTAGCCCGCGAGCTGTTAGGTTTTCTTGGATCTGCTTGAACGCTGGTGAAGCGTTTTCTGGGTTGTCGATGAATTCTCTAACAGTTGCTTCTGTTAGATTAAATTTTGATAGCTTTTCAGCGAGAACTTCTGGCTTGTCGCGTTCAATTTTATCGATGATTTGCAGGAAGGCTGTGGTGTCATCTATATTATTTTCTGAGCAAAAGGTGAGCCAAGATTCGCGGTCAGAGGCACGGATGACGAAATCGTCAGCACTGAAGCCGAGCGCGAGCATGGTATCGATGGCGAGGGCGATGAGTTCTGCGTCAGCACCGGGATCTGACTCGCCGATGATGTCTGCATTAAACTGGATAAACTCACGCGTTCTGCCGCGTTGTTGTTTCTCATAACGGAAGCACTGCCCGATCTCGAACCACTTCATTGGCTTAGGGAAATCTCGTTGATTTCCTGCAACGATGCGTGCGAGTGAGGCGGTGAGTTCTGGGCGGAGCGTGACGTCTCGCTTGCCTTGGTCATCGAATCTGAATAGCTGAGTAGGGAGTTCATCGCCAGATTTTTTGAGGTAGAGTTCTGTGGACTCTAACATGGGAGCCTCGTATTCTGAGAATCCGTAGCGCGTGGCGACACTGCGCCAAGTCTCGAAGAGATAATTACGGATAGCGCAGTCTCTCGGTGTGAAGTCTCTGAACCCAGGTAGTGATTGAAATTTCTTGTCAGCCATAGCGCAGGGAATGTGGCTGATGTGAGGGAAACTGCAAGTGTGTTTTTAGCTTGGATTGAAATAGAGAAATCAGTATTATCAGATTATGAAATTTATTTGTTCTCTAATGTTACTGATGTTTTCGTTGGTTAGTGTCGGTCATAACAATGACTTTTACAAAGGTGATGCGTTCTTCTCGAGTTTTTGGAAATTGGGTATGTTTGAGAAAAAAACTGAGAGTATTTTGTTAAGATATGAAAGGCTCAGTTTGCAATCGATGAATTGTGGTAGCGGGGGCGTGAGTGATTTGGTGGTTGATAAGTTGCCTAAGAAGTTTGGAGATAATTTGAAAAAAGTAGATCAGATGCTTTGCGAGTCTTTTAAGGATTCTCGTTTGAGGGAGTTGAGGTTGTTTGTGTATAATAAAGACTATGATTTTAAAAAGTGGGGGTTAGCCTATAAGTATAATGAGAATTGGGTAGAGCAACAGGTGGAAGTTGAAGATTTAGGTCATGCTAAGTATGATCAGTTAGGTGGGTCACGTAGAATTATTCAAGACTGGAGAGGAGCTGAAAGTGTGGCTGGGTTGGATGTAAATGAACTTAAAGATAAGAGATTTTCTGGAGATTTTGATCCCTTTGGAGATTTTCCCGAAGTCACCCGGTATTTACAAGGTAATGGAGGTGACTATGCATTTGTAGTAGTTGTGAGTAACACCATATCTTATATGATGGATAAAACTTATTGTGAGTGTATAATTGATACACATAACGAAAAAGAAGAGGTTTACAAAGAAGCTGTGAAGATACTCAAAGAGATGAGGGGCTATGAAAAGCAGATGTTAAAATTTTATGTGATCACAGATAAGATTCGTTTATTTGAAGAACAAAAAGAGGGGAAATGGAAAGTTACAGAAGTTTTAAAAAAGTGAGGGCTTTGAAATTCATGTTAGGGTTCTTCTATATCAACTAGATCTAGTGCATGATAGTCATTGGTTCTCTCGCGTAGTGTGTTCATTAGGTCCTCATCATTTTCCATCTTAAGCTTCATTAGATAGAGAGATAGCTCTTTTCTGTCTTCGGCTGAGAGTTGGCTAACGTTGGTTTTTAATTCTTCTGTGATCACTTTATTAAAATAGCATTTCAGGGTGCTTTCACAAGTCGATTTTTTATTGTGAGGATTACCCTGGCTCGCTTTCAAACGCCCTAGTCTCAAAGCGCATGAGTTCCTTGATGAAGGTGAGGGGGATGCTGCCGGTCGGTCCGTTACGGTTCTTTGCCATGTTGATTTCTGCTTCGCCGTCTTTCTCATCGCGCTCTTCTTGGTCATCCGCGTAGTAGGCGGAGCGGAAGAGTAGCCCTACCATATCGGCATCCTGCTCGATGGAGCCGGATTCACGGAGGTCTGACATTCTTGGAGTGCCACCTCGGTTTTCTGGTCCACGGTTTAGCTGCGCAAGGACGATGATGGGGATGCTGAGTTCTTTGGCGAGGCCTTTGAGTCCGGCGGAAATTTCTGCGATCTCACGCTCACGAGAGTTTTGCGCTTGCTTGGATGTTGAGCGCATGAGCTGGAGGTAGTCGATAGCGATGACTTGGATGTCTTCTTCCTTTTTCTTGCGTCTGGCTTTAGCGCGGAGCTCGGAAATGGAGATGCCTGCGGTGTCATCGATGAAGAGCTTGGACTCGGCTATTTCTGCGGCGACTCGTTTGATGGATTGGAGGTCGCTTTTGTTAGGTTTGATGCCATCGCGCAAGTTGGTGATGGCGTATCTGGCACGAGCAAAAAGTAATCGTTGGACGATCTGTGCAGAGGTCATTTCACAGGAGAACACCATGGAGGGTAGCTTCTGATCTAGGCAGATGTGCTCGATGAGGTTCATGACAAATGAGGTCTTACCCATGGATGGACGGGCTGCGATGATGAACATTTCGCCTGGCTTGAGTCCGTTGGACATCTCATCTAGCCGCTTGTAGCCAGTCTTGATGCCCATGGGCTCTCCACCTCCAGCCATGAATTTCTCAAAGTCCTCGATGACTTTTTTGACGTCTTGTTTCACGGTGGGAGCTTCTTCTGTCTCGGCTCCTTCACGGATGGCGAAAATTTTCTGTTCCACTTCATCGAGCAGTGCGGGGACTTCTTCTTGGTCCTCGTAGGAGCGAGTGATGGCCTCGGTGCAGGACCCGATGATGTTTCTCAGGGTGAATTTATCTTTGATGATGTTTAGGTGATGATCAAAGTGCGCGGCTGTGGGTGAGTAGGTGTAGATTTCTGTGAGGGATGCGGTGCCGCCAATTTTCTCTAACAGTTCGCGGTCGATCAATGTCTGTCTGAATGAGACGAGCTCGATGGCGGTGCCATCATTCGACTGCTCGCGCATGATCTGGTAAATGATCTTGTGAGATGGATGGTAGAAGTGGTCAGCGGTGAGACCTTTTTCCTCAGCGAGCATCACATACTCGGCAGGGTCCTGGAGCATGGAGCTGAGTAGGCTTTTCTCTGGTCCGATGGCGTGTGGCAGTGCGCGCTGAGCGAAATCGTCTTCTTTTTTTGCAGAGTTTTTCTTCTGTAGCTCCGGGCCAGTTTTGAATTCTTGTTGCTTTTCCATGATGTGTAGCGAGTGAATGAAGTTGTACTATTTTTTGGAATGCGTCAATGAGGGTAAGTTGTGAACAAATGTTGATAACTAATACGCAAAATCAGATTGATTGTATATTGTTTATTATTAGTGTTTTATGTTTTGCGGGGTAGGTGGTATTTTTGTTGGGGGAAAGATTTATGTAAAATGAGTGAATTTTTCTAATTTTGAGCTTAGCGTGAGGCGGTATTTATGCTTAGGTGTTAGAGTTCATATGCGTAAGAAATTAATCACTCCAACTCAGTCTAATCTAAATGCTCATTCTAGCTCTGTTTTTATAGGCAGAGTAAAGGGCTATTTCACGGGATCTATTGCAAGTATAGGTGTGCTAGCATCGCTCACATCCTTGCAGGCTCAAGAAGAGGTGTCTCTGATTCAAAAAGAGATAAACCGCCGAGCTGAGAATGTTACCTCAGCTCAAGAGTTATTGAAAAAAGGAGATGTCGCATATAAGGCGAGAGAATTTAAACAAGCAGTGGACAGCTATAAGCAGGCATTTGATCTGATACCCGAAGCTGGGATGACGCATCAGCTCAGATTTGCCGCGGGAGACAGATACGCGCAAGCAGCGGTGGAATATGGTAAAGTTTTAGCCAGAACTGGGCAGTATGATGTTGCGAGAAAGCACTTGAATGATGTTCTGATGGAAGATGTAGCACCTGGTAATGCTGGTGCGATGAAGATGCTAGCTAAGCTCGATGATCCTATACGTTATAGCCCGACGCTGACTCCTGAGCATGTCAGAAATATTGAAAAAGTGGCTCATTTGCTGAGAAAAGCTGAATCATATTTTTTACAAGCTCAGTTTGCAGAGGCACTAGTGGCTTACGAAGAAGTAATCAAGATAGACTCTACTAATAAGTCTGCGAGACGCGGAATGGAGCGCGTGGCTCAGAGCATTAGAAGCTACGCAGCTACTTCCAGAGACTACACACGTAGTGAGGCGTTGAATCAAGTGGATGAGTTATGGGAGCTGAAAGTAGCTCCGAAAGATGAATTGATTCTTGGCACAGTTGACTCACCGGACATCGGTGAGAACGTTCAAATGATTCGAGGCAATAAGCTTAAACAAATTATTATACCTTCGGTTGAACTTGAAGATATCTCGTTTCAAGAGGCTATACGCACCGTGAGAGTCTGGGCGAGAGAGCTAGATACTACCGAACTTGATCCAGAAAAGAAAGGGATGAACTTTGTGACAAGACTAGGTGATGAAGCGTCTGGATTTAAAAAGAAAATTGAAGGTTCTAGAGTGAATCTTAAACTTAAAAATGTGCCGCTCTCTGTTGTGCTAGATTATATTACTCAGCAGACGGGTACTTATTGGAGGCAAGAACAGTTCGCGGTAGTTATCCGACCACGCGGATCATACACTGCTGAGCTAGAAACGCGCACGTTCAGGGTTCCGGTGGGGTTCATGGATGCTGTGCAAGAAGAAAAATCAGATGATGTCTTTGGCGATGAGACAGCTCTACAAGCTAAGGTAGGGATAGTGGATGCACTCAAAAAGTTAGGCATAGCCTTCCCAGACGGAGCTACTGCATTTTACAACAGAACTAATAATACTCTGCGCGTTACGAATGCTCCTTTAGAATTAGATGCTATTGAGACTTTCATCCGTGCTCAGTCTATGAGCGAGAGTGTGATGGTGGTTCTTAAAACTTCGATCATAGAAGTATCAGAATCTCATCTAAATGAGCTTGGATATGATTGGCTTCTTGACCCTACCTACGTGAAAAACAATACGTTTATCACAGGAGGAACAACAGGAAACGGAAGTGTTATTTCACCTGCTCCATCAGTCATAGGAAATCGATCAATATCCGGAAATGGAATTACTTCAGGAAATAGAAGCGGTGATACCATGTTTCTTAAGGATTCACTAGACTCTCGCATAGCGGGGATTAATTCTCCCTCGGTGAATAGAGCACCTGGGGCTCTCTCAGTTACTAGCCAGATCAATGATGCTACATTTCAAACAATAATGAGAGCTCTAAGCCAAAAAACTGGTGAAGCAAGGTTACACCAATCAACTACAGTAAGTGTAGCTGGCCAGAGAGTAGAACTGACTTCGGGTAGAGAGATGATTTACCCTACAGAGTATGAACCAGGTGAATTGCCAAATAGGGTAGCTGGTCCTGAAGCAGGAGAGCCGCTGCCGGCGACACCACCGCATCCTACAGCATTTGAGACTCGTCAACTTGGTTACCAACTCATGGTGGAACCATCTGTTAGTGATGATAAGAACTATATCGATTTACAAATCAACCCGACCATTGTCTCATTTGACGGATTCATTAATTATGGTAGCCCATTATTCACAGCTCAAGTTGATCCTGTAACAGGGATTCCTGTGAGCACAGAAATTCAGTCAAACTCTATCTTGATGCCAGTCTTCAGAACGGTAAGATTGAACACAGGAGTGACAGTTCAGGATGGAGCCACGATTGTTGTTGGTGGTTTGATTCAGCAAAAAATTGAGAACGTAAAAGACAAGGTGCCGATGCTAGGCGATCTGCCGCTTGTTGGCAGATTTTTTCAGTCTCAGGGTCTCAGAAATTCTAAAAAAGCCGTGATCATGTTCATTAAAGTGGAGTTAGTGGATCCTACTGGACACGCATGGAGAAACAGATAGTCCATTTGACTTTTACCATGCTCACTCGTTAGCTTAGAGCATTTTACTCATCCCAAAATTAAATAAATATTGTGTCAGAGAACAATGAAAACATCCCTCTAGATGAAATGATGCGGAATCTGAAGAAAGATTCCGTACAAAAACGGCATAGCAGAGCAGAAGGTGGCGAGAGAGTGGTCCGCGCTGATGGCTCAGAGGCGATTAAAGTGAAGTCAAAAAAGCGCAGGACTGTTCAGCCTAAAAAAGAGAAAGAAAAAAAACTGACCAAGTTAAAAGTGATATTAATAGCCTCTGCAATAGGCTTGCTCTTATTGTCAGTTATTGGCTACAGCGTGCTTTTGGGTTACTATAATGGGAATAGATTTAAGTCCAAAATAAGCGAAACTATTGTGAATGTATCTGGAGCAGAAGTGGAGCTTGGAAATGTAGATGTTAGTTCCGCCTCAGCTAAGATATCACAAATCGACCTGAAGTGGTCTGGTGAGAACTCCTTACTTAAAAAACTTAATCTCGTAGATATTCACGCAGATTTTGGTGTGTTAGCATTCATAGGCGGTGGATGGGGTGGTAGTGCAGTCGGTGTGAATAAAGCTGAGCTTGAGCTAGAGATGAGTAAAAAAAATCCTACGCTAAACACCAAGTCAGAGAGGCCTGTTGATTTTAAATTCGGATTGTATCAATGCTCGAATCTCAATGTTAATTTTGGAGAAGATTCATTGTGGAGCTTTAAAAACGCCTCAGTGTCCTATCGCGTAAGTGATGATAGCGATGACCAGTTTAGCTTAGGAAGCGGAGATCTAACTATTCCGTTTTTTGGTGAATTTACAGTGAAGACTGGGCTTGTAAATTGCAGTGCTAGTATTGCGCAAGTTTACCTAGGAATGGAAGCGGTGGGTCATAAAGGAATTATAAACCTAGATGGAACGACGGGGTATAATGAAGGGAGTAATGTGGATTTTAAAACCAAGCTTGAGAATTATTCTCTCAGGGACTGGGTGGATCCAAGAGCTCGCAGATTTATTAGTGGAAAAATTAAGTACGGTGAAGGAACGCTCAAAATGAAATTGGGAGAAATTGAATCATTTGTGACTAATACAAATTTTTCCACAAGAGTGGCGGTAGTCAAAGATTTTGAATTTATAAACACGATCGCTCAGCTTCTTGAGGGGGATTACTACCCTAGTCCTAGATTTACAGATGAGTCATCTATGACGATGAAGAGGACAAAACATCGAGTAGAGTTCACTGATATTGATCTTCTTCAAGCTGAGCAAATGCGTATTAAAGGAAACTTCACAATCGATGAAAAAAATAAAATCTCAGGAAGCCTTAAAGTTGGTCTGCCTGTGATGGTCTTGTCCTCGAAACATGGAAAACAAATCAAAGAAGTGTTTAAGGATGATGATGGTGAATACGTCTGGGTAGATGTGACGCTAGGTGGTGAAGCGTCTCAGCCACTAGATGATCTCAATGAAAAATTTAAAGAGGCAGCTGTCAAGCTTGGCAATCAAGTTCCTTTATTTGAGCAGAAATTTAAAGAGTTAACAGAATAACTTATTTATCCACTTTTATTGAGCGATCAAAATGGCGACCTGGGAAAAACTTCACCAATCAATAAGTTCCGTCATTAAGGGGCAAGATGACTTAGTGAAGAAGATTCTCTGCTGTATGGGAGCAGGAGGGCATCTCTTGTTAGAGGATTATCCTGGTACAGGTAAGACGACTTTAGCCAAAGCTCTAGCCTCATCTATTTCTGGTTCCGTCTTTCAAAGAATCCAGTTCACCCCAGATCTCTTACCTTCAGATATATTAGGCGTCTCGATTCTGGATCCAAGCACTGCAAAATTTGAGTTCAAAAAAGGACCGATTTTTTCAAACATCTTATTAGCTGATGAGATCAACCGTGCATCTCCCAGAACGCAGAGCGCGCTTTTGGAGGTGATGGCAGAAAAGCAAGCCACGATCGAAGGCGTGCGATATGATTTTACAGAAATGTTCTTTGTGATAGCTACCCAGAACCCTGTAGAATTTCGTGGCACATTTCCGCTGCCTGAAGCGCAGATGGATAGATTTGCTATGCAGTGTTCCTTGGGATACGTCAGTGTAGAAGATGAAGTGTCTATCTTGACCGATCAGCAATCTACCAGCCATCCAATTGATTCATTATCCTCAGTGGTGACGATGGAAGAAGTGTTGCAGTGGAAGCGAGATGTCGCCAATGTGCAGATTTCAGAAGAACTTAAAAACTATATCGTTCATCTTGTCTCGGCTACCAGAAATCTGACAGACGTGAAGCTGGCGGCCAGTCCTAGAGCGTCCCTCTCATTGATGAAAGTCTCGCAAGCCTTGAGTCTCATCAGGGGGAAAGACTTCGTTACACCAGATGTTATCAAGGACTGCGCTAAAGATGTTATAGCGCACAGGCTTATTGTAGACTCTGACGCCACCTACTCTGGCAAGAACGGGAGAGCCTATGTTCAGCAGTTGTTAGATGACACTCCAGTGCCTGCTTGAAGTAGAAAATGATCATCAAAATACAATCTCTACTTTACCATATTTACAGGATCACTAGTTCCTCTTCTCATTACTTTACTAGCAGAGTTACACCCTTGGGTATGCTCATCCTTTTATTAGTTCCCGTTACTCTCATTGTCTTTGTTACTTATTATAAGCTAGCAACTCTCTATCTGTTTGCTCTCACCGTAGGTGTTATCTTGTTTTCATTTGTGACCGTATTTTTTCGCTTTGCTAAGCTGAGAATGAGTAGGGAGCTGCCTCAGGTTGCTACTGCTGGGCAGGAAATTACCTACACAATAAAACTCCATAATCATGGATCCAGAAAAATCTCTGCCTCTCTTCTTCATGATCAGCCAATTGATCCAAGACCCTCCAGGCTAGAGTTCATTCACTCTAGGGAGCCGCAGGAGCAACTTCGAAATGGTTTTGACCGGCTATTCGCATATTACCGGTGGCTTTGGCTCTGTAAGAAAAAGACCAGCTTTGATTCAGAACCTAAGCTGCTCACCCCTATAGATACTTCTAGTTATGAAACTCAATCATTGCGTTGCACGCCACTAAAACGAGGGAGGCTGGAGTTTAATAATGCCCAGCTCTGTCTTCCTGACCCACTCTACTTATTTCAGAAATGTGTGCGCATGCAGTCATCTAAAGACTCTATTCTCGTGCTGCCTAAACGCTATAAACTTCCACAGTTAGCTCTAGGAGGGTCAGCCAGAGATCATATCGGAGGGCTCTCACATTCATTCCTTTCAGGTGTGTCAGATGACTTTAGAGGGCTTAGGTCATACCGTCCTGGAGATTCACTCAAACACATAGACTGGTCTGCTTGGGCGAGAACAGGGAAGCCAGTTGTTAGAGAGTATGAGAATGTATTCTTCCCTCGCTATGGTCTCGTCCTAGATACCAATGGAACCTATGAACATCTAGATCATTTCGAAGAAGCTGTTTCCATAGCAGCCTCCTTCGCGCGTGTAGTAGATACACAAGAGTGTCTCCTTGACCTCATCTTTCTTAATAAAGGAGCTAAGACTCTAACAGTAGGTAAAGGAGTGGCGAGATCCGGAGATCTGCTGGAGCATCTTGCCTCATTAGAGATAGAAGTAGAACCAGACTGGCAAAACCTCTCTCAGCAAGTCCTAAAATACTCAGCCTCATTCTCAGTCTGCGTTGTTATACTTACCCAATTATCAGATAAGAGGGGACAGCTCGTGAAAGACTGGAAGAAAGCTGGATTGAATTTACTCATCATCGTTTTGGTTAGCGATGATGAATCAAAACAAGCTGCTACCCTGATTGGAGCCACTCCTATTCGCATAAATAACGTTCAGCGTGACTTGCTCAACATGCTCTAAATGAGGTGTTTATTTTTAGTTATGAAAAAACCTCAAAAAAGAATCGAAAAGATATTGACGAAACGTGAAAAAAATGTAGATTGCGCCCCGCCTCACCCG
>CAKZMG010000097.1 GCA_937128235.1 uncultured Verrucomicrobiales bacterium
TAGTCCTGCGTAAGAGGTGCCATTTCCTGGTTTCTGAGCTCACGGATTTCATTCCTAAGGCTCTTGATTCGCGTCTCGATCAGAGTGATTTTTTCCGAGTTATCTGACATATTATTTGAGTAAAGGTTTAGTGTTTAAGTTCATTTTTTCGCATCTAGAGCTGCTGTTTACTGTTTTGATATTTATCATGTTTCTGGATATTTATTAGTGTATTCAAGAATGATTTTCATAGCGTCTTGAGAAATGTCACCCTGTTGGATTCTTGAAGATATGGATCTTGTTTCGGGTTTCATGTAATCAAGCATCACTAACCTATTTCCGTCTCTATAATAATCTCTTACCCAGCTCTTGCCACTCTTGACCGTGCGAACTATTATCTCACTTGAGCTTTCTACTGTTAACCATAATGGCATAGGTATTAACCTATCACCAGTATGTGGCTGTTCGGGGATGACTCCAATATGAAATCCATCATGCCTGATGTAGTAGTCAAAAACATAATCTTTACCAGAGCATCTCCAATATCCATTTAGGAATTCGTAGTAATGAGAATAAGGGTTCATTTTTATCTGAGAGTTGTACTAACACCATTGATTTGGAGTTTTTAGCATAAGTCATATCATAGCCACCCTCTGTGGGAGAGCAAGCGTAACCAGTGGGGCAAGTATAGGTTAATTTTTTCTGAGGATGCTTTGAAATGAAATGTTAGCCTCACTAAATACGTATTGTTTTTATGAAGATTATTTTATTTATACTGTTATCCATGGTCTGTCACTTTAGTTGCCTAGCCGATTCTAATAAAGTGGCACCAGACACAAAATGGACACACTCATGGTCTGAGGGTGAAGACGCAACGAGCTCATTTTACTATTTTTTTGAAGCCAAAGGAGGAGTGAAGAAGATACGTATCTTATGGAATGGCGGAGCGCAGAATAGACCGACAGTTGAAGATTACATTTTTGAGTCTGGGGTGATCAGGATAATTTCTCAAGAGGCTGCCCGTGAAAGTATCCCAGATCTAATTAAGGGCAAAAACACAGGACTCAAAGTTCTGTCGAAAACTAAGATACTAAGATATAGCTCAGACAAGATGCTAGTTCCTGAACCACCAAGAAAGGCTCTCAATAAGAAAGAGCGAATACTTCTTGATAACGTGCTAGATCTTCTATTACTAGACAGGTCGCCTTATAAACAAAAATGAAGATCAAGAAGGAGGAACTTTAGAAAATTTGCTTTTTTTCGGTATGTTTTCGATGAGGATGCTCACATCTCTACCTCATCTAGACATTATTCCTTAACGATCCACTCTGGATATTTTCTGATTTCAATTGCTACAAGGTCTTACTGAGTGAGAACTTAGTGAGAAAAGCGATATTTAAGATAAAAAAAACTTGCAACCAGCGGCGAAATGTTGCAATTTCCCGTCCGCTTCGCAGGAGATTGTGAAGTCACCAAGAATACGCCGGATTAGCTCAGTTGGTAGAGCAGTTGATTTGTAATCATCAGGTCGTCAGTTCGAATCTGACATCCGGCTCCATTTCTTCTTTAAAAACCGCTCAGCATCATTGCTTAGCGGTTTTTTATTGTTTACCCTCTTTTTATAAGGCAAGTGCTTGTTCCAAATCAGCATGACAAAAAGCAGAACTCATACGATCAATCTCATTTTTCTTGAGACTAAAGGATTGAGCTACTTTTTCCCACTGTGCGACTGCTTGAGCTACTTCTGAAATGATTTCTCTGGCTCGTTCCTTGCTCACTCTAAACTCACCTCTAACAGAAATGACTAGATCTAATGAAGCTGTGCTGTCATCATAATCAATGCAGGTAGAAAGGATTCGAGGTTTGTCTTCAAGGGATGTTGGATTTACATCATAGACTGGAGAGAGTCTCCAACCTGCTTGGCTCTCGTATAGAAATGCATGATTTCGCATGTGGTCATCGGTATTAGAAATGAGGACACTAAAAACAATCCGTCTCCATAACTCTTCCAGATCTTTATTGGGTTCTGCTCCGTATTCAAGAATAGCGTAAGCTATTTCTAAATAACTTCGTTGTTCGTTATCTGAAGCGTTGAGCATACTCATGGCAGACAGAAATGGGATGCGTTCTTCGCCATTTCTATCAAAACGTTTCAGGAGCATAATGGGTGTGTCTTCTACCGTTTCCATATTCCACTCTGGCACATGTAAGCCTGCTTTTTTAGCTAAGGTGAGAGCTACCGCTTCCCATTGCACTACATGGTAGGTGTCGTCTTTCCGTGGGAATTTAGCAATGCAGAGATTTCCTTCTTTATCTATGACAGATGCTTTAGGTCTCGCTCCTCCGAGGGAAGAACCTGGAGCAAGGAGAATCCTCAGGTCTGCTACGTCTTCATTGTCTTCTAAAAACCTATCAGAAGCATTGAGGAGCTTTGGTAGTTCGACCAGTGGCGGAATTTTCCTCTCATCATCGGAAGCTAAAAATGAATCTTCTCCTTTGTCGTGAAACCGCAGTGCTCCTTGTCTTGTGAAATCGCAGACTCCTAGTAAGAAATCAATCTCGTTGAGCGTTCTAACAGATTCATTTTTTTCTTTTGATGCTTGAGCAAAGGCACGCTTCATCAGAATGCGTCCCCATCGATCAGGAGCTGAGTCTCCTAATGATCCAAATAGAGATGTATGATTTGCCGTGTGAAATGCTCCCTTCCCGAGCGACAAGGCTGGTTCAAGTGCAAAGCGGTCTTTGTGATTCAGCCAATCAGGATGATACTCAAATGAAGCGCTTTCTTTTCCATTCTTCCGCACATGGCACCAGAGATAACCCACAGGGATAATCTCTCCATCCATTTCTATCGAGACTATGATGTCTTTATGCATGGTGCTTATTTTTCTTGATATGAATACGTTGAGGAAGTTGCTCTTCTTCGAGTTGACGTCCTACATGGTCATGAGATGCATCAGCGATCTCTTTTAGACGCTCAATCATCCCCAGAGCGAATAACACAGAGACAAAAGATCCTAATGAAACAGAGGTGTCTCCGTTTTCTATTTTTCTCAACGTGGCTCGGCTTATCCCTGCTCGTTCTGCAATCAGCTCCATAGGTAGCCGACGACGCAACCGTGCGTCACGCATATCTGAGCCAACCTTGCTCATGATTCTTTTGGCTGGTATGGGAAGTCGAGTGTGTTTCTTCATGTGAAGACACTATCGTAAATCTGGCTCTTTGTCAATTTAATGGTCTTTTGTGTGATCATTAATATATATAAGGGTTATAAAGTTGTCCGTTAAATTTATTAATGTGGTTATTAACGATTGCTAGTATCAAATGATACTATAGGCGTAAAAGCTCGCATATTTTACCTCATTTTCCCCGCTGGTGTCTGAAAGTGGGCTCATTCTAAAGTGAAATGTGGATGTTGGGCGGTTTTTTTTTCGCCTAGAATATTTTCTTTTCATCGCTTCTCTCCATTCGTTACTCTTTTTGTAGCGATGGAAATCAATGCAGATATTGGGGAAATGACTGGGGCGGATGGGGAGATCATGCCGCATATTTCTGTTGGGAACATTGCTTGCGGGTACCATGCATCTGATCCTGAGCATATGGTGGAGACGGTGAAGCTGGCTATTTCTTGTGGGGTGAAAATTTCTGCGCATCCTGGGTATGATGACAGGG
>CAKZMG010000098.1 GCA_937128235.1 uncultured Verrucomicrobiales bacterium
CAAACTGAGCGTAGGCAAAGCCACAAGCCGAAGCAAAAGTCATTAAAATAGCTGCAAATAAACACTTCATTACAAAATCAACCTGATCTCCTCTCAGCATAAATCAAGAAAATTTCCCCATCTACATTCACACATTTAGCTTCATTTCAGTGTTTTTAAGATTGCCAAGCTCGATTAGCCTTCTAGTCTAGCCACTTATCTATCTTCTGGATGTTATTCTAACACTAGAAATAACCAACAAATACTAACACAACAACACACAGACATTATGTCCGAAATGTATATTCTCACCCCGGTTGCTGGCCTCATTGGTCTGCTCATCGCTGGTGTTATATTGGCCTCCATCGTCAAGAAATCTGGCGGTGAAGGAAGAGTGGCGGAAATCGCCGAGAAGATCCAGCGAGGAGCCATGGTATTCATGAAACGTGAGTTCATGCTTATCTCCCTGTTCGCAGTCGTCATCGCGGCAGCACTATTCTTCTTCCAGAACTCCGACTACGGAAAACTCCAAGCTGGAGCATTCCTCTTCGGTTGTATCGCATCATCCTTCGCAGGATTCGTGGGAATGTTCACTGCCACTAAAGCAAACGTCCGCACCACAATCGCCGCGAAAGAAGAAGGCTCAGCAGCTGCGCTAAACGTAGCATTCTTCGGTGGCTCAGTCATGGGACTCACCGTAGCTTCCATGGGTCTCATCGGTCTTGGAACTCTCTTCTGGTGTCTCTCTGACTCACATCACGTAGCAGAAGTCATGGAAGGCTTCGCAATGGGTGCATCACTCGTTGCTCTCTTCTACCGTGTTGGTGGTGGTATTTTCACCAAGGCAGCCGATGTCGGTGCTGACCTCGTGGGTAAAGTGGAAGCTGGAATCCCAGAAGACGATCCTCGTAACCCAGGTGTTATCGCTGATAACGTGGGTGACAACGTGGGCGATGTTGCAGGTATGGGATCAGACATTTTCGAGTCATACTGTGGAGCACAGATCGCATCCATCGCTATCGCTGGTGCAGTAGCCGCACGCGCTGTAGCAGATGGCGGACACGTTCTCCTCACTAAGGTAGGAGTCGCAGCTGATGCTACTGCTGATAAAATGGCAGAAGTGGCACAGTCACTCATGTTCCTACCACTCGCACTCACCACAGTAGGACTTTTCTGTTCACTACTCGGTATTCTCCTCGTAAAGGCAATGTCTTCTAAAGACCCAGCCTCTGCGCTACGTATCGGAACCATCGGTTCTGCTATCATTTTCATCGCAGCAGCCTTCGGAGTCTGTTCTGCATTCGAGCTCAACAGCAACCCAGCCATCGCGGTTCTCTGCGGTGCCGTTGGTGGAATCATCATCGGTCTCGTCACCGAGCACTACACGGGTGGTAAGCCAGTCCGTGACATCGCGGCTCAAGGTGAAACTGGTGTGGCAACTGTCATGATCTCTGGTCTCTCAGTAGGTCTCCGTTCAGTAGCTATCCCGCTACTCACACTTTCAGCCACTATCTACGCATCATACCACGCAGCTGGACTCTACGGAGTTGGCCTTGCCGCTGTTGGAATGCTAGGAACAGTAGGTATCACAATGGCGATCGATGCCTACGGCCCAGTAGCGGACAACGCTGGTGGAATCGCAGAAATGTCAGCCATGGGTGAAGAAACACGTAAGATCACAGACGGTCTTGACGCTGTGGGTAACACCACTGCCGCTATCGGAAAAGGCTTCGCCATCGGTGCAGCTGGACTCGCAGCACTCGCACTGATCACTGCATTCATTCAGAAGGCAGACATCCAGAACTTCAACTTCACAGATGAAACCGTACTCTCTACATTCTTCGTAGGACTCTTCATCGGTGGCATCGTGCCGTTCCTCAATGGAGCCATCACCATGACTGCTGTGGGAGATGCTGCGTTTGAAATGATCACAGAGATCCGCCGCCAGTTTAAGGAAATCCCAGGACTTCTTGAGGGCAAGGAAGGCGTAGAGCCAGACTCAGACAAGTGTGTGGACATCGCCACCGCAGCAGCTACCAAGCGCATGATTCTTCCAGCCATCCTCGCAGTGGGCACACCACTCGTAGTTGGATTCGGATTCAAATCAATCGGTGGTGGAGAAACTGGAGCGATCGCGCTCACAGGCTGTCTCATCGGAGCACTCCTCGGCTGTATCCTCATGGCACTCATGATGTCAAATGCAGGTGGAGCATGGGACAACGCCAAGAAATACGTAGAAGATGGTCACCACGGCGGCAAGGGCTCAGGAGTCCACGAGGCCTGTGTGGTAGGCGACACAGTGGGAGATCCATTCAAGGACACCTCTGGTCCATCCATGAACATCATCATCAACGTCATGGCTATCGTATCACTCGTCATCGCTGGATCACTCTAGTAGCTAACGAGACAAAAACTTACCTCTAACTAAATCATAAGCCGCTGAGATTATTCTCAGCGGCTTTTTTTTATCCGATTTTGTCCCCCTAAATGGAAGCGGTCATATCTGCCATAATTACCAGATGTAATATTCCAACTATACCAATCCCAATAGCCATATAAATAAGTTCAAACCTCCTGGCTGACCTCTCCTCTCGGCTGAAGCAACTAATCAACCAAGCTAAGAAACAAACACCTGCAACTACTAGCAGAATCACGCTAAACGCTAACATTATTCCCAACGACCCAGTGAGAATCAAGCTGAGAGCCAATAAAGCTAAAAAGACCACAATTAAAAACATCCCCTTTAATGCCTCACACTTTTCCGAGAAAAATAACACCGCCGTCATTCCAGTAAAAATCACCGACAACAAGCCAATAAATAGTATCCATATCTCTAAAACCTGACATAATCCGCAACCAAGCACGTTTTCTAAACTATTCATGTGAATAACCTAACATGCAATTCCGATAATAGAAAATTGATACCCCGCAGGCTAACATTGACTCGAATGATGATCAGTTTTCATTCTCTAAAAGCAGCCAGACTCACTATAAATGTGAGAAAAGACCTCAATCCGATAATTTATTCTTGCACATTTAGAAGAGTTCCCTTAATTATTCGCCCGCGTTACGAAAGTAACACGAAATGAATAGGCCTATAGTGTAATTGGTAACACACCGGATTTTGATTCCGTATTTCCAGGTTCGAGTCCTGGTAGGCCTGCTCTTCGTTCCCCTGTTCGGGAATTTGAACTCTATGAATTGTCTTTAATTCTGATCATTCTATTTAAAGAATCCCTTGTGCCCCCCCTATTCATTGAAGCCAGTATTGATTATTGAGCTAAATGAAAAATGCGTTACCATTCTTACATGCAAGAAATCACGTTTCTAGACTGGGACCAACCACTGCTGACTAAACTCGTCAATCATCTGCTATCATTGAAGGATGAGGTGGTGGATAAAATAGTCATCGTGCCCACGGTGCAGTCTGGTAGGCAGCTTAGGAAAGCACTTGCAGAGGCTGGCGTGGGGCTCTCGCCACGTGTCGTCACACCTGAAATTCTTCTACCTAAGAGGAACACTGGCATCCGTGCGGCACAGCTTACGGCTTGGATAGATGTCTTGCTGAAATTAGACCTAGACGATGCCAGAGGACTATTCCCAAAAGACCCACCAGCCGGAGTCATCCATAGTTTCCGCTGGGCATTCGATGTGGCTAAGCAGCTGAGCGAACTCCAGCAGACGCTGCATGACAACGGGAAAACATTTCAAGAAATCAGCCGCAGGAGCATCGAGTCTGAGCGCTGGGCTGATCTTGGTATGCTCGAAAAAAACGTCACTCAAACCCTGCGGAAGTGGCGGCTCAAGCACACCGAAGAACTTGATGAAATTCCGGCAGACAAACAGCTCATCATCGCGGGAGTGTGTGACATTTCACCGCTTTCTATTTCACGTTTAGAAAATCTGTTAGAGTCTAACATTTCTGTAGAAGTCATCATTCATGCTCCAGAGAATCTTCGATCACATTTTGACTCCTGGGGCAGACCGCTGAGCCAGCACTGGAACCACTGCGAGTTGCCATTACCTAGCTGGAAGCAGAACGTGACGATAGCGGAAAATCCATTGCTAGCCGCTCAACACATCGTAAGTGATATCTCAACGTCTGACCTCATTCCTGAGCAGATCACGCTAGGTCTCTGTGATCGGGACATGGTGTTATCCACGCAGCGGGAGTTCGCCACAGCTGGCTGGAATGTCTATGACCCAGAGGGAGCTAGTGTGCGCTCCAGCAGCCTGGTTCTTTTTCTAACAGCACTGGGAGAGTGGCTAGGTGGTAGCTCAGGCAACCCGAAATTACAGAACCCGATCAGTGCCTTTGCTAAGTTGGTGCGGTTGTCAGAAATGGAAGCGTTTTTGCCAGAGAAGATGAACCGCTATGTCCTGACGCGCGAGCTGGATCAATGCATGCAGAAGCGTCTCCCTCTCTACGCTACTGATCTCAATGATCATCTCCAGACAAGCGCATCTGATGATTATAAACATTTAAAAGCTAGCTTACAGCATTTTCTAACAGAAACTGAAAACATGCTCAGCGGCAACAAGATGAAAGGTCTGAGAGGCTGGATAGCTAAATTGCTGAATCGCACCCATACAGACATCGCTGCACTTCTGGTGGATGACATCGCGGACATCATGGATGCGTTAGAGAGTATTGAGAAATTTTCTGGCAAGGAGGGACTAGACATCACTCAGGCATTAGAAATTCTAACAGAAATAATTTCTAACAAGAAAAGCTACACCGACACAGCCGGCAGCGTGTGTGACCTGCTCGGCTGGATGGAACTCATCTACGAGGATGCACCTGAGCTATTTCTCATCGGTCTGCATGAGGGACACGTCCCTGAGCACAGTGGCGATGACCCATTTCTCCCAGATAGCTTCCGCGAGATGCTCGGCATGGACAGTGGGGACATCCATTATGCGCGCGATAGCTACCTGTTCCACGCCCTCACTGCGAGCCGAGAAAACGTCCGCATCATTCTCAGTAAACTTAGTGAAAGCAATGAGCCAAAAACCCCATCCAGACTCTTGCTACGCACCACGGGAGAAGATCTTGCAGAGCGCGTGCAGGCATTCTTCGGTGATCCTCAGCTAGAGTCTAAGAACCCTAGCGCATGGCAGCGTGACTGGCAGCTAAGCATCCCAAAAGTCCATAACCCATACAGCTTAGATAATGAATCTGTTAGAGCACTATCCCCCACCGCGCTCCGAGATTATCTGCATTGTCCGTTTAGATTTTTCTTAAAACGCGTAGTCAGGATGGATCGCTACGAAGCAAATAAAACCGAGATGAACGCGCTCGACTTCGGATTACTCGTCCACGCCGTTGTAGAGAAATTTGGCAGAGATGAAGCCATGCGTGACAGCGTTTCAGCAAAAGAAATCCAAAGCTACTTTGATGATCTGTTAGAAAAAGAACTTTTCCTCCGCTACGGAGCCCATCCTAATTTAGCCATCCAGATGCAAGCAGAGATAGCCAAGTCCAGACTCCACAGACTAGCCACACTCCAAGCAGAAGAATGCGCGGCTGGCTGGCGCATCATCGATGTAGAGCTAGACATAGGAAATGACATCATCTGGGGGATCGACGGTCACCCTATCAAGATGCAGATCGACCGCGTGGATCAGCACCAACAGACTGGAGAAATCCGTGTCATGGACTACAAGACATCTGGCAAAGCGGCTGACCCACTCAAGGCACACATCGGGAATTTCAATCCAGATGAAAACCGCCCCCTCTGCGGAGAACTCCTCCCAAAAGCACCCAGAGGCAGAACAGAGCGCTGCTGGAAAAACCTCCAGCTTCCTATCTATGCATGGTTCGCCCAGCAGCACTATAAGAGTGGCGAGATACCCGCGATAGGCTACATCAATCTGCCCAACACCCTCTCAGACACCGCCTTCACCATCTGGCAAGACTTCGATGCAGACCTCCTAGACTCCGCTAAGGAATGGGCAACCACCGCCATCAAACAAATCCAACAAAGCAACTTCAATTCCCCTGCCACCCTCCCTAACAGAGAAGAAAACTGGGATGACTTCAGCAAACTCGCTCAAGGGAATATCGCGGAGGCATTTGGAATTAATAACACCTAAAATCAGAAAATTGCCATTCTCTGTAAAATAGCTTTAATGTGTCACTACTTAAAAAGCGCAACAGCTTCTGAATTACATTTTGGGATCATATTGATCTAAAAGACGGAATAAAATAAACCGCATAAACGGAACCTTCTTGCTTTCCTTTTCCATCTTTTCAATTGACCTTGATTGATTTATTGTGAGAGCTTGGAATTTCTCGCTTTTAGATAATTCCTTGTCTTTCGCTATGATCGCAAATGAATAAATAATTTCTCCAGAATTCAGTTCATCACCATCAACTAGCACAGCACCTTCCTCAATCAAATCCTCAGAAAGATCCACTTTTGACCCATACCCTATACTATAACCTTTTCCTCCCACATGCCAAGACCATGACAGAAATCGACTCTCTCCTATCCTTTTCACTTTAGTCTGGAAGTCTATTTCTACACCCTCATCATAGTAGTTCTCCGCATATTCTTCTGAGCACAAACAATGCTTTTTGAGATCTTCTTGTGTCCTTATTGGTATGATTGATTGTTGAAATGAGGTCCCGTTTTCTATCTCTACTACTTCAATACTCTTTCCTATGCAACTTATAGGCAGAAAAAATAAACTCCTCCCTTCCCTTACCTCAGGTTCTTCATAGAAATTAATATGCGAGGAATCCGGATACGCTCTAAACTTAGTTTCCATTCCTCTAGATTTCTCGGCAGAGTTCCCATAGAAATATCCCCCAAATCCCACTACAGCAAGAATGACCCAACCAATAATGTTTTTGTAAAATTCTTTCATTTCTTCGATTCTTGATTCTAAAAATCTATTCTCAAAACCTTACCCTCACGATCCCAGACTGATTTAGCGTGTTTGGTTGGTATCTTTGTTTTTGCATCGTGTCCTATGGTATCGCCATCTTTGAAGACGTCTCCTAGTAGCT